>CAYGMW010000171.1:0-7102 GCA_964350975.1 uncultured Acidimicrobiales bacterium | reverse complement strand
CGGCTGACCACTTCGGGCCTTGCCCAAAGCAGAGCGAACAGCAGCAGAAAAGCCGGCTACTCGCGAGTTGAAACGGTCGGTGTCGCGCAGGATTGCTTCCAACGTTGGGACGTCCAACTCGGCAAGTTCGTCCCGAGTTCTCAACTCGATCGACACCGTTTCCATGCCGATGAACACTAGTGAGGGGGTGGGACATCGGCCCGGTGCACCTCGATTCGTGAGCCGCGGCCGCGGTTAGCCGGTGGTATGGCGCTGCACTTCGGTGAACTCGATGCCGATGGCATCGGGCAGCTCGCCATATTGCTCGCTGACGAGCCCGGCCGCGTCGACTCGGAGCCGTGTGGGCCCGTCCTCGACGAAGTCATACCCGGTGACAACGAGTTCACCGGCGATAATCGGATCACCCGGCCCACCAGCGTCGTTACATGCAATCTCCCATGTTTCGCTCACGCTCGTGGCGTAGGCAAAGTCCGGAGCCTGAATGGTCTGTCCCAGCAAGGCGTTATCGGCGTAGAGGTTGATGAAGCGGTCGGTGTCACCGCCGTCGTCGAGCTCGAGGACAACACCAATCCAACCGTTAGCGAGGACACAACTTCTGAATGGCTGAACCGTGGCCTCACCGCTCCCGCAGCCAGACAGAACGGCCACGACGACTATGGATGAACACAAACGTTTACGCACTCGATCACATCCCCGTCGTTGGCCACCGCTAGCGGCCAGACCGACGCTAGCCAACACCACCAGGCAGGGTCACACGGTGCGAAGCGACGATGTCGGCCAATCCTTTGGCGCCACCGTGATCGCGCTGACGGCAAGCGACCCGCCACAGGGTGTCGGGTCCGTCGTGGTCGATGTAGCAGCCCTGCAGGTGCCGCTGGCCGCCCTGGGCGTCGAACGCGGTGCGGCCATGGAGCAGGCGCTGGTTGTCCATGAACATGAGGTCGCCCGCATCGAGGCGGAACTGGGCCTGGTTCGCAGGGTCGTTCAGGTGGTCGCGCAGCCAGCGGCGACCCCGGTAGAACGCATCGAGCTGGTCGGCATCGGCGGCTTCGACGAAATCCATGCGTGGCGAGAAGCGAATCTCGGCGAACTCGCCGTCGATGTAGCGCAGCAGCGGAGCCCGCGTGGCAATGGCCTCGGTCACGACGTCGTAACGAAAGTCGACGCCGACGCTGCAGACGGCGTCGAACGCCTCGGGGTCGACGGCCCGCAGCTGATTGGCAGCGGCCAAGCCATCGACCAGGGTGCTGTCGCCACCTGGCGCCTCGTTGGCCAAGGCGTGCAACATCTGGATCGTCAAACCCGGCTTTCGGTACGGGCCGTCGGTGTGGGCCGCGAGGTGCAGTCCGGTGTAGGCCAAGTCGGTCGGGTCGGGTTTGGATTCGACATCGAAGATGTCGCCAAAGTTGGTCGGGATCAGGTTGCCGAAAAAGTTGGCCACGTCGCGGATCGTCCCCGGTGTGGTCGGCACGTCGCGCAAGATGAAGAAGCCATAGCGGTAGAACGGGTCGAGCGCCTGCACCAGAGCAGCTGCATTGTCGGGGGCGACGAGGTCGGTCCACGACACATCGGGAAGATGGTCGAAGTCGGCCGACCACGGGACACGCGCCGGGGTGGCCTCGGGACTCGGCTGCCACCCGAGCTCGACGAGCAGTCGGTCGACCGCCATCGTCATCTCATGGCCGTCGCTGAAGCCGACGCGCACGTGCGCCCCGTCGACAGTGGCGTCGACCACCCTGAGGTCGAGGCAGAAGTCGTTGGGGTCATACAGCCGCTGCAGGCTGGTGCGGTCGAGCTGTCCACTCGTCGTCGACCGCTCACGCAGCCAGATCGGGTGCACGAGCGTGGCTGGGCCGCTGTGGTCGTGTTGCACCAGCAGGCGCCGTCCGTCGTCGGTGATCGACATCATCATGAGCACCAACTCTGGGGCATTTGTGGGTGCCGGTATAGTCCCCGTTCGGGCAGCGTCACCATGTTCTGGGAACAGAGCAAGCAGTAGTCGATACCATGTGCGAGATGCGCCCCATCATGACGTCTGTTCAACGGCTGCAGCGGCTCGCCGTCTTTGATGCCGTTGCCCGCAACGGCTCGTTCAGTGCCGGCGCACAGGAGTTGGGCCTCACCCAACCGGTAGTGACCCGCCAGATGCGCGACCTCGAGGCCGCGCTCGGCATCGAGTTGTTCGAACGGTCAAAGAACCGCAGCCGGCTCACCGCGGCCGGAGCCGAACTCGCGGCTGCTGTCGATAGTTCACTCGCCAGCATTGAACACCACATCACCCGTCTCAGCGTCGACTCGACCCCGTTCGTCCTTGCCGCCCATCCAGGCATCGCCCAGCAGTGGCTGGTTCCCCGGATTGACGAGATCCACCGGGCGCTCGGAGGCCGCGACCTCCGACTGTGGCTGTTCGACCACGATGACGAGCTCCGCAGCGGATCATTTGACGCCAGCATCCGGGTCGGAACGGGCGCGTTCGCAAGTCAGGACTCGATCCCGTTGTTCGCCGAAGAGGTAGCGCCGGTTGCGAGCCCCGCCTTTGCCGAAGCCCACGGCCTGTCGGCACAGTCACACCCGAGCGAGCTCACCAGGCTCCTGCACATGGATCAGGGCAACCGCCCGTGGATGACATGGTCCGATTGGGCCACTGCCCTCGGTGCCGAGCCGCCGGCGCGACCGACGGTCGTCTACAACAACTACCCGCTGGTGTTGCAAGAGGCGGTGGCGGGCCGCGGTGTTGCCCTCGGTTGGCGCCGACTAGTCGACGACATGTTGGCCCAAGGCGTGCTGGTCGAGGTCGGAGCCTGGGTGAAGCACGCAACCTCGGGGTACCACCTGACGTGGCACCCGAACCGTCGAACCGCGAACGTCGACGGCCTAGCCGCGTGGCTCCAAGCCAGGCTTGGGAACCCGGAATGAGGTGTTGCGGCTGACGCTGAAGATGGCCACGCCGGCACCGGCGATGATGATCAGCGCAATCACTCCGAACACCTGGTTACCCAAGGTCTCAAAGGCAACGCCACCCACGAGTGGGCCCACGACACGGCCGGCGGCCATCAGCGCTTGAGCATCGCCCGCCCTCTGCTCGGGGTAAGCCGAGCGCTCGGCCAGTACCGCGTAGGCACCCGGAAGAGCCATCCAGAAGGTGAAGCCCCACACAACGATGGCAACCGCAAACGTCCACGGCGACCAAGCGAACGACACCACGCAAGCCATCGCACCCGTCGCTGCCATCCACAAGCCAGGATGACCGCGGCGTTCGAGGGTCCAACGGGCGGCCGGGATACCCACCAGGGCGTTCAAGCTGAACGCCAACGAGATCATGCTCGTCGACATATCCAGCTCGTCGTGAGCCAGAACCACAACGAATTGGAACACCGCTGATCCGCCGAGGGTGAAGGCAAACAACGCCCACAGGATCACCTTGGCGGCCGGCACCGCCTTGGTGCGTCGTTGTTGGATGCTGCGCTCGACCACGGTGGTCACCGATCGGCCCGACCATGGCAGGGGAGCCAGAGCAAGAACCGACAACAAGACGAACAGGGCCTGCAATCCACCTCGCTCGACGGTGACTGCCAACACCGGGGCTGCAACCACCCCGATGAGGGGGCCGATCACCGCAATATCGGATGTCTTTTCAGAACTGCCGAATGCTTGTGACCACGCAAACCACGTGATGAGCCCGAGAGCGAGCCCCGATACGACCCGAGCCCCCAGCAGGACACCCCACGGTGGAACAGTGGCCGACAGCCCGTTGGCCAAGAAGGCCAGGAGCAAGGCCGTACGCAATATGCGCGGACGAGGGTCAAAGTGTCGGCCGGCCACGAACGAGCCGATAACGAAACCACCGAGCTGGCACACGCTGACCAGGGCCGCCTGGCCCAACCCGACGCCATAGACATCGACGATGTCTTGGATCAGGAACGGGGTCGCGACGAGCACGACGGTGCTGTACGCCACTGCGAGGATGGTTCCCGGAGCGACGCTGGGCCGGAAGGCTTCAGCGACTCTGACCGGTACCTGCATCCAGGTGACGGTACTGCCATGAGACCCTTGATCGTGCCATCTACGATGCCGACGTGATTCCTATGCACTCTTCGGTGGAACCTGACCGTTCATTTGCACGTCGCTGGCTCTCGCTGGTCGTCACGATTGGACTGGTAGCCGCGGCTTGCAGCAGTAGTGGCGATGGAGACACAGCCCCAACCACGTCAGAGGTAGTGACGACGACCGAAGAGGTCACGCCCGACACTGTGGCTGGCGGTGTCGACAGTGGTGGCGACCCGCGGCTCGACTTCACCGCTCCCGATCCGGATCCAACGCCCCTGCCCCTTGACCCCGCGGTCAGGTCAGGCGTGCTCGACAACGGGCTGACCTACTATGTGGCGTCGAACGATTCGCCGGGCGGCAAGGTGGAGTTTCGGCTGGCGGTCGACGCCGGGTCGCTGCACCAGGCAGAGCCTGACGCTGGCTCGGCCCACTTCTTGGAACACATGTTGTTCAACGGCACCGAACAGTTCCCCGAGCTTGAGCTCGACCAGGTGTTGCGCAGTTTCGGGATGGCCATTGGACCTGACATCAACGCCTACACCTGGTTCGACGAGACGGTGTACCAACTGTCGGTACCGACCCAGGACCCATCTGCGGTGACCACCGCCTTCGACGTGGTGCGCGAGTGGATGACCAATGTGACCCTCGACCCACAGGCGGTCATCGAGGAGCGTGGAGTTGTCCGCGAGGAGCTCAGGCTCCGAGACGAGAGCGCGAACGGCATGATCACCGCTCCGATTCTTGCTGCCTATATCGATGGGTCCCGGTACGTTGGCCACGACCCGTCCGGAACCGTCGAACAAGTGGGGTCGACCACGGCCGACGATCTGAGGGCGTTCTACGACGCCTGGTACCGGCTCGACAATATGGCCGTCATTGTGGTCGGCGACGTGGCGGCGGCGGATCTTGAACGGCTCGTCAGGGAAGAATTCGGGTCGCTGGATGCACCGACCGGCGACCTCGACCAGATCGATCGCAGCCTGCCAGACATCACCGAACCCATCGTCGATGTTGTCACCCATCCTGAAGGTCCCGAGCCCAGGATCTCGCTCGACTTCGCGCTGCCACACTCAGACCCGTCGACCCTGGGCGGCGAACGCCTCTGGCTGATGGAGGATGTCATCAATTCCCTCATGAGCCTCGAGCTGGACGAAGCGGCCACACGAGGCACCATCAGTGCCATCCAGCCCGGTGGCAGCACCTTTGAGTTCGTGCGCGAACGTCGGTTCCTCGGCTTCAACTTCGGCGGCGTCGATCAGGCCACGGCCACCGAAGAGGTGCTCACCTTGATCAATGGACTGGTCGTGAACGGCTTCGACGACGCTGCGCTGGACCAAGTTGCAGCCGAGTACGCCGCAGCCCTCGACCAAAGCGTCAGCAGCCTGGCGTCTCGTCAAGACACCGAGATCGCTGACGGCCTGGTGTCGCACCACCTCAACGGCACAGGCTTTGATGATGTCGAACGCACCGCTGAGCGACAGCGCCAGATCCTCGACGAGCTCACCGTCGACGACCTGACGAATCATCTGCGATTCATCATGAGCCGTTCGGCGCCGATTGTGTTCGCATTCGGCAATGACCCCGCCGACGTCGAACTCGCCGACCTCGTTGGCGCGGTCGAGCGAGGACGCGACGGCCTGGCTGAACGGGTCGAATCCGCCAGCACGGTGGCACCGGGCCAGGACCTGATGTCGCGACCGGAGTCGATCGACGCAGTATCGGTGTCGGCAGTTGCTGTCGAAGGCGTCGATGCGGCCCGCATCGAACTCGCCAACGGAGTGGTGGTCCTGTTCACAGAGTCCGATATCTCCGAAGGGTCGGTCGATCTCATCGGAGTGTCGTCCGGTGGCTATTCGGTGCTGGATCCCGGCCAAGGTCAACTGGCTGCGCTCGCGGCCGCGGCCGTTGGCGCGAGCGGCCTCGGCGATCTCGATGCCATCGAATTGCAAACGGCCCTGTCTGGTTCGGTTGTGAGCACGACGCCGTTCATCTCCTTGCTCGAAGAGGGCTTCTCAGGCAGCTCCAGCAGCGACGATGTCGAGCGCCTGTTCCAACTGATCTATCTCGGAATCACCGAACCCCGCGTTGATGATTCTGCGTGGGCTGAGACCACCGAACAAGCCCGGGCGCAGGCCACCTATTTTGAGACCGATCCCAGCGGCGCCGGGTTCGTTGCCCTGTTCGATGCTCGCTATGGCGACACTGGCTTTCACCAGATCAGCCCCGACATAGACCAGGTGGAAGCAACCAGTCCGGCCGAGGCGTTGGCCCTGTTTGAGGAACGCTTGGGCACCGTTGATGACCTCATCGTGGCCATTGCGGGCGACATTGACCTCGACACCATTGTCGAGCTCTCCGAGGCGTATCTGGCCAACCTGCCGCAAGGCCCGGATGACTCCTGGCAAGACGTCACCGATGCTCCACCAGATGGGGTGGTCACGCGCACCGTCAGCGCAGGCGTCGGCGGATCAGGAGCTGGGTTCAGCATGCTGTTCACCCTTCCAGGCGAACCCAGCGACCAAGACCGGGCGGCGGCAACGCTGCTCCAGACCATCCTGGGCGAGCGCTTCTTCACCACCATCCGCGAAGAACTTGGGGCGTCCTATGGTGGCGGATCGGCCTTTGCGTCGGTTGCCGACCCCGACGAACCGGGCGTCGAGTTGTTCATCAACATCGATGCCGATCCTGACCGCCTCGACGAAGTCCACGCTCGCGTGTTGGCCGAACTCGCCGACGTTGCGGCGGGAATCAGCCAAGACGACTTCGACAACGCGTTGTCCGTGGTGTTGAACGAGCTGAACTTCATCAACAATGGCAGCCTGATGGACGAGCTGATCACGATCGGACGCGACGGCACCGACGCCTGGACGATCCTTCGTCAATATGAGGCCGTCGCCACCAGCACCAGGGCCAGCGTCGGAAGTCTGGCAAGCCGTCTGCTCGACCTCGACCGCTATATCGAAGTGATGCGCACCGCCGAGTAGCCCAGCCCCCGAACCCTCCCGTTCTGAATGCCGATCGTGGCGATACTGACGAATATCGGCATTAAGAACGG
>CAYGMW010000170.1:0-7551 GCA_964350975.1 uncultured Acidimicrobiales bacterium | reverse complement strand
TCAGGCATGGCAGTCGCAGCGGGTCCGATCGTCGGCGGCTGGCTGCTCGAGCACTTCTGGTGGGGATCGGTTTTCTTCATCAATGTTCCGGTCATCCTGGTTGCCCTTGCTGGAACCATCTGGTTGGTTCCTGAATCCAAGGAAGCCAATGCGCCCGGGCTTGACCGGCCCGGCCTGGTGCTGTCGATCCTGGCCATTGGCGCCCTCGTGTTCACCGTGATCGAAGCACCCGAGTGGGGCTGGACCGACCCGCTCACCTTGGGCGGGTTCGCGGCCGCAGCGATCGCCCTCGCTGGGTTTGTTGTCTGGGAACTGCGCGCTGAGCACCCGATGTTGCCGGTGCGCATCTTCCAGAACCTTCGCTTCAGCGCTGCCAGCGTTGCTATCACGTCGGCGTTCTTTGCCTTGTTTGGCTTCATCTTCTTGATCACCCAGTACTTCCAGCTCGTGCGGGGATATGGCCCACTCGACGCCGGCGTTCGCACCTTGCCCGTCGCGACCGCAATCGCGGTGTCATCGGTGTTGGCACCGAAGCTGGTCGAACGGGTCGGCACGACCCGGGTGGTGTCATTCGGGCTGACATCGATGGCGATTGGTTTCACCTGGGTTTCCACGGCCTCGGCGGTAACGCCGTATCTCGAGATCGTGGGCCAGATGATCTTTCTTGGTGTTGGCCTGGGCTGCACGACGGCTCCAGCGACCGAATCGATCATGGGCTCGCTGAGTGCCGACAAGGCCGGTGTTGGGTCCGCCGTCAACGACACCACACGCGAGCTCGGCGGAACCCTCGGAGTAGCAGTCGTCGGGTCGGTCTTTAGTTCGATCTATGCGGGCGCGCTCAGCGGTGGACCGGTCTTTGAGGCGCTGCCGGCTGAAGCCCAACACGCAACCGAAGAAAGCGTGGCCGCGGTGCGGTTCGTTGCCCCGACCCTCGGCGACCTCGCTGGCCCCTACATCGCCGAAGTGAACGACGCCTTCCTGTCGGGGCTGAGCACCGCATGTCTCGTCGTCGCTGGCGTAGCCCTCGCCGGAGCAGTGTTCGCCGCCCGATTCCTGCCCGCCCGCGCAACAGTGTCCGAGGCCTCGGCGTGAGGGTCTTTGGCGAGCTGCTCGTCGCCTCAGCGGGCGACGACGACGCGGTTACGGCCGTCGTGCTTGGCTCGGTAGAGCGCCTCGTCGGCCGCGCCGGCGAGAGCGGCAGTCTCGGACTCAACAGGAACCGAGATGACCAACCCAACCGAGATGGTGACCCGGCCACCAGGCTGGTGTTCGCCACCGGGTATGTGGGCTGACTCGACGGCGGCTCGAACTCGTTCCATCACCACCATGGCTTCGGATTCGGTTGCTCCGAGCAAAACTACGGAGAACTCCTCACCGCCGTAGCGGTACACCACGTCTTGGGCGCGCACATTGGCAGCGAGGCACTGGGCCACCGTCTGCAGGGCAACGTCACCGGCCTGATGCCCGTTGGTGTCGTTGAAGTTCTTGAAATGGTCGACGTCGATCATGGCAAACCCAATGGTTTGGCCGCGGGGCACGTCGGCGAGATCTCGGTCGAGACGGCGACGGTTCTTGAGCTGGGTCAAGCCATCGATATCAGCCTGTGAGACCGCTGAACTGTGGGCGTTGGCGGCAAACATTGCCGAACCCGTCATCGGTCCGAGCGGCTGCAAGGCGTCCAGCTCAGCGCGACCGAACGGCGCATCGGCGGGCCGCACGACCGCGATCACGCCAACCACACCGCCGGCAGCGATGACCGGAATCGCAGCCACTGCTGATGGCTGATCAATCGCAGGATCCGATTCGAGGGTCGCCACCATAGGTTGACCGGTTTCGAGCACTCGTGACAGACGGCTTCGTGCGAAAGACTGCGCGGTCCATCGAGCGCCCGATGTGGTGGAGCTGAACCGCAATCCGGCAGCCTCGGACACCAGGAAACCGGCACCGTCTGCATGGGCAAGCCGCATGGCCTCGTCAACGGCGAGTTGGGCCACCTCGGTCGGATCGAGCGCCGTGGTCATCCGGCGGCTGAGATCGAGCAGGTCCTCATACCCGGGCTGGGCGACCGGTGCCGGTTCTGTTGGGACCCTCATGGTGGCCGCGCCCCCGAGCTCGCGACTGGGACGACGACGCAGGGCCACCACTGCGATCGCCGCCATGAGCGCCACTGCGGCAATGATCAAGACCAGCACCGGTGACGACGTCTCGGCCTGTGGAGAAGCATCGACCTGTGGAGAAGCATCGGACTCTGCGGCAACGCTGGCATCGGCCGTGGTCTCAACGCCCGGCGTGATCGTAGACGTCGCCGTCGAAGCTGGCGGGGCCGCAGTGACCACCGGAGCTACCGTTGTTGCAACCGCAGCGGCCGTAGTGGCTGGGATTGCTTCGATCGAAGCTCCAGTTGCAGCGAGGCGTTCTATCTGGCTGATGACCATGTCGATTTCGCCAGGCTGACGAGCACCAGCGGGTGCTGATCCGTCGCGCAAGAACACATCAGTCAGCGCCACGAGCCAGGGCTCGGGGTCGAGCACTGCCTGTTCACCCCCCGCCAACCGATTCAGGTCGACGAGGGGAATGAGGTCGAAGACCCCGATGACGACTGGTGACAGTTCGAGATCGAACGTCTCCAACACCTCCAGTAGGTCGGCATTGTCGTTATCGAAATCGACCATGGTCTCGATCGAGCCGAGATCATCTTCTTCGGGGTCGGGGAACAGGGCCAGGACTCGGTCAGCAGCGGGGCTCTCAACGAAACCACCAACTGCTTCGATGGCGGCGATTTCTTCCAACAGCCACACAGTGGCGGTCTCGACCCAGTCGTCTTCGGTGACGTCAGGTCCATCGATCTGGGCGACCGCGCCGAACGAGGCGAGCAGTACGGCGATGCTGGTGACGATGCTCAACACAGCGATCCATCGGCAGATCTCGATCCGATAGGAGCGATTTGACCCAAACGGTGGAGTTCTGGCCGCTAGGGATGGTTCGCGAGCAGTGTTGCTTGCAAGCGTTGGCGTCGCTCAGCACCGAACGCTGCAGTATCGAGTCCGTAGTGGTCGAGCACCGAATGCAGGTCGCCGTCGCTGCCTCGAATCTCGATATGGCGAGGGTCGATGAGGGCTGGATGGGTCACACCGGTCGCCGCCGCGAGCTTCATCAGTTCGCGGTTCAGCGCCAGCACATAGTTGGCGAGCCTGACCGACTTGTCAGTGGGATCGAGGCCTCGAGCGAGGCGAGCCTGTTGGGTGGCGACGCCGGTTGGACAGTGGCCGGTGTGGCATTTCTGGGCCTGGATACAGCCGATCGCCAGCATGGCCTCGCGACCCACATTGACAACATCGACGCCCATGGCCATTGCAATGGCGGCATCGGCGGCAAAACCAAGCTTTCCAGCCCCGAAGAACACCACATCGAGATGGAGGCCCTCTCGCACGAAGGCCGACATGACGGTTGGGAACCCCCGCTTGAACGGGACCGAGACATGGTCAGCAAACACCAGCGGGGCGGCGCCAGTGCCGCCCTCGCCGCCGTCGACGGTAATGAAGTCCGGTCCTGTCCCGGTGTGGGCCATATGGGCCGCAAGTTCTGACCAGAACTCGACCTGTCCAACAGCTGACTTGATGCCAACCGGCACACCGGTTGCGCTCGCGATGGCCTCGATCACGTCAACCATCGAGGCGACGTCGTGAAAAGCGCTGTGGGCTGACGGCGACACCACGGTCGTGCCGACCGGAACACCGCGGGCTCGGGAGATCTCGAGGGTCACCTTTTCTCCCGGCAATACTCCACCAAGGCCGGGTTTGGCGCCCTGGCTCAGCTTGATTTCAATCGCTTTCACTGGGGCATCGGCCATCGAAGCCAACAGCGCGTCAATCGAGAACTCGCCCGCATCGTTGCGAGCTCCGAAGTAGCCGGTACCGATCTGGAAGATGAGGTCGCCTCCGCGGCGATGGTGGGAGCTGATGCCGCCTTCGCCGGTGTTGTGCAGGCAGCCCGCAATCGCCGAACCACGATTCAGTGCCTCGATGGCCGGGCCCGACAGCGACCCGAAACTCATAGCCGAGATATTGGTGACTGACGCGGGCCGGAATGCTCCGGGTCGACCCCGCCATGCTCCGATGACCTTGGCCGCTGGAAGGGGTGCGTCAGTGTCGACGTGAGGAGGAAAAGGCGTGTGGCGGAAGAACGAATATCCGTCGGCGTCGAAGTTGCTATCAGACCCGAACCCAAAATAGGAGTTCTCTTTCTTCGCCGACGCGTACACCCAGCGGCGCTGATCGCGGTTGAACGGTCGTTCCTCGTCGTTGTTGGTGACGATGTACTGGCGCAACTCGGGACCGAAGCGCTCGAGGATGAACCTCAGGTGCCCGATGATTGGGTAATTGCGCAAAATGGCGTGACGCTTTTGGGTGAGGTCGTAGATCGTGACACCGATCAGACCGGCCAACACGAGTCCGATCACGATGCCGAGCCAGGTCCAAGCGTTCACGTACTCGAAGCTAGTGGAGCCCACGCCCCGTAGGATCGTCTGTTCATCCAACAGGTGGGCAACAAGGAGCAAAAATCATGGGTTTCATGGACAAAATCAAGGGCATGGTTGGCGGCAACAAGGACAAGGTCAGCGGCGCGGTCGACAAGGTTGCCGAAATCGCTGACGATAAGACCGGCGGCAAGCACACCGACAAGATCGACATGGCCGCCGACAAGGTCAAAGACGCCTTGGACTGACACCGCCGCCCTGGTCTGACACTGCTTCAGGCGGCGAGGACTCGTCGGGTCGACTCGAGGTCTTCGTGATTCAGATAGGCGCCAAGGAATCGGCGCGATCCAGTGAAGGCGGTGCGTCCGTGCAGGACGCGCCAGTTGTCGATGATCATGGCCCGACCCGGTTGCCACTCAATGTGGTGCCAGCGTCGGGCGTCATCGACATCGTGGGAGAACGAGGCATAGGCGTCTCGGAACGCAGCATCGTATTCGCCGGCGAAGAACGGCAGCCGGTCGTAGTTGTTGAGTGACACTTGGACGAGTCGTCCGGCGCCGTCGAACCGCAGGGCGGGGCGTTCGCTGCGGAGGTCGACGCCTGGTTCGACATAGTGCCCGGGGACGTTGATCCCCGAGAGCAGCTCAAGGGTGCCCAAGTCGGCAATCCGGCTGGCGGCAGCGAAGCCATCGACAATGATGCTGTCGCCGCCGGTGCCGTCGCGCTCTTGGCACACAAACAACTGCAGGCCCGGAGCGTCGTGCAGGTAGGTCCCGTCGGTGTGGGGGCCAAGATGCACCTTGGTGTAGGCGCTGTCCTGATGGGCCGTGACCTCAGCTGCGAGTTCCCACACATCGCCGAAGATGGTGCGTCGGACATAACCAATCGATTGGGCCAACCGCTCGACGGCTGGTTCGCCGGGCTCACACCCGTCGATGCACACCACGCCCCAACGCCAGATGGCGTCGACAAAGGCTCGTCGAGTCGCGACATCGTTGGAGATCTCGGCGGCGTCGAAGGTCGCGCTGTCGACGTCCGCGCCCTCGTGCCACAACGTGACATCGTCGCCCAGCCCAAGGCCATCGGCGATAGAGGCCGGGTCGCATCGCCGATGGGTCGTGGCCGCCGCCAGGCACGAGTGTGAGATCGACAGGTCCGAACCGTCGGGCCATCGGAGCCCAAGGCGATCGCTACCGAAGGTCACCTCGGGCCGTCCGGGCGTCTCGTTGCCAAAGGTGTCGCCTCGACGTTGGCGCGTTGCGGGATCGACCGACACCGGGTCGTCACAGTGGTCGCGTACCCAAGCCCACGGCAGGGTCGTTCCCGAGTCGGTGAGAACCAGCCCGGTGTCGATGACGTCAATGTTCACGATGTCCTGCTTTCGGCTGCGCTCACAATATCGGCAGGCGTTCGGCCGGTTACTGAACCACACTGGATCGCTATGAGCACGAACGAGCCATCGCCACCGTTGCCCGAACATGTTGCCGAGAACCGACGTCATTGGGATGAGCGTGCACCCGACTGGGTCCCTGCCGGCGAGCGCGCCTGGCAACAGGACGAGCCCACGTGGGGCGAATGGGGCGTTCGCAACGTCGAGTGCCCGATCTTGCCTGACGACATGACCGGACTCGACGCCATCGAACTGGGTTGCGGAACGGGCTATGTGTCGGCGTGGATGCACCGCCGCGGCGCCCGCGTCGTAGCAATCGACAACTCACAAGCCCAGCTGGCAACAGCCCAACGCCTCGCCGCCGAGCACGGTGCGGACATCACCTGGGTCCATGGCAATGCCGAGGTCGTCGATTGGCCCGATAACTCGTTCGACTTTGCCGTATCGGAGTACGGCGCCGCGATCTGGTGCGAACCAACAGCTTGGCTGACCGAGGCTGCACGGCTCCTGCGCCCAGGCGGCCGGTTGGTCTTCTTGGGTAACTCCCCCATTGCCTCGTTGTGCATCCCACCGAACGGCGCCGATGTCGACCGCACGTTGCATCGCAGCTATTTCGACCTCGGAACCATTGATTGGCGCTCGGTCGAGATCGAACCCGGCGGCATCGAGTTCAACCTGCCCCTGTCGGGCTGGTTTGCCCTGTTTCGCGAGCTGGGCTTCGTGGTCGACGACTATCGCGAGCCCAGACCGGCTGAGGCTTCCGAACAGGTGCGCTTTGGGGTGTCTGAGCGTTGGGCCCGAGACTTCCCAAGCGAACAGGTCTTCTGGTTGACGCTCAGCTGAGCCGGTCGAGCACTGCCGCGGCAGCCGCCTGGCCACTCAGGAACGCACCCTCGACCTTCGGGCCGTCGAACGCCTCGCCAGCGAGCGCGACGATCGGCTCGGTTCCCCACACCTCGGTAGCCGAGGGCCACATGGTGATCGGCCCGGCGTAACGCCAGCGCTGGACACTGGAATCGATCACGGTGGCCGACCCCAAACGGTCAGATGCAGCCGCCCACGCTCGTTCGACTATCTCGGTGTCGGGCGCGGCCCACAACTCGTTCGACCACGCCTCCGACAGGTGCAGGGTGACCGCCTTCACCGGTGAGATGCCCTTGGCATGGTTGTCGGCCACGAAGGTCACCGCGGGGTCGTCCGGAGACTGATCGCCGCCGTGCTCGGCAAGGTTCGTGTCGCCGCCGAAGGTGGCCATGACCGCAATCGTTGGACGGTACGTGATCTCGGTCGCGAGCCTGGTCGCGGTCACTGGGTCAGGCAGTAGCTTGCTGAACGACAAGACCGCCAGGCTCTGGGGAACCGGGGCAGTCAGCACATAGGCCCGAGCGGGTGTATCGGCCAGATCGGTGACGGTAACGCCGAGGCGAACGTCAAGGTCCGTGGCCATCCACTTGGCCAACGAGGTCATCGCCTCGGTCCCCCGCCAGCGGGGGTAACCATCGGCGTCGGCTCCGAACCCTGACGTCCATTGGGTCACGGCTCCGGCCTCGACCGCGTCGGCAACCAGCGCCGAGAAGGCAGCGGATCTGGTCGTGAAGAACTGCGCCCCATGGTCGAAGCGAGCATCGCCCATTCGTCGCGATGCCATTCGCCCACCGACGCCACGGGCCTTATCGACCACGAC
>CAYGMW010000169.1:0-7647 GCA_964350975.1 uncultured Acidimicrobiales bacterium | reverse complement strand
TGCAGGAACTGCGGTGGCCTTCGGGTCGGCGCCCGACCTCGGTGGCGTGGCCGCATCGAGCGGCGAACCCATCGCTGCCATCGAGTCCTCGGGCAGCGGCTACTGGCTTGTGAGCACCCTCGGCCACGACCACTTCGCCCCCGAGGTGCCTGCCAACTCCGGTTCGGGCCAGCGCATCGTGTACTCCAACACCGACCAGCGAGTCTGGATCGTCGAAGCGGACGAGACTGTGACCACGACCTACCTCGTTTCAGGTAAACGCGACACGCCGGCACCTGGCACGTACAGCGTGTTTTCTAAGTCGCGCTACGCCTACGCCGGGCACGATGGCATCAGTATGGAGTACATGGTGCGATTCGCCCATGGGCGGCGACTGGCAATCGGATTCCATTCGATTCCGACGTACGCCAACGGCCAGCCCATGCAGTCCGCCGAGGAGCTTGGTACGTACCGAAGCGCGGGATGTGTGCGCCAACGGGTCGATCAGGCCGAGTTCTTGTACCACTGGGCCAATGTGGGCACCACGGTGATCGTGCTGCCCTAGGCAACAACGGCCTCCGATCAGTCGCGATATGACGACTGGCCAACCCGTGGCAACGCGACCCAGGTCCGACCCGGTGTCAAGGCAATGGTTGACCCATCGTTGGAGGTGTAGCTCGTGACGTCGGTCTTTGAGTTGCGAGTCCAGGTTCCCGCGATGAGATGGCCGTCGGTGAGCACCCAGACTTCACCGGAACCAACCAGGATCGCCTCTGGTGAGGTTGGATCGGCGGGCGAACGGCCGTAGCTGATGATCTGGATAACCACGTTGGGCGGAGCTACCTGGACGCCGTCGGCGTCGACGTGTGCGGACCCGTCTTGGGTTCGCTTCCAGCCTTGGGCTTCTTCATCCCAGTCGTAGCTGACGTTGCGACCGCCGTAGTCGATGTCGACCCCACTGATCGCGATCGCCGAATCCGGCAACGCCTCGCCAGCTGCTCGGTAGGTGAACATTGCAGGAGGCGTACCACCAGCTTCGGTACCTGCCGCGATGAGATCCTCAGTGCGACTCATCAAGTTATGAGGCGCAAACCGGGGCGATCCGGCCCGGAAGTACAAGTTCGGCTGAGCATTCACATTGACGCTGACGGTGTCGACGTCTCGCAGCAACCGAAGGGTGGTCGTGTTACCACCCGAGTTGCCAAACAGTGGCGTGTTCTTGTCAGTCAGCAGATCAAAGTCCGAGGTCCGGGCCGATCGGATCGGGCCAACAGGGTCGGCGTTGGTGCTGTGGAACAGGGCCGCGAGCCGGGTGATGCTGCCCTCAACGACCTCTTCATAGACGATGTCGGCCTGATTGATACCGGCCTGGGGCCGAGCATTGTTGTGGTTGTCGATCTTGAGCAGCAACGCCGGGTAGGTGAGCGCAGCGTCAACGGGCAACCCCGTCATCTGGGCTACGGGTCCGCTCGGAATCGTTGAGGTCGTGGTCGAGGCCTCGGGCGGGTCGACCAGCGTCGTGGTCGACGAAGTTGCCGCCGGAAGTGGATCGACTTCGACGGTCGACACGACCTCGTCGTCGACGAGAGCTGATGCGTCAGGCTCGCTCGATGAACCTCCGCTGCACGCCGCAGCGATCATCGCCATAGCCAGCAGCAATGCGCTCACTCGAAGCATTCTGGGCACTTGATGTCTCCTTGGCACGAATCCGCGATGTCCCGTGGGCAACGCCGGAAGTCGGAGATGCTAGTGGACCCTCGCGGCCTCGTGTCATCGCCAAGGGCTCCGCTAGGTTGCGAGTCATGAGCGGACACGTACACCTTGCGATCGACGAATCGATCGCCACTGTCACCCTGGATCACCCCGAACGACGAAACGCGATCAGCCGCGACATGTGGGTCGGCCTGCTCGACGCGGCAAACACCATCGCCAACAGTCCAGATGTCCGAGTAGCGATCATCCGCGGGGCAGGAGAAGTGGCGTTCGCGGCGGGCGCCGACATTTCCCAGTTCGGCGAGGCCCGTTCAGACGGCGACGCCAACACGGCCTATGACGCCACCACGGCGGCCGCGACCTCTGCGCTCGCCGCGTTGCGCGTCCCCACCATCGCGCTCGTGCACGGATTCTGCATCGGAGGCGGCCTCGCGGTGGCGCTCACCGCCGATCTGCGAATCAGCGCCGACGATGGCCAGTTCGCGATTCCAGCGGCACGCCTTGGCGTGGGATATGGCCACGATGGCATTCGCGGCCTGATGGCGCTCGTTGGCCCATCCAATGCCAAGCGCATTTTGTTTACCGCCCAACGGTTCACCGCCGCACAAGCCCATCACATGGGTCTCATCACCGAGGTGGTGGCCAAAGCCGACCTCGACAACCATGTGTCAACCCTCGCCGCGTCGATTGCTGACAACGCTCCGTTGACGGTTGCAGCTGCGAAACTGGCGGTCAATACCTTGCTGCGCGACCCAGACCGCCGCGACCTCGACGCGGTCGCGGCCGCAGTTCATGGCTGCTTCGACAGTGCCGACTATGCCGAAGGTGTCGACGCGTTCATGAACAAGCGTCAGCCTCGTTTCCTCGGGCGCTAGTGCGTCGACACGACGTCAGTCGTCGTCTTGGTCGAGAGCAAGCGCCAGCTCGGGTCGGCGACCTTCGCCTTGGCGTCGTCGACGATCTTCGAGGGCATCGTCAAGTTCGGCGATCTCGGCTTCGAGCTGATGCAGGCTGGCGAGACGTTCGGGATCGATCTGGCCCTGAGCGACCGCTTCTCGTACGGCGCAACCCGGCTCGTCACGGTGGAGACAATCGCTGAAACGACATCCCGCGGCGACGTCATAAATCTCGTCAAACACGATGGGCAGGCCGTCAAACTCCCAGAGCTGAACTTCACGTATGCCGGGCGTGTCGAGCAGGAAACCTCCACTTGCGAGCGGCAGCAAGTGTCGACGGATCGTGGTGTGACGCCCCTTGCCGTCGCTTCGAGTGGCTTGGACATCTTGAACGTCATCGCCAATCAAGGCGTTGGTGAGGCTCGACTTGCCCACGCCTGATGAGCCAACCAGAGCGACCGTTCGCCCGCCCCCAACAATGCGGTGGACTTCGGCCACGCCTCGGTCGTCGATGATCGATGTTGCGATGACCTTGGTAGCCCCAGATACCTGGCGCACGACAGCGCGGGCTGCTTCGAGGTCGGCGGCAACATCGGCCTTGGAGACAACAATGACCGGTGTTGCACCGCCGCCGTGCACCACCGCGAGATACCGCTCGAGTCGGCGCGGGCTGAGGTCGGCGTCGGCAGACGTGACAATAAGGACGACGTCGATGTTGGCGCCAACGACTTGAGGTTTGGGTTCGCGCCCAGGGGCCCGACGCACAAACTCCGAGCCCCGGGGCAGGACTCGGTCGATTGCATCGCTACCGCGATGGCCCTTTCCTGGACGCACCACGACCCAGTCGCCGACCGCCGGGAACTCGGTTGGTTCGGTGACCGCCCGACGAAACGTCGACGTCACCGCCGCGTTGGTGCTGAGATCCATCGGATCGTCGGGGTTGAGCCCGTAGAGGTCGTAATAGCCGCGATGTTCAACGCCGATACGGGCAACAATGTCGTCGGGGTTGACGTCGTGTTCGCGTTCGGGTCGCCAGCCCAGCGGCTCGAGATGAGCGTGGGCGTGTCGATTGGTCGAGTCGGGCATCGTGATGGGCAAGGTAGTGCCCAGACAGCGAGATGTGGCACGCTCACCACCACAACAGACCAGCAACATCGGCAGGGGAACGGCCATGATCGAACGCTTCGATGACATTGAGACCACCGGCGGCACCATGACGACGTTCGTCGTGGGGCCAGAGCGCGACGGCCCGTGGCCTGTTGTTGTGTTCTTGATGGATGCCCCTGGCATGAGAGAAGAACTCCGAAACATGGCTCGACGCATCGCCGCCACGGGCTATGTCGTGGCAGCTCCCCACCTGTACTACCGCCAGGTCGATCACTACAACGTGTTCGAAACCGGCGACCGAGACCGCATGTTTGAGCTCATGAGCTCGCTCACCAACGACATGGTGGTCGGCGACATCGCTGACGTCTTGTCGCATCTCGCGAGCGAGCCGGCCCACGCCTTGCACGCCGACACGTCTCGCGTGGGAACCGTCGGGTATTGCATGAGTGGACCCTTCGCGTTGTACGCGGCTGGCAAGGACGAACGCATCCAGGCCGCGGCGTCGATCCATGGGGTGCGACTCGCCGTCGACGAACCAGACAGCCCACACTTGCAACTAGAAACGACCACCGGCGAGGTCTACGTCGGGTGTGCCGAAACCGACCACTACGCGCCCCCTGAAATGGTGGCCAAGTACGAAGCCGCCTTGACTGCATCGGGTGTTGCTGGCGAGGTCGAGTGGTACCCGGGCACCGAACACGGGTTCGCGTTTGCCGAGCGCCCCCAGTACGTTCAAGCGGCTTCGGAGCGGCACTGGGAACAGCTGCACTCGTTGTTCGACCGCAACCTCAAGCCCGACCGCAATCACCCGTAGGCGCCACTCATGACCGAAACACCCATGCATCACTCGTCGACCCCATGGCCAGGACAGACCGGGGCGCTGCGCGGCACCCCGGTTCGCCGCCGAGAAGACGATGCGCTGCTTCGCGGTCGTGGGGTGTTCGTCAGCTCTCGCCAACTGCCAACGAGCGCCGTTGTCACCTATGTGACCTCGACCGTGGCCCATGGCTATGTAGTGAGTGTCAATGTTGATGCAGCTCGGGAGCAACCGGGGGTCATCGACATCGTCACAGCGGCCGACCTCGACGGCCTGGGCACCTACCCGCTCGGTAGCCCGATCTTCAACAAGGCGATGGGCCGTCCATTGCTGGCTTCGGACAAGGTCCGATTTGTTGGCGAACCCATCGTGGCCATCGTCGCGGAGACCGCCACTGCGGCTGCGGACGCCGCCGAATATGTGATCATCGACTACGACGTCTTGCCCGCCGTGGTCGATCCAGCCGAAGCGCTCACTGGCGACGTGAGGCTCTTCGACAACACATCGAATGTGGTGTGCGAAATGGGCGACGCCGACGTCGTGGCCGACTTCAGCCAGTGCGAGGTGGTGGTCTCGCTCGCGGTCGTCAACAACCGCATCCAGCCAACGCCGCTCGAGCCGCGAACCGCCGCTGCCACGTGGGTAGACGGCCGGCTCATCCACTACAACGCCGGCCAGGGGGTCCACCCAGTTCGCGACCTGCTGGCCCGAATCTATGGGCTCGAACCCAGCCAGCTACGAGTCATTGTTGGCGATGTCGGTGGCAGCTTCGGGGCCAAAGCCCGCCCGCATCCCGAAGAGGTGCTGCTCGGCCACCTCTCGCGTCGGATCGGTCGACCGGTGACCTGGTTTCCGACCCGCTCCCAGGACATGACTGGCCTCGTCCACGGGCGGGGCCAGGTTCAGCACGTCACCATCGGCGGGACCCGCGACGGACGGGTGCTTGCCTACTCGACCCACGTCATTCAAGACTCGGGCGCGTACCCCATGGGCGGCGCTGGGTTGCCGGGCAACACCAAGGTGATGCTCACCGGCTGCTACGACATTGCATCGGTTGGTTTCCGAGCCACGTCGGTGGCGACCAACACCACCCCTACCGGCGCCTACCGCGGTGCGGGCCGCCCGGAAGCTGCGGCCGCTATCGAACGGGCCATCGACGCGTTCGCGGCCGAAATCGGCGCCGATCCAGCCCAGGTTCGCAGTATCAACTTCCTGCCACCCGACGCCTTTCCGCTCACCACCAAGACGGGCACGCCGTACGACTCGGGCCGATACCAGGCTGCGCTCGACATGGCGCTCGCGGCCGCGAACCGCGATCAACTGCTGCAGCGCCAAGCCGACCTTCGAGCGGCCGGAGGTCGCCACGTGCTCGGCATCGGTATTGCGACCTACGTCGAACGCACCGCCGGCGTCGCCGGGAGCGAGTTCGGTGCTGTCGAACTACGCGCAGATGGCACGCTGCTGGCCCGGACCGGTTCATCGCCATATGGACAGGGCCACTACACGGCCTGGGCCATGTTGATCTCGGATCAGACGGGCGTGCCGATCGATGACATCACGGTGGTTCACGGCGACACCGACATCGTCCCGAGGGGTGGCACCACCGGCGGTTCGCGCAGCGTGCAACTGGCCGGATCGGCAATCTGGGAGGCATCCGCGGAGCTCGTCGCGATGGCTAAGAAGCACGCCGCCGACCTGCTCGAGGCAGCACCAGAAGACATCGATCTCGACACCGCGAGTGGTCGCTTCCATGTTGTTGGCACACCCGCGCGTTCCGTTGGTTGGGCCGACATTGCCACCCGACTCAGCAACTCGGACGACTCCGCAGACCACGGCCCGCGACTGCTGCACGCCGAAACGGACTACATGTCAGGCGGCTCGACCTTCCCGTTCGGCGCCCACATCGCCGTGGTGCTGGTCGACCTCGACACGGGCCAGGTCACCCTTGAGCGAATGGTCGCCGTCGACGACGCCGGCATCATCTTGAACCCCCTGCTCGCATCGGGTCAGGTTCATGGCGGCTTGGCCCAAGGCATTGCCCAAGCGCTCACCGAGGAGGTTCATTTCGACTCCGACGGCAACCCACTCACCGCAAACCTCGGCGACTATGGCGCCATCTCGGCGACCGAGCTGCCCATGTTCGACCGGATCGTGATGGAAACGCCGACGCCAAACAATGTGCTTGGGGCCAAAGGCATCGGAGAGTCGGGCACCATCGGCGCCACACCAGCCGTCCACAACGCGGTTGTTGACGCACTGTCGCACCTCGGCGTTCGCCACATCGGGCTGCCGGTCACGGCCCAGCGGGTATGGCAGGCGATTCGCGCCGCAGAGGGCGGCGACTCAGGGATATAGCAGTACTGCCGTTCGGTAAATTCGACGTGCGTTGGGCCGAAGGGAAGGCGTAGCATCCGACATGGCTGCTCACTCAGCGTGAGATTCATTCGAAAGCAACCACGTATTGTGTTAGGCTCCCGATCGCACATTGGATCAATGGCGTGCACGACCCATCACGCTGACGTATCAACGGACCCGACATGATGATTGCAACACTGCTGGCGCTCACCTCGACCCAACGGGTCATCCTGATCGTCCTCGCCGCCATCTTGGTGCTCGCCATCTTGTTGTTGTTGTTCGTGTGGCGTCCACGCCACCGTCGCCGCCAAAGCGAGGCTGCCGCAGCGCTCTTCGCCGAGGACCAGATGGGCGATTGGGCCCGCAAGCGCCTGTCAACTTGGACGGTCGACGAGCGTCATGCTGCGTTGCGCTACTACAGCAATGTCGGCCGCCAAGCCCGCTCGGGTGCGATCCGTCATGACCTGATTCCCAACAACCACCACGCCACCATCGTGGCCCTTGCCGCCCAGGAAACCGAAGGCGGCAGCAAGGAAACCAAGTGGGGCGAGGTGGCCTGGCTGGGCCGCAACATCGCCAAACGGCGCGACGACCTCAGCATGAAGTGGGCCCCGACCAAGTCCATCGCCACGGGCCCCGAGACCACCGACGAAGCTCCATCGAGCACAGATGCAACCGCCACGGCGGCCGCCGCTGCAGTCTCGTCCGCTGCAGTCTCGTCCGCTACATTTTCGTCGCCAGACGACGCCCGACTTGCCGATGTGTCCTTCGCCGAACCCG
>CAYGMW010000168.1:0-7680 GCA_964350975.1 uncultured Acidimicrobiales bacterium | reverse complement strand
GGTCCGAGTGCCGCTCGACGCGCAACATGTCCTCATCCTCCGACCTAAACATGCGCCGGGGGAGGCGCGGGAGGCTGGATGGGACCAGAGGTCGCCCCCGCCGGAGACCACGGGCAGCGACCAGCCGCGACGGTGAGCTGGACGGGCCAGATCGGCAGTGCCAGTCCGGCCTGGACGTGCGGACCTCTTCTGACTATCCGAGCTCTTCGTCGCTGAGATCTTCACAGGCGGCCATCGCTGGCGTAGCGCGGAACCAATGTGACCACCGTGTGACCACGGGCCCGTTTCGGCCGAAAACGACGAAACCCCAGGTCGCTCGAACGCCGAGCCTGACCTGGGGTCCTTGACGTGGTGCGCCCCCTGGGAATCGAACCCAGAACCTGCGGATTAAGAGTCCGATGCTCTAACCAATTGAGCTAGAGGCGCCTGCGAGGAGCTAACGATAGCGCCTCGGCCAGAACGGCGAAACAACAAATTTCGCGTTTCGCGCACTCCATCGCTGGCGACCGACGTTAGCCCCGCTCGGCGGTCTGGGCGCTGGTGCGGTTGACGAACAGCACGAGGAACGTGATGCCCATCAGGGCGTACAGCACCATGCCCGCGATCCAGCTGTTGCCGATGGCGGTCAGGTAGTCGTCGCCGGGCGTCGGGTCGCCGACGATGGCGACCGCCAGCGCAATCCCGAGGGCTGTCGCCAGCTGGAACCCGACAGTTCGACCCGCACCACCCATGCCATAACGCGCCGGTGGAACATCTCGCATCGTGGCTCCGGTCAGCATGGCGAAGCTGCAGCCCGCGGAAACGCCGATCAAGATGATGCCGGGCAACATGTCGACCACATAGTTCGCTTCGGTGTCCATGAACAGCCACAACCACAGCGACCCGACGAAACCGGTCACCGCCCCCACCAACAAGATCGGCCGGTTGCCGTACTTGTCGGCCAAGCGCCCCGTCACCGGGCTCAACAACGCCGACAAGGCGGGTCCGGGAGCGATGGCGAAACCGGTGCGCAGCACGCTCCACCCCCAGTTCTGCTCGATGAACGTGGGCAGCTGGGTGAGCCATCCAAAGAACGCCATCACGAAAAACACGGTGCCGACCAGGCCCACCCAGTACGAGCGGATGGTCAGCAGTGACAGGTCGAACAGGGGAGCGGGATGGGTCTTGGTGCGCACCACAAACACCACGACCAGGGCAACACCGACGGCGAACGACCCCAAGGTGCCAACGCTGAACAGGCCCCAGTCGCGGGCCTGCACCACACCGAGGATCACTGCTCCGACACCAATCGACGCCAGCGGAACACCGATGAAGTCGACCCCGGTGGCCATGTTCTCGGCCTTGGACTCGACCAAACGCTTCTGTCCGACCACCAATGCGAACAACGCGACCGGAACATTGATCAAGAACACGGCCCGCCAGCCGAACCCGTCGACCAGCACCGCACCGATCGTCGGGCCGAGGGCTGCGGCCAGCCCGCCCATGGCGCCCCAGATACCGATCGCCATCTGGCGTCGCTCGACCGGGAACGCCGGCAACAACAACGCCAGTGCTGCGGGGTACAACAACGCGCCGCCAACAGACTGCAGCGTGCGAAACGTCAGCAGCATCTCGACGCTGGTGGCAAGTCCGGTGCCAAGCGAGGCCAGCCCGAACAATGCCAGCCCGATCAAGAACACCCGCTTGCGGCCGTACCGGTCGGCCAGCCAGCCGGCGACCAGCAGCAGCGACGCCACACCGATGTTGTACGAGGTGAAGATCCACGACAGGGTGGTGCGGCTCGAGTCGGGGAATGCGTCGCTGATCTCGCCGAACGCCAGCGAGATGACCGTGATCTCCAGACTCACCATGAAGATGGCCGCCGACGAGATCGCGAGCGTCCACCACGCCTGGGCCGGAATCGCTGGGGCAGAAGGCGTTTGGCTCGTCGTCACCGGCCAAGTCTCGCCGATGGACGCGCCACCGAGCGCATTTGGCTGAAAACGGCAACAGGCAGCCCGCCGAAGCGGACCGCCTGTTACTCAAGCGGGTAACCGAGGGGTCTCGAACCCCCGACCTCCAGGACCACAACCTGGCGCTCTAACCAACTGAGCTACGGCTACCAAGGATCCGTAACTATACACGAAGTACGTTCGGATCTCGCCGCCGTTTTGCTCCTGCAGAGCTCGGCTTCGACGAAAAAGAAAGGCGGGGCTGCCGCCGACGGTGGAAACGGTGGCAGCCCCTGAACTACTAAGAGTGCCACAACGTCAGTTTGGGGACATGCACATCAAGAAAAAGTTTTCAGCGCCGTCCGCCATCGACCAAAAACTGCTGGGCGGTGCAGGCTGCTCCGTCGTCGGCGGCGAGGAACAACACCATCTGGGCGAACTCAGCCGGATAGATCCGCCGCTTGATCGCCTGGTCGCGCAAGGTGCCTGCTTCGCCCTCGGGACTCCACCACTTGGTCAGCTGGCGTTCGGTGGCAACCCAACCCGGCAGCACGGTGTTGACCCTCACATTGTCAGGCCCGAACGTGCGGGCCATGGTCCTGGTGATGCCCTCAACGCCGCTCTTGGCAATGGCGTACCCGGGGAAGAAGTCCTCCTGCATCATGTAACTGCTCGACCCGATATTGATGATCGACCCATTGCGCTGGGCGATCATTGCTGGGGCAACGGCCTGGATGGCGAAGAAGAAGTGCCTCAGGTTGACGTTGAGGCGATCGTCCCAGTACTCAGGCGTCATCTCCTGCCAGGTGTGGCGATCGTCGCTGGCAGCATTGTTCACCAGCACGGTGATGGTGCCCAGGTCGCTGAGTGCCTGGGCGATCGCGCCCTGAAGTGCCGCGATGTCGGTGAGGTCGACCTTATAGAACCGCGGTGTGTGCCGGGGTTGGTTGGCCGCGCAGCGTTCGATGAGTTCTGCAGCCTTGGCGGCGTTGATATCAACAAAGCCGACCTTCGCGCCTTGATTCACGAACTGTTCGACCATGCCGGCACCGATGCCGTCGGCGCCTCCGGTGACAAGGACGGTTCGGTCCACCAGGGACGGGTAGCTCGCATAGTTGGCGTTCGGGGCGGCAGTGGGGTCGGTCATTGGGATCCATCTCGTTGTGGCGGCAGCGGGGTTCATGGTTCTACCGGGTTCGACAGCGATGAACACCCGTGATGGACACCCCTTCAGCGGCTGTCCCATCGGTGAAGTACCGTTCGCCCAGAACTGCACCGCGGTTCATACCTGGAGGGGTGTCATGAAGAAACTATTGGTGCTGATCACAGCACTCGCGCTGTTCGGAGCCGCGTGTGGCGACTCCGACACCACGGCCGACTCGGCCGCCGACGGCGACGCGGCGACCACCACAGCCGCCGCTGCTGATTCCGGCGACAAGGAGACCATCACCTTGGTCGTCAACGCCTGGAGTGCCTCGGCGCTGAACGCTGCCGTGGCTCAGCAGATCATCACCAACGAGCTGGGCTACCCGGTCGAGACGATCGCCATCGACGAAAACGAAGCCATGTTCACCGGTCTCGCCGACGGCGAAATCGATGCCGTTCTCGAGATCTGGCCGTCCGGCATCACCGATATCGAGCAGGCCTTCTTCGACGACGGTTCGGTCGAACTTCTCGGCGAACTCGGTGCCGTTGGCCGCATTGGCTGGTTCGTACCGTCCTACGTGCTCGACGCGAACCCTGAGTTGGCTACGTGGGAGGGCTACAACACCCCTGAGGCTGCGTCGTTGTTCGCCACCGCAGAAACCGGCGACAATGGCCGATTCCTCGGCACCGACCCGTCCTACTCGGAGTTCGATGGCCAGATCATCGAGAATCTCGGTCTGCCTTTTGATGTCGTGTTCTCTGGCTCGGAACCAGCAACAGTCGCCGAACTCGACGCTCGCGTGGCCGCTGAAGAACCGATCCTGATGTACTGGTGGACTCCAACGGCTGCGGTGTCGTACTACGACCTTCGCCAGGTCGAGCTGCCGGCCTACACCGAAGAGTGTGGTGCCAGCCAGGCATCGGGCGACGGTGGCGTCGACTGCGAATACCCAGAAGACGTCATCATCAAGGCCGCCTCGGGCACCCTCAAGGATCGTGCCCCTGAGGTGTATGCGTTCCTGAAGGCGTTCACGATCACCACCGACGACCAGCTGTCGATGCTTCCATCGGTCGAAATCGACGGCGAAGACGTCGACGATGTCGCTGCCGAATGGATCGCGAACAACTCCGACGTCTGGCAAGCCTGGCTCGGTTGAGCCCAGGTAGTTGAGTCTCAGATGACCGGAATGCTCACTGCTACCGGAGTCTGGAAGATTTTCGGCAACCGGCCAGGGAAAGCCCACGAGCTGTCCCTGGCCGGTCAGTCGCGTTCTGAGGTCCAAGAAGCCACGGGTAGCACGGTTGCGGTTCGTGACGTCTCGTTCGACATTGCATCGGGCGAGACCTTCGTCATCATGGGGCTGTCCGGGTCGGGCAAGTCGACCCTGCTGCGTTGTGTTGCATGCCTGACCGGTGTCACTGCCGGAACGGTTGCCCTCGAAGGCGACGATCTCACCGCCATGACCGAAGCCCAGCTGCGCGAGGTGCGCCGGGCCAAGATGTCGATGGTCTTCCAACACTTTGGCCTCTTCCCCCATCGGCGGGTGATCGACAACGCCGCATACGGGCTCGAAGTGCAGGGCGTCGATCGGGCGACCCGACACCGAAAGGCCAACGAGATCCTCGAGCTGGTGGGTCTGGGCGGTTGGGGTCAGCACTACCCGCAGCAACTCTCCGGCGGCATGCAGCAACGGGTGGGCCTGGCTCGGGCGCTGGTGGTCGAACCATCGATCTTGTTCTTTGACGAACCGTTCTCGGCACTCGACCCGCTGATCCGGCGCGATATGCAAGACGAGCTGTTGCGTCTGCAGGTCGAAATGAACCGGACCATCGTGTTTGTCACCCACGACTTCGACGAAGCCATCAAACTCGGCGACCGCATTGCGATCATGCGCGACGGCGTGTTCGACCAGGTGGGTACCGCCCAAGAACTCATCGCCAACCCGGCCACCGACTATGTGCGCGAATTCACCAAGGACATCTCGCGGGCCAAGGTGCTCACCGCGGCCGACGTGCTGGCGCCAACCGACGGCTCCGGGGTCGCCCAGCAGGTGATGTCCGACGCAACGGTCGAGTCGTTCTTGTCGGTGTTGCTGACCAGCCTTGACCCCATTGGCGTTGTCGACTCGCGGGGTCAACTGATCGGGCAGGTCAATCGCGACGCCGTCCGGCAGCTGCTCGAGGTCAACTAGTGGGCGCTATCTCATGAGTCGAAACCGGTGGCTGACGATCGCGGCGTTCGCCTCAGTGTTGGTGGTGCTGCAGCTCGCCTTCTCCGGAGGCGACGTCTTCCCCGCATCATGGGACACCACATTTTCTGAACCCATCGACCGATTCGCTCGCTGGGCGTTGCGCAACCGCCGCACCCACTGGCTGTTCACCGACTTCTTCAACCCCATCACCGATGTCATTGGCTGGGGTCTCGATCTTGTCCAAGACGTCTTGTTGTGGGTGCCGTGGTTCGTTCTTCCGCTCGCAGTGGCCGCGTTCATTGGCCGCACTGGCAACTGGAAACATGCCCTCGTCGCTGGTGCCGCGATGTTGTACCCCGGTGTGGTCGGGCTGTGGGATGTCACCATCGAAACCCTGGCGCTGATGGCCATGGCGGTGTTCATCGCGTGCCTGATCGGTATCCCGCTGGGAATATGGGGTGCTGTCGCACCGCGTGCAGAGCGGGCGATGCGCCCAGTGCTCGACGCCATGCAGGTGGTTCCCGCGCCGGTCTATTTCGTGCCGATGCTGCTCTTCTTCGGTACCGGCGCGGTGCCGGCCGCTTTGGCAACAGTGGTGTACGCCCTGCCTCCGGTGGTGCGTCTGACCACCCTTGGCATCCGCGAAGTACCGCCCCAGGCCGTCGAGGCGTCGGAGATGTTTGGAGCCACCAAGGCCCAGACGATGCGCAAGGTCCAGATCCCGATGGCCATGCCGACAATCCTGACGGGCATGACCCAAACCATCATGATGGCGCTGGGCATCATCGTGCTCGCCACCTTGTTGGGCGCCGGCGGCCTTGGCCAAGAAGTGATGCAGACTTTGACCCAGCGTCGCACCGGACGCGGCATAGCGACCGGCTTGGCCATTGTGGCGATTGCCATCGTGCTTGACCGCGTTGCCCGAGCTGCCGTCGTGACCGACCGCACCAACGCGGCGCCGCGACGGCACGTCCTGGTTGGACTCGCGGTGCTGGTGGTCCTGGTCGTCGTTGGGCGCTCACAGAGCTGGGTTGCCTTTCCAGACGTCTGGGACGTGAAGGCGTTCGACCCGATCGACAACGGCGTCGACTGGATGCGCGACAACCTGCGATGGTTCACCCGATGGGTGAATGACACGATCGTGATCTGGTTCTATCTCCCGGTTCGCGATTTCCTGACGGACACCGCGGCGTGGCCCGTAGTGGTGTTCGCAACGTCATGGGGGATGTGGCGCCTGCGTGGGTGGAGGATGGGCCTGTTTGCTGCTGCGAGCCTGACATTCCTCGGCCTCGTGGGCATGTGGGAGCTGTCGATCAACACGTTCACCCAGGTGATCGCCGCAGTGATCGTGTCCGTTGCGATTGCGGTGCCGATCGGCATCTGGGCCGGCCGCAATCGCCGAGTCGAGGCCGCGTTAAGTCCCGTGCTCGATGCTTTGCAGACCATTCCGAGCCTCGTCTACATCATCCCGGCCGTCACCTTGTTCACCATTGGTGTTGTTCCCGGCATCATTGCCTCGGTCCTGTACGCCATTGTTCCCGGCATCCGCATTACCGCACTCGGCATCCGAGAAGTGCCAACAGAGTCCCTCGAAGCCTCACGAATGTTCGGGGCAACACCGCGCCAAACCATGCTGGGTGTCCGGGTGCCGCTCGCGGCGAGCACCATCATGGCTGCCGTCAATCAGGTGATCATGATGGTGCTGGCCATGGTCATCATCTCGGGCCTGGTCGGCGGCGGCGGACTCGGCTTCGAGACCATCAGCGCTGTGAAGAACAGCGACGTTGGGCTCGGCTTTGAGGTCGGTCTCGCGATCGTCATCATGGCGATCCTGCTCGATCGAGGTACCGAAGCGCTGGCCGACCACTTCCGCCCGCCAGCCGCGACCTCCTAGGTTCGCCTCCGACCTGAGACCTGGTGCCGTCGGCACGGTTTTGGTAGCGCCCCCGACAGGAGTCGAACCTGCGACCTTGTCATTAGAAGTGACTTGCTCTATCCAGCTGAGCTACGGGGACCCCACGAGTCTACGAAACTTCTTCGGGTCCCACGGGCGGCTTCGCTGTGAACGCGGCGAAGCCGGACCCTGTGGGGAGGTCCGGCTTCGCACTTCCACTCCTCGGGCGGTAGGAGTGGCGATGGGTTGATCCGCAAGTGGGAGGGGAGCTTGCGGATCAAGAATGTTGCGGCTCTCAGGCGTCGAACGACGTCGATTCCAGAGAGGCCGTGTCGCCTGCGTCGCCATCACGGTCGTGGCCGTGGCCACCGGGGCCGAAGCCACCTCGGCGACCTTCGCCGCGTGAGGGCAACTCAACCTCGCCGCTCACGATGCCTTCGAGGCGCTCGGTCAGCTCGTCGGCGTCGAAGTTCTCCGCGAAGCGGCTGTCGGGGTTCTCGGCGACCTTGGCTTCGGC
>CAYGMW010000167.1:4904-7698 GCA_964350975.1 uncultured Acidimicrobiales bacterium | reverse complement strand
GCCGCGATTGCCTCCACCACCTCCATTGAGTTGGAGCCAGCGACTGCGTTGTCGACCAGTTCGTCGATCAACGCGTTGGTCTGGTCGCCTCGTTCGGCCACGGCCTTGGGGGTCAGGATCGGTGCCACGAGCCTGCGCTGAGCGAGGTGACGGGGGTTGTCGTGGGAGATCATTGTTTGCTCTTGAGGGCTCGGAACAACCCGGTAGATCCCCCGACTGGAGAACGTGGCGTCGTCTCGCTCGACTGCAATCACATCGGCGTGCCGGGTGACCGCCACGAACCCATTGTTGCGGTGCAATGGGTCGTTGGCCCTCATCCACGCATAGGCATCTTGGGGATCCGAGCGGTAGAACTCCGGATCGAGCAGGTCGATGTAGGGCGTCGTCATGGGGCAAGCATGCCAAAGGATCTACGATCGGGCCGATGATTGGTCGTGTCCGCCCCGAAGTGCTGTCTGTTGCTGGTTATGTGCCAGGTAAAGCCACCGAGGCGGTGCAACAGGCCACCGGCATCAGCGATGTCATCAAGCTGGCATCGAACGAGCGCACCGCGCCACCTGAGGGACCCGTCGCCGACGCCATGGCGGCCGCTGCTAGGGGCACAAACCGTTACCCCGACAATCGGGCTGTTGCGCTGCGAACCGCGCTCGCTCAGCGCATTGGGACCACCGTTGATTCGATCGCGGTCAGCTCAGGTTCGGTCGGGCTGTTGCAGCAGATCACCGCGGCCTATGCCGGGCCCGGCCGCGACGTGTTGTACCCGTGGCGCAGCTTCGAGCTGTACCCGATCCTGACCAAGCTGTCGGGCGCAAACGAGATCACCACACCACTCACCACCGATGGCGCCTTCGATATTGAGGCCCTGATCGCCGCGGTCACGCCTGACACGACCCTCATCTATCTGGCCACGCCCAACAACCCGACGGGAACCGCGCTGACACCTGCTGCTCTCGAACGGATCCTCGATGCCGTCCCAGACGACGTCATGGTCGTGGTCGACGAGGCGTACCGCGAGTATGCGGTCGGCGACCTGTGGGACCCCGTCGAACTCGTGGCTGCCCACCCGAACGTCATCCATCTGAGAACCTTCTCCAAGGCCTTTGCTCTCGCGGCGGCTCGGGTCGGCTGGTGTCATGCCCACCCCGAGGTCATCGCCACGATCCACGCCACCCAGCCGCCGTTCCCGGTGACCGCGATGGGACTTGCCGGCGCCCTGGCCGCCCTCGCCGATACCGACGCGCTGTCAGCCCACGTCGATGAGGTCATCTCCGAGCGCCGCCGAGTTCTCGCCGAGGTAATTGACGCTGGCTGGACGCCACCGGCCAGCCAAGAAGGCAACTTTGTGTACCTGCCCACCCCGGACGCGCTCGATGTCACAGCCCGACTCGAACAACATGGCGTGATCGTGCGGCCCTTTGCTGGCGAGGGCATCCGGGTGACGATCGGGCAATCGCACGAAAACGACCGCTTCTTGGCCGCTCTGGCCGCGCTGGCTACCTGAGGTTGCAGGCGTCGAAACCTTCGGTGAATCCGAGTCGTAGGGCGCTGACGGCTTCGAACAAGAACCCGTCGTCGAGCGAATCTTGGTTGACCTCGACGATGCGGCTGAGTGTCAGAACCGCTTCGTCCATATCGCCAGCTGACAGCGACAGTGGTTCCTCCGGCGGGGGGCTGAGCCCCGGAACATCGCTGATCAGGGGTCGAAACGCCGCACCGGCCAGGCAGGTCTGCTGCAAGAACGCGTCGACGCCTGTGTCGCTTCGCCCGAGTTGGCGCTGCACTTGGGCTCCGAACTCGAGGGCCATCGCAGTGCCCGTTGCGTTGTCGCCGATCTGGCGGTGCAGCTGCACCCAGTCAGCGAGGTCATCGGGGGTGAGCGTGAGCTCGGTCCAGTCGGGGCTGAGGGTTCCATACACCCGATTGAAATACGGAGTAACGATGTCGATGAGGGCCTCAAAACCGAGATTGCCACCGGTGAGGAATTCTTCCTGGCTGAACGGGATCTGGGTGATCTGAGGGCTCAAAAACTCGACGCTGTACTGGGCGCAGTAGTCGACCCCGGATTCGAAGCCGTCCTGGAAAGCGCGCACCCGATCGACCCCGGATCCCTGGGCCACCGCATCAGCCGCCGACGCGCCGGGCTGATCGCGAAAGCTGATGGTCGACCCAATGGCTGCGTCGAGAGCACCTTGGGTGTTGAACGGAAACACGCCGCGATCGTTGGTCCATCGGGCGAATGCCCCCGCGAGGCAGTCGGCTTGTTGTTCGATCACCAAGGTGGGCTGGTTGAGGGTGCCGGCCTGGAACTGCACTGCGTGGCCAAACTCATGGGCGATCACAATGGCCGGGCCGGTCGCTCCGTAGTCGGCGAACAGTTCGGCGAACAGGTCATCGTCGTCCCACAAGATGAGCTGGCCTTCGGGACACACCGCGGCGAACGCGTTGTCCTCGACGTCGATGGCTGAGATTCGGTCGCGGTCGCAGGCGGGGAGACCGGTTTCGTTGTCGTCGACGGCCACGATCCGGTCACGATCGAGGGGGTCATAGGATCCGCCTCCAGCGAACTCGGCGAAGCTGTCGGCCCAGAAAGCCTCGACGAGCACCACCAGATCGCCCCAGGCCCCGGCGTCGCCTGGGGGGTCGGTGATGAACACGGGTGGGTCGAGCACGACGGCGCCGGGGGAGTCGGTGGTAGCCGGCATCGACGGGTCATCAAGCGAGCCGACAGCGTCGTCGGGCAGCGGCGCCGTGACCGAGGGCAGCGCCACGTCGTCGGAGCCCGTGTCGGAGCCAG
>CAYGMW010000167.1:0-4804 GCA_964350975.1 uncultured Acidimicrobiales bacterium | reverse complement strand
AGCGGCGCCGTGACCGAGGGCAGCGCCACGTCGTCGGAGCCCGTGTCGGAGCCAGTGTCGGAGCCAGTGGAAGGCACCGGAACCTGGGTGGTGTCGGGCAACCCCGTCGTCGCCTCCACGATGCCGTCGTCAGGGTTCACACATCCTGCAAGCAGCACGAGGGCCGCGGTACATGCAGCGGCCACTCTCGCCGCCGCTGAGCGACGTGGGATCCGACAGCGACGCTGATAGGGCAAATCCATGACAAGGAAACTACGTGGTGGAACGTTCAGTTCCCGGGCACACTGTCGGCCATGGCCACCGGGGGAGTTCGTGTCGACGTCTGGCTGTGGGCCGTTCGGGTGTATCGAACCAGGACCGCGGCGACCGACGCGTGCCGCTCGGGCAAGGTGCGGATCGGCGACAGCCCAGCCAAGGCGGCCCAGCGGGTAGCTGTTGGTGATGTTGTGGTCGCTCGCCGGGGCCAGGAGCGACTGACGTACCGAGTGGTTGAGCCCATCTCCAAACGTGTCGGCGCGTCGCTTGCGGCTGAGGCCTACGACGACCTGACCCCGCCGCAGGATCGGGCCCCCGAGCCTGGTACGACCGCTCCACCGATGGTGGCCGAACGAATGCGTGGCGAGGGTCGCCCCACCAAACGAGATCGCCGCAACATTGACCGGTTTACCTCACCCCATTGACGCCGCCGTCAATGCGAATCGTTGCTCCGGTCATATAGCTCGACGCGTCGCTCGCGAGATACAACGCTGCCCCGACAATCTCGTGTGGCTGACCGACCCGACCGAGCGGAGCCCGTCGGCGCATCTGGGCTTCGACTGCGTCCATGTCCCATGCCGCAGAGATGTCGGTTGCGAACGCGCCAGGGATCAAGCAGTTGACCCTGACGGTTGGCCCGAAGGCCTTCGCCAGCGACACCGTCAGGTTCTCGACGCCGGCCTTGGCTGCACCGTAGGGGACTTCATGGGGCGTGGGCGCGTCGCCAGCGATCGAGCTGACGTTGATGATGCTGCCACCAGCGTTGTCGACCATGTGCTCGCCCAGCAGGACCGACAGACGGAATGGTCCCTTGAGGTTGACATCAAAGACCTTGTCCCACAGTTCTTCTGACACGTCGGACAATTTGCCGTACAGGGGCGACATGCCCGCGTTGTTGACCACAATGTCGACTCCGTGGTCGATCGCGGTTGCGGCCAGCGCGGTGACGTCGTCCCATCGGCCCACATGACACGCCACTGGAGTCACCTGGCGGCCCGTGCGCTGACGAACTTGTGCTGCGGTGTGTTCGCACGAGTCGAGCTTGCGTGATGCCACGATGACATCGGCGCCGGCTTCGGCGAATGCGAAGGCCATCTCGCGGCCCATGCCGCGCGACCCACCGGTGATGAGTGCGGTGCGCCCCGTGAGGTCGAACAGTGCGGTGGGTGTTGCTTCAGGGTCGTGTTGGTGATCCGGGTGCATCCACGCAGCGTGTCCGACCTGGGTGAAGGGGTCCAAATCAACTGGTCAAGGATCGCCCCCGAAGTGGTCGATAACCAGGTCATGTTGGCGGCAACGACGAATCCTGCGATCTATGGCCGTCGGCGCGTCGACGAGACGGCGCCGACCTTTCGAGCAGTACAGGTCGACTTCGATGCCCGGCGGATCAGCATCGACGGCTATGTGGTGCGGCTGCCCCGTTTGGGGGCTCGCCGATCGCTCGCTGTTCGCTACGTCGACTTAGTTCGTGAGGTTCGAGGCCCGAACACTCCAGCTCGGTTTGCGCTACGGATCGCGGATCTCGATGCTCTCGGCGAAGCGCTCGCCCTGCCGATCGGGCTGGTTGGGTCCGATGTGGCGCGAGCCATGGAGCGGGCGCTGCGCGAGGAACAGACCCGATTCGGATCCTTGGCCATACCTGCGTCTGGCATGGCAATCGCGGCGTCGGCTGGCATTGGCGTGTACACCCAGCTCGGTGGCTTGACCATCCCGCTCAGCACCAACACGGGCTTGATGCTCGACGACACCCAGAGCTCCTCGGTGGCCGTTGATGCACCGATCAGGATTGTTCCGGTCGAGGCACTCACGCCTGCCGTCGCCAGTCCCATCGAAGCTGCTCCAAGCGAAGCTGCTCCAATCGAAGCTGCACTCATCGAAACGAATGCTGTACCGGTGGGAGCTGCGGCCGTCGCGCTCGACGAACCGCATCACGATGTTGTTGGTGCTGCGGCGCTCGAACTCGTGAGCTTCGACTGGGCAACACGTCTGCCCGATTGGACGATCGAGTTCTCCGAAGGCCGACCAGGCTTTCTTGGCTACGCGTTCTTCAACGACAAGCGCATCGAGATCTATGTGCGCGACGAACACACCCCTCAGCAGGTCGCGGCGACGGTCGCTCACGAACTCGGCCACGCCATCGACGTATCGACCCTCAACGACGCCCAACGAGCAGTCTGGCTCCAGGTTCGCGGCATCGAGGTCGGCTGGTGGCCGACCGGTGAGACGTCAGACTATGGATCAGGCGCTGGGGACTTCGCGGAGGCGTTCGCTACCTGGCAGGTCGGCGAGATCAGCCGTTCGAAGGTGGCTGGTCAGCCAACTGAAGCTGAGCTGGAGCTGCTCGTCGAACTTGTTGGCGGCTGATCGTCGTCGACCTCGCTCAGAGCATCGACGCTCTCAGCGCCACCAGCACCAGCCCCAGCCCCAGCCCCAGCAACAGCAGCACTGTCGACGGTCGTGGCAGCCGGCTTGCTGTCGGAGCTCGAGCGCCGGGTGAAGGCCTTGAGGAGACGGCTCACGATCGATTCAACGGTTTGCAAGATGATGATCATGTCGAACGCCACTGACCAGTTCTCGACGTAATGCAGGTCGAGGCGTTTGTAGGCCGAAAAGTCCGGATTGTCGCGGGCTTCAACCTGCCACAGGCCCGTGATTCCAGGTCGCACCAGATTGCGCGCATGAAGTTCGGGATCGAACTGGGCTGCTTCGCGTGGCAGTGCAGGCCGGGGCCCAACGAGGCTCATGTCACCACGAAACACGTTCCACAGCTGGGGGAGTTCGTTCAACGAACTCAGGTCCATGAAGCGCCCGATTCGGGTGAATCTTGGGTCGTGGTCCATCTTGAACAGTGGGCCGCTTCGTTCGTTGGTCTGCTTGCGCAGGGCTTCAAGTCGGGCTTCGGCATCGACGACCATCGTGCGAATCTTGATCATGTCGAACGGCTCGCCGTTGCGTCCAATACGGCGTTGCTTGAAGAACGCGGGGCCCCGATCGCTGACCTTGACCCCGAGGGCCAGCACGCCGATGATCGGCGCAGCGACGATGAGGCCACACAACGACAAGACGATGTCGATCGAACGCTTCAGGGCCAGCTGCCACCAGGCCAAGGTGAGCTGCTCGAGATAGATCATGGGCTCGTGGGCCAGGGGCTGGGCCCTCAATCGGCGGCTCGCGATGCCCTGCAGCCCTGAGGTGAGCTGGATGTGCACGCCCACGGACAACAACTCCCGCACGATGCGGTTGAGCGACACGGTGTCGACGTTGGTCGTGGCAATGATCACCCCGGAGACCGGATGGGTGGTCACATATGACACCGATTCGCTGACCCGACCCCGGTACAAGTGGCCAAGTCCATTGGCCTCGGCCTGCACCGCATCGCCGTAGACGGCCGCGACTTCGAGCCCGATCTCGGTGTGGGTGCCGAGCAGGTCATAGAGCCGCTTGGCCTCGTCGTTGGTACCGATGACCACCACCGACCGACGGTGTTCACCCGCTTCTCGGCGTGAGGTCAACCACGCCCGGTACGACGAACGGCCAATAATGAGGAACGTCACACTGAGCAGTGCGCCAAGCCCTGCTTCCTTGGCGGCGATGTTGGCGTCGAAAATTTCGGCGCCCAGACCAGCGCCGAACCCGAGCAGGACGGCGGTGCGGAAGATGCGGGTCATCTCCACGGCCCGGATGCTCGATACTCGGGCGAGGTACAGCTCCTGGGTGGCCAGCAAAATCAGGCCGCCCAGCGTGAGCAGCATGGTGATGATGGCGCCCTCGGTGCTCGACCGGCCCGCAGTCGGCACCCGCTGGTAGAAGACCAAGGCAATCGCCCACGCCAAGAAGATGGCTTCGGTGTCGATGAAGACCAGCACCCAGCGAAGCCAGATCGAGCCTGCTGGTCGTTTTGAGTTCGACAAAGCACCAGGTCGAAACGGGGTCATTGGTTGCACGCTAGTTCGATTCGACTCGTCTTGTTCGGACTCGGCGCTTTGTGACTGGTTTGTTGTGGTTGTTTCAGACATCACGGGTTCGGACCTCACCACGGTCACCGTCGGCAGATTGGGTCGTTGCGTTGAGGTCTCGCCGCGATGGTCCGGCCCGGGCTTGATACCGGTGCAGTGGTGCCGATACCGAAGAGGTGCCTCTCGATACCCTTCGCATGCCATGAACGCGGTTCCGACTCAGTTCCCACACCGTCGACCAGTGCGACCAGTTCGACTCCTCGTGGTCACCCATACCACCGGAGCGTGGGGAGCCGAGCAGCGCCTGATTGAATTCATGCCCACGCTGTTTGCAGCGGGAGTCGAACTGACGCTTGCATCGCCAGGCGAAGGCGAGTTTGCGAAGCGTTTTCGTGCAGCGGGCGGATCGGTGTTCTTCGTGGCGACCGACGACCGTGCCGGTTTGCGCACGCCAGATGGCGGGCGTCCAGGCCGATTGGCCATCGCGGCTGAGGTGTTCAAGATGGTGCGAAGCGTGTGGCGTCTGCGCCGTTTGGCTCGCAGCCATGATGTCGTCCAGTCTCATAGCCGGACCGCCCATCTCGACGTTGCTC
>CAYGMW010000166.1:3097-7699 GCA_964350975.1 uncultured Acidimicrobiales bacterium | reverse complement strand
ACTCCGACTTGGCCAATCGAGCGGCCCCGCAATGGCCAAAGGGCCGATGTAACTGAGGCCTCCTGTGGTCACGATGGGCTCATGAACGAATCGAGCCAACTCGCCCCGCCGCCACCTCGTCAGCCAAGCCAAACGTATCCAGCGACGCTGACCATCGACTACCCCGACCGGGCCCTGAACCGGCTGTCCACCTTGCTGCGGATTCTGTGGATCATTCCCATTGGACTCGTGCTCGCCACCATCGAGAGCAACGGCGCTACCGGTGGGGTTGTGTTGGTGGTGCCGGTGCTGTTGATGATCGTTGCGCGCCAGAAGTACCCGCGGTGGTGGTTCGAGTTCAATCTCGAACTGGCCAGATTCGAGACAAGGGTGTTCGTGTACTTGGCCCTGATGAGCGACCGCTATCCCTCGACCGATGAGGAGCAGTCCGTTCACCTCGTCCTCGACTACCCGGACGTCAAACAGGACCTCAACCGCTGGCTGCCGCTCGTCAAGTGGCTACTCGCTGTTCCTCACTACGTGGTGCTGGCGTTTTTGACCGTCGGCGCCGTCTTCGCAGTGATCATTGCCTGGTTCGCTGTGCTGTTCACCGGGAAGTATCCCCGTCCCCTGTTCCACTTTGTCGAAGGAGTGTTTCGATGGTGGCTACGAGTCGAGGCCTACGCCTTGCTTCTGGTCACCGACCAGTACCCACCATTTCGACTCAGCTGACCCCGGGCTGAGGCGCTACTGGTCCGTTCGTTTCTCCTAGCCCACGTCAAGGCCGTCAGGTCGACGCCTCGGCGGCCGCGGCAAGGCGCTGGGCCAACTGCTTCCACATGATCTTGTGGATTGGTAGCAGAATCCACCAGTACGCACGGCCGGTGACCCCGCGTGGGTGGAACCGGGCGAGCTGGCGCAGTCGAGCGCCACCGTTGTTCGTTTCGGTGATTCGCCATTCGAGCCAAGCCTCGCCGGGGACCTTCATCTCGGCCCGGAGCCGCAGCAAGCTCGGCGGTTCGTGGGCTTCCACTCGAAAAAAGTCGAGGGCGTCTCCGACGCGTAGTTGGTCTGGATGTCGGCGGCCCCGCCGCATGCCGACGCCGCCAATGATCTTGTCAAGCCAGCCTCGAATGGCCCACAGCGAGTTGGCGACGTACCACCCTCGGGCACCGCCGACACCAGTGACTGTTGCGAAGACCGCGGCGGGGTTGGCGCCAGTCGTGACCTCTTGGACGTCCTGATAGATCGTGCCGCCGGCCCAGTCGGGGTCTTGCGACATCGGCGAAGCCGACGTGTGGGTGGGGGCGCTATCCATCCAGCTGGTCTTGATTTCGAGATCGCCCACCACGGCCAAGGCTCGCTCAATGGCTTCGTCGAGAGTGTGGGGCTCGTGATCGACGTAGCGGCGGATGTCGCGATCAGGATGAACAATCACGTCGTTGATGAGGCTGTCCACGAGAGGACGGGCCAGAGCGTACGGCAGTGGCGTTACGAGGTTGACCCAATGCGACGACAAGCGCGGCGTCAACAACGGGACAGGGATGATGAGGCGCTTGCGGAGGCCCGCTATGGCGGCGTAGCGGTCCATCATGTCGCGGTAGGTCAGCACGTCGGGGCCGCCAATTTCGAGGATCTTTCCGGCGGTCTCAGGCTGATCGAGCACGGCGACGAGATAGTGCAATACGTCAGCGATCGCGATGGGTTGGCACCGGGTTTTGGTGACCCAGCGGGGGCAGATCATTGCTGGCAGGACTTCGTCGAGGTGGCGGAGCATCTCGAACGAGGCGCTACCAGATCCGATGATGACCGCGGCCCGAAGTTCGGTGACCGGCACACTGCCTGCAGCAAGCACTTGGCCGACTTCGTGGCGGCTTGCCAGATGATCCGACAGACGTTCCGGGTCGTCTTCGCCGAGTCCGCCGAGGTAGATGATTCGAGAAACTCCTGCGTTGGAAGCGGCCAGGCAGGTGTTCTCTGCGCCAAGTCGATCAGTTCGTTCGAAGTCGTCGGCGTGGCCCATTGCGTGGACCAGGTAGTAGACAACCTCGATCCCGCTCAGCGTGGCATCGAGAGATGGCCGGTCGAGTACATCGGCGGTGGCTACTTCGACCTCAGATCGCCAGTCGACGCCTTCCAGCCGGTCGGGGTTCCGGGCGAGGCAACGCACGTCGTGGCCCGCGGAGAGCAGTTCAGGTACCAGTCGGCCGCCGACGTAGCCAGTCGCTCCGATCACCGCGATCTTCATGCGCCTAGCTGGTTCGCCACGGTCATCGTGGCGTGCCGTACGAGGCGATCATCGTCGAGGTTCTTCATCTGGTCAGCCTAGGTGTCGACCTCTCAGAATCGCCGTTCGGCGCCAAGTCATAGACACCCTCGACTGCGGCCCGTTCCCGGCTCCCGGCTGGCGGGTCGTGAGGTTCAGTATGGGATGACCGGCAACACAACACGTGATGGCCGGGCTCGGTCGTGAAAGATCGTCTGTTCGGCCACGACGAAGCCCCGGTTGAGACCGAGGGGCTCGCCGGTGTTCGGGTTGACGTCGTAGTGCGGGAAGTTGCTGCTTGATACGTCCACCCTGATGCAGTGGCCCGCGGCAAACAGGTTGCTGGTGGCTTGCAGGCGAAGTTCGACCTCGTAGACCTCGCCCGGTTCCATGAAGTTCGCGGCATCGAACCCGTCTCGATACCGCATCCGCAGAATCGAGTCGCCGAGGTTCAGCGCATAGCCGTTCGGATAGTCGGCGTTTGGTGGATATTCGTCGATCAGTTTCACCGTGAAGTCGGTATCGACCGCGCTTGAGCGAACCCACAGGGTGCAGGTCACGACACCCGTGACCTCGACTCCGTCTGCGAGCGGGGGAGTGCGAAACACGATCACGTCGGGGCGGTCCTCGAGCGGAGCCGACGGCGACTTGTCGCCCGACATGGTGCCGCTGAGCTGGTTGTATCCACCGCCCTCCAGGAACCCTGATGTGCCGTAGTTGGTGAAGTTGCCACCGACCGTCGGTACCGGGTTGGTCGGGTCGAAGGTGTAGGTCGTTGGCGGCTCGTCCGGTTCCGGCTCGGCTTCGGTGAGTGAGCCGTCCGATCGAAAATGCAGAGTGGTATCGACAGCACGAGCGAGCGGCCATTCGTATTCGTCGCGCCAGCGGCCGCCATGCATCAACCGGCCAGCCCGATCTCGCCGCCCGGTGCCTCCGCCCATCACGAACAGCTGCACCGGTGCTTCGGCGTCGATGCCGGTCGAGAGTTGCTTGAGGTGCTGATCGAACCATCGGAGCCGAAGACTGTTGTTGTCCTCCAGCGCAGCGTCAGCACCGAATTCGACATTGCCGGCAAAGGACTGGGTGAACATGTCGCCGCCGTGCAGCCAGGTGCCGATGATGAGCTTCTTTGGTGTCTGGTGACGCTGCTTGAGCTGCTCGTACTTCCACAACGTTGCGGTGATGTGATGGCCAAACCACGACGTCTCGAGCAGCAGCGGAATGTCGGGATAGTCGTCGATGTACTCGTCGATACTCAACCCGGGGCTGATCCAGTAGTCGGTGTAGTCCGACGTGGTCAACATGTCGAAGAACCACTGCTCATAGTCCGGGGTCAGGCTGAGCGGGGTCTCGCCTTTGGCAATGGCCTGATGGCCGAGCCAGTCGGTGAGCGAACCCCACATGGCATCGAGGCCCGATTGGACGGCTCGGTCCTCGGCGGCTTGTTGTGATGCCCTCGCCATGAAGACCACGTACTGGAACGCAATGCCGTACTCGCACGCGCCGCCGTGCCGCATGGTCTGACGGAAGTAGTTGTATGGCCCATCAAAGAGCGACTGGGTCACCAGCTTTTCGGGTTGGCGCACTGCGAGCGCTTGCTGTGTGGCCGTGGTGTAGGAGATACCCATCGTCCCGATCGGCCCGCACCACTCCTGAGCTGCGAGCCACTCCATGGTGGCCTGACCGTCGTCGGCTTCGTTGCGTAAGAACTCGAACTCACCGTCGGACGAGTACCGGCCCCGCGTGTCCTGAACCACCGCCACATACCCACGCTTGGCAAAGAACCGGCTGTTTGCCGAGTGCACCACCCTGGCCTTGTCATATGGCGAGCGTTCAAGCAGCACGGGCCACTCGCCGTCGAGTCGTTTGCCCTGCAGGGCAGGAAAGTAGATGTCGGCAAAGAGTGTCGCTCCGTCGGCCATGGCGATGCCGACGTCTCGCGTCACGACAACGTCGTACTCCTGGGCGGAACCCTCGTAACGATCGGGATGATTCGCCATCTAGAACTCACCCATGATGCGTGTGGCCTTGATGCCTCGATCGATGGTGAGGTTCACACCGCTGATGAAGCTCGACGAGAGTTCATCGGCCAAGAACAGCAGTGCCGGGGCCATTTCTTCTGGCTGGGCGATGCGGCCGGCCAACGCAATCGCACGATCGATGGCGTCGGATCCCACGCCAGCGATGAAGTCGTCGGCGATCGGTGTGTTCGTCACGCCCGGACTCACGCTGTTCATCCTGACGCCCTGGGCCAGCGCGGTGGCCGACCGATGGAACGTGTAGTAGCAGACTGCCTCTTTGGACAGCGCATAACCGTCGCCGACGACGTCAGTGTGGGCCGACACCCAGGCCATTGT
>CAYGMW010000166.1:0-2997 GCA_964350975.1 uncultured Acidimicrobiales bacterium | reverse complement strand
TGTTTTGTCGAATGCTGTTTTGTCGGATGGCTCGATGGAGAGCAGTTCGGCCAGTTCGGGCTGATGCGTTTGCCAGTTTCGGGCCGCGGTCGAGGCCACGTGAACCACGGCGCTGCCCTCGGGCATTTTGGGCAGCACACCTTCGGTCAGCATGCGAAGACCGCACCAATTGACCGCCATGATCTGGTGTGGCGTGAAGCGACCCCCATTAGGAAGGCCCGCGCAGTTGATGAGGGCATCGATGCGCCCCGGCAGGCGGTCGATCAGGTCGGCCACCGAACCGGGATCGCCAAGGTCTGCTTGATAGCTCGCATGAGAGCCCGGTGTGAGGGGAGCGAGGTCGATTGCATGCACAACGGCAGCGGTCGTGTTCAACAAGTCGAGGGTTGCCGCTCCGATGCCGCTCGCCGCCCCGGTAATCGCGACGGTCTTGCCTTCGAAACGGAGCAGGTTGTGCATCCGGCATTGTTGCACACGACGCCACGAGACAGATGGGGCCGGCATGCGCGTACCTGCTGGTGCGCCGTCATCGTTGTCGACGGGCGCTAGCTGTCAGCCCGCCGATCGCAGCGCTCTCGCCGCGAGGTCAGTGCAGCCGGACCCCTTGACGGGTGAGTTCGGCTTGGATCGCAGCCACATCTACGTCGGCTAGAGGTGTGTTGTCGCGAATCGACTGAGCGGCCGCGACACCGGCGCCTTGGCCGAGCACCGCACAACAGGCCATGTTGCGGGTTGCGGCGTGTGACACCCGGTCGCCACCTGAGGCGCGACCGGCAACCAGAAGGTTGTCGACGCCGCGAGGTAGCAGGTTCCGATACGGCAGTCCGAAGTAGCGCCCGGTCGTGGGCAGAATCAAGATGCCATACCCGTCGATGAACTCGGGAAAGATCCCGATGCTGTCCTCGAAGGCCCCTTGGTGGCGAACATCGTGTTCGGTCATGTTGTACACGGCATCAATTTTGCGAGTGTCGCGCACACCGAGGGTCATACCGAAGTTACGAAGGCGAGCCCCAGAACAGCCCGGGGTGAACGACCGCAGGGCCTCCACCGCGCGCATTGCTTGACGTCGGCCCTCGATCTCACCGGTGGTCAGATCGTCCGGGTCCGTGCCGTCGATGCCGGGCAGGTGGACGACGTTCATATAGGTCAGCTCACCCGAGTCGTGGATTGCGCCCCAGGTTCCTGCCAAGGTCACCACATCATCGGCGATGAGTCCGGCCTCAACCGCTTTGCGAAACGGCTTGTGGAGGAACGGCGAATACATGTCGTCTTCTTTGCCCGACGTTTCGATGCTCCACTCGCCGTTGCCAGCCCAGTCGGCATAGGTTTGCGGGTCGGCGGCCACGCCCGCGACGAAGGCTCGTTTGTCGACGCCGGCGAGATGGAACATCACCGACACCGCCATCATGTCTTCGCGAGGGGTCTTGAACGTGGGCGCACCGCTGCGGTAGGCAATGTCGGCATCGCCGGTGGCATCGATGACGCGTTGGGCCAGGATTGCCTCCCGACCGGACTTGGATTCGGTGATGATGCCAACAATGCGGGCCCCGTCCATGATTGGGGCCACAAACATCCGGTGAAGCATGGTGTGAACGCCAGCTTCTTCGACCATGCGGTCGGCAACCACCTTGAACCCCTCGGCGTCGATCTCATAGGACATCGACTGGCTCTCAGGAACCGCGGCACCCATCGACGCGGCCCGATCTTCGAACTCACGCCCAAGTCCATTTGCTTCGACGGTGAGCTCGTGGCGATACCACGCCATGCCCTCGACACCAACGGTTGTGATGTTGCCACCCAGACAACCGAAGCGTTCGACCAAGGTGACCTCAACCCCGGTGCGAGCCGCGGCGATCGCCGCCGCCAGTCCGGCTGGACCCGAGCCAACGACGAGCACGTCGGTTTGGTGGATGACGTCGATCTGGCGCTGTGGTTCGGTGATGTGCCCGAGCACCTGGCGGCGCGATGTTGAGTGAGTGTGCATGGGCGCTCCGTGGGTGTGAGGCAGGGGTGGTTGCTGACTGGGGAGCACCGGCGAAGGAGCTCAGCTCAGTGCAGCGAGTCGTTCGGTGACTGGGTCGAGGTGGCGATGAATCGATGCCTCAATGGAGGCCAGTTCGGTGTACCGAGCCGTGTGGGCCGCAACGGGCTCGAAGGTGTCGTCAGGGCGCACGAGCGCGGCGATGGCTTCGGCTGGCGACGCCCAGATGCCGGCAAACAGCCCTGCATTCACAGCACCGCCGATCGCAGCGGAGCTGCGTAGCTGGTTACGAGTCGCCGGCACGCCATGGACATCGGCCAGGATCTGCATCATGAGGTCGCTGTTCGCGCCGCCTCCGCTCACGATCAGCTTGGTGAACGGTTGGCCGAGTTCGGCCGCCATGGGATCCATATGGTTCTTCAGGCGTATGGCGATGCCTTCCAACAGGGACCGGTACATATGGGCCCTGGTGTGGCGCCCGTCGAACCCAATCACCGCACCCTTTCGAAACGCAGCGTGAGGAGGGGCGGCCCAGTCGTGAACGGTGAGAAGTCCATCTGACCCAGGCGGCACGAGACCGGCCTCGGCATCGATGAGGTCTTGGACCGAACGACCACTGGCATCGGCCTGTGCGGCCAACTCCGCGGCGGCCGCCGCGCCGAACTGGTTGCGAAACCAGCTCACGCTCCACATCCCTCGGCGGACACCCCAGCACTCGTACAGGTAGTGCCCTGGAAGCGACGCCTGGAACGTCCAGAACGACGCGGCATCGGCCACCAGGGTCGGGCCGTGGGTCATGGCGGCGATGTAGGTACCGAGTGACACCAAACCAACGCCGGGGTCGAGGGCTCCCGAACCGAGGGCCTCGACGGCCTTGTCGTGGGCGGTAGCAATCACCGCAAGCCCGGCCGGAAGTCCAACTTGGGCCGCGACGTCGCTGGTGAGACGACCAACGACCTCACCAGGCCGTACGAGGTCGAACACCTGATCTCGGGTGAGGTTGCACGCAGACCACA
>CAYGMW010000165.1:0-7707 GCA_964350975.1 uncultured Acidimicrobiales bacterium | reverse complement strand
CTTGATGCGGGTGGCCCGGTCCTCTTGGAGCAAGAAGCGCTTCGAGGCGTGGTCGACCACGATGGCCGGTGGACGTGCCGTTTCGCCAGCCATGTCAGAGCTCCTCGGAGATGTCGACCGACTTGCGGACGAAGTACGACCAGCCCAGAACAAACACTGCGAGCGACGCCACACCAATGATGCCCAAGCGAGCCCAGTCGACGGTTCCGAAGTAGGTCGCGTCGCGGCCTGCGGCGACGAACTGGACCATCGGGTTGAGCTCGATCAGGTCGCGCAGCGGGAGCCCCCAATGGCGTTCAGGGATGATGTCGGGCGGATAAACGATCGGCACCAGAAAGAACACGACGTTCAGCGCAACACCAACGAGGTATCGGACGTCACGAAAGTGGGCGTTCGCGATGGCGACGAAGAACCCCACCCCAAGCCCAGCCAGCATCGTGCACAACAGCACGTAGGGCATGGCCAACATGGCCAATGAGCCATTGCCAATCGAGACCATAATCGCCAACAAGATGGCGGCCTCGATCAAGGTCTGCACGATGCCTGACATTGCTCCACCGAAGATCGCGGCATCAGCGGGGAAACGGATCTTGCGAAGCAAGTCGGCCACACCACCCAGCCAGTCCATCGGGCCATTCACCATGGTCGAAAACAGGTTCCACACGACCAGACCGCTGAAGAGATAGAGCGCAAAGATCTCGCTGCCGTCGCCGGCGGCTGGTGGCTCGGCCCGCAAGATCACGCTGAAAACCAGCGAGTAGATGAGGATCGTCGTGAGCGGATTGATGAGCGACCACAACCAACCAAGCAAGCTGCGGCGGTAACGCGCCTTGAGTTCTCGCTGGGCGAAGTTGGCGACCAATGGGCGATGATCCCAGATGGTCCGAAGTTGCGACATTCAGTATCCCGACGGGTACAGGTGGCTTGATGACCTGTTTACGGTAACCGAGCGTCCACCGGCCCACGCGCCACCGGCGCAGCACACTAGCGCTGAACCCCGTCGACGAACTGACCAATGAGGTCGTCAAGGGCATCCTGGTAGGGCCGCAGCTGTCGTCCCACGCCTCGAAGGACAGCGGTGTTGAGCACCGAGTATCGGGGTCGAGGTGCGGGGCGCGGCGGATCGAGTTCGGCCGTCGAGATCGCCGAGACCAACGCCGGGTCGGCACCTGCGGCGGCGACCACAGCTGAGATGTACTCCCACCACGATGCTGACCCCTCATTGACGGCGTGAACCACCCCAGTGAGCCCATTGGCCGCGATCCACAACAGCTCTGTGGCCAGATCCGGAACAAGGGTGGGCGAACCAATCTGGTCGTCCACGAAGCGCATCGGCGATCCGGCCAAGGCCAACTTCAGCACGGTGGTGACGATGTTGTTGTGGCCCGGAGCGGCCAACCACGCAGTCCGCACCGCGGTGTCGCAGGGGCGAAGCTCGCGTTCGCCGGCCAGCTTGGATGCCCCATAGACCGAACGGGGCCCGGTTGGGTCCCACTCGTGCCATGGGCGGTCGCCACCGACGGGTTCGCCCGAAAACACATAGTCCGTCGACACCGACACCACTCGAGCACCCACAGCGTCGGCGGCCTCAACCAGCCACCGAGTCGCGAGCGCGTTAGCACCAAATGCCATCTCGGGCTCGGTCTCGCAACGGTCGACCGCGGTCATCGCCGCAGCGTGGAGCACCACATCGGGGCGATGGTGGACCAGACACTCACGCACTGCCGCCCGATCGGTGACGTCAAGGTCGCGGCGTCGCAACGCGACCGCCTCAGGCGCCCGGCTTGCCAGTTCGGCGCCGAGCTGGCCACCAGCTCCGGTGATCAACAACCTCGGGGCTGTCACGACCGCCGAGCGCTCCACCACGACTCGTTGGCTTGATACCACGCCACCGTACGTTCAAGCCCCTCAGCGATATCCATCTCGGGGCGCCAACCTAGTGCCGCGATCTTGTCGGTGGTGATCGAATAGCGCTGGTCGTGGCCCAATCGGTCAGGAACCCGCTCCACGAGCGATGGGTCGGCGCCACACAGCTCCAGGAGCCGACCGGTCAGCTCCAGATTGCTGAGTTCAGCGGTTCCACCAATGTTGTAGATCTCGCCGGCAGCACCTCGACGCAGCACCACGTCGACCCCGGCGCAATGGTCGTCCACATACAGCCAGTCGCGGATGTTCGAGCCGTCGCCATACAACGGCACCGACTGACCCCGCAGCAGGTTGGTCACAAACAGCGGAATGACCTTTTCGGGGTACTGGAACGGTCCGTAGTTGTTCGACGCCCTGGTGACACTCACGTTGAGCCCAAAGGTCGTGTGATAGCCGAGAGCAATGAGATCAGATGCCGCCTTCGACGCGCTGTAGGGCGAGCTGGGCGCGAGCACATCGGTTTCGCTGAACGAACCAGTGAGCCGCGAGCCATAGACCTCGTCAGTCGACACGTGCACGAAGCGTCCAATGTCGAACTGGCGGGCCACATCACACAAGACGTTGGTGCCCATGCAGTTGGTGCGCACGAAGGCGTCAGGGTCGACAATCGACCGATCCACGTGAGATTCGGCCGCGAAGTTGACGACCGCGTCGTGGCCAGCCATGACGTCGCTCACGAGGGACCGGTCGGCAATGTCGCCCTTCACGAACGTCACCCTCGGTGACTGGACCAGATCAGAAATCGTGTCGACCCCACCGGCGTAGGTCAGCGCATCAAGGATGGTCACCTCATCAGGGGTGGTCGCCAGGACCCGTCGGACATAGTTCGACCCAATAAATCCGGCCGCGCCGGTCACCAGCAACTTCACGTTGATTCTCCTAGGTGCGCAGCGAGACGTGGGGCTGCCACTGGGGTTCGATCTCTTTGCGGCGCGGGTTCGCCAGGTCGCGTGCAGACAGCACGGGGTCGACCACGCCCCAGTCGGCATCGATGTCGGGGTCATCCCAGGCCACACCACATTCGTCGGCCGGGTTGTAGTAGCCGTCGACCAGGTAGGTGATGGTCATGTCGGTCAGGGCCGCAAATCCGTGGGCCACTCCCGGCGGGATGTACAGGCCAAGGTGCTCGTCGCCGCCGAGGTCGATCTCCTCGGTGGCTCCATCGGTCGCTGACCCGGTCCGCAGATCGTGCAGAACCGCCCTGGCCCGCCCGTTTGGCACGTACCAGTAGTCGCTTTGGTGCAGGTGATAGTGCAGGCCCACAACCGAACCCTGGACGCGGTCGGCCCGGTTGGACTGGATCATTTCGCGACCACCACCGGGAATCCACTGACGCCGAAAGGTCTCGACGAACATGCCGCGGTCGTCACGGTGCACCGTAGGTTCGACAACAAACACGCCATCGATGTGTTGTGATGCGCGCACATTCGCCATACACGTGATGTCGACCCTGTCGGCCGAGAGTTGCACAGTCGCTGACGGTCAATCGACCCCTGATCCGGGGGCAAGGCGCGCCGAGGTCACATCCCCGACCGACAATTCGACACGGCTGCCGTCGACGTCGAGCACCAGCCGGCCAGCGCTGTCGATGTCAATGGCCGTTCCTTCAACTGCCGGCCCCGCGGCGTCGCGGGTCACCGTCACTTGGCGACCCAACAAGATCGAGGCCTCCCTCATCTGATTGCTCAGACGTTCAACACCGTTGCGAGCCTCGACTCTCGTGAGGAGCCGATCCAGATGGGTCAGCACCAGCCGAGCCATCTCGTCAGCAGTGGGTCGCTCGTTCGTCAGCCCGTCGAGAACGGCCACAGAACGACCGAGGGCTGCATCTCGGCCAGGAACAGGCCTCAGATTGAGCCCGATACCGACGACAACCCCGACGATCTCGGTGCCGACGGCAACCACCTCGCCCAGAACACCCGCCAGCTTGGGCAGCGTTCCGTCGGGGTCAGGGGCCGCGACCAGATCGTTCGGCCATTTCATAGAGACGTCTGCGCCAAGAGAGCGGCACGCGTCATGAGCTGCGAGCCCCAACAGGGCGCCGCAACGGTGCACATGGTCGGCGTCGCCTCCAGGAAACAGCACCGACATCATGAGTCCCGACCCTGGGGGGGCCTCCCACCTCCGGTCGCGGCGACCCCGCCCAGCGCTCTGGTGATCCGTGCGCAATGCGGCCCATGGGGCGATCTGGTCACGGCACCAGCGAGCCAGATCAGTGTTCGTCGAACCGGTCTCGACAACTGCCACGAGACGGAACCGGGTGCCCTCAATCGCGCTCGCATGGTGCGGGTCGCTGGAGGCGTTCTGGGGCGAGGAATCGGAAGATGGGGCCACGTCTGACATTATGAACGGACCTAACTCGGCCCATGGGGCCTGTTGCCAGACGAGGTTCAATGTTCTCCAAGGTGCTGATCGCCAATCGCGGCGAAATCGCAGTTCGTGTTATCCGTGCATGCCGCGAGCTCGGCATTACGTCCGTGGCGGTGTACAGCGAGCTCGACCGAGACGCGCTCCACACCCGGCTGGCCGATGAGGCCTACGCACTCGGTGGCCAGACCGCGGCCGAGAGCTATCTCAACACCGAGGCCATCCTCGACATCATCGAGCGCAGCGGTGCCGACGCCGTGCACCCCGGGTACGGCTTCTTTTCCGAAAACGCCGACTTCGCCCGAGCCATCACCGACCGCGGTGTGGCCTTCATTGGCCCGGGAGCCGAAGCCATCGAGGTGATGGGCGACAAGATCTCGGCCCGACTCGCCGCCGAACGCGTTGATGTTCATGGCGTTCCCGGCACGACCGAGCTGATCACCGACCCTCAGATGATCATCGACTTCGGCACCGAGTTCGGTTGGCCCGTTGCCATCAAGGCGGCCTATGGCGGAGGCGGACGCGGCATGAAGGTCGTGCACAACGCCGCCGAGGCCGCCCCCGCGATGGAGTCGGCCCAGCGCGAGGCGCTCGCCTACTTCGGTCGCGACGAGATCTATATGGAGCGCTATCTCACCGCTCCCCGTCACGTTGAAGTCCAGATCCTGGCCGACTCTCACGGCAATTGTGTGTACCTCGGCACGCGCGACTGCTCAGCCCAGCGTCGTCACCAAAAGCTCATCGAAGAAGCCCCCGCAGCCGGCATCGACCCGTCGATCATCGCGGCCATGGGTGAGGCCGCTGTTGCGGTGGCCAAGGGCTGCGACTACGTGAATGCCGGAACGGTCGAGTTCTTGTACGAAGACGGCGGCTTTTACTACCTCGAGATGAACACCAGGCTCCAGGTCGAGCATCCCGCCACCGAGCTCATCACAGGCGTCGACCTGGTCGAGATGCAGCTGCGGATCGCAGCCGGCGAAGCATTGCCATTCACCCAAGACGATGTCACGGTCAGCGGCCACTCGATCGAGATCCGCATCAATGCCGAGGATCCAGCCGAGGGCGCGTTCTTGCCGTCGCCTGGTCGCATCACCAAGCTGGCGACGCCCGACGGTTTTGGCACCCGCTTCGACACCGGGTATGAGGCTGGCGACGAGATTTCGCAGTACTACGACAACCTCGTGGGCAAGCTGATCGTGTGGGGTCGCAACCGCGACATCGCTATCGGCCGGGCGATCCGGGCCCTCAACGAGCTCATCATCGAGGGCGTTGCCACCACCATTCCGGCCGACCTGGCCATCTTGCAGCACCCCGACTTTCGGGCCATGACCCACAGCACAAAGTGGGTCGAAGAAACCCTCGACCTGACGGGCGTGAAGTACGCCGCGTCCGGCGCTCCGGCCGACACCGACGACCTTGTCCGCCGCGACACCACCGTTGAGGTCAACGGCAAGCGCTTCGCCGTCACAGCCTGGGTACCGGAGAGTGTTGGAGCAGCTGCTCCGGCCAAGCGGGCCAAGCGTGGTGGCTCAAGTGGCGGTGGCAGTGTTGCGGGCTCGGGCAAGATTGCGGTCCCGATGCAGGGAACCATCGTGAAGGTGCTCGTCGAGGTCGGCGACACCGTCGAGGTCGACCAGTCGGTCGTGGTGCTTGAGGCCATGAAGATGGAAAACAACATCGCCGCCGACAAGGCCGGAACGGTCACCGATGTGAAGGTGGCCGTCGGCGACACCGTCGGCGCTGGCGACATTGTTGTGGTGATCGAATAGAGGCCGAATCGGGCGACGGGAACTCAGTGGCTACTACCACGTTCGATCCAGGTGGGCATCCTGACCGGATCAACCTTGGCTGTGGATGGGACCACCGAGATGGTTACCTCAACGTCGACTTCTTGGATGTCCATGAGCCTGACCTCGTCGCCGACGTTCGAGACCTGTCGATGCTGCCGTCAGATCACTACGTCGAGGTCGTCGCCCAAGACGTCCTCGAACATCTGGAACGAGCTGAGGTCGATCCAGCCCTCGCCGAGTGGGGCCGGCTACTCAAGGTCGGAGGCACTCTGGTCCTGCGAGTGCCCGACATCATGGGCGTAGCCAGGCTGATCGCCAAGCTCAGGACAGTCGAGCACCATCACACGATGGTGCACGCCCTATTGGGCACCCAGGCCTACAACGGCGACTACCACCACGCCAGCTTCACCGAACTCACCCTGCGGCACTCCCTGCATAGCGCTGGCTTCCAAGTCACGGACCTGCGCCAAGAGCGCGAGTGGATGATCGATTGTGTTGCCACCAAGGTTGACGACCCTGGCGCGTTCGACCCTGGCCCGCTGCCGCTCCTTGATCTGTGCACCCACGAAGCTCTCGTCGACTCCTCCGAGCCGGCAACGCCGCCCGATGTTCCGCTCGGAGCCGCCGACAGGTTCACGACGGTCGTTGCGACGATGCTGCCTGTCTCCATTCGCCGGAGCGGACAACGGCTCTGGCGGCCGCTGAGGGCGATGCTCGCCCGTCGCGGACTGATCTAGGACTGGTCGCGGGCTGCTGCGTGCCTTAGGGGTGGGCGACGAACATCCAGCGTCGGCCTGAGTAGAACTCATCTTCGAACTGGGCCCGGCTATAGCTGGGCTCAAAATCGAGAAACCCCGTCAGCGACGAGGCACGCAGGCCATGTGACGACAGCAGGTCGTGGATCGTTCCCGGCTCGGTTCCGTAGTGGTCGGCCGCGCCGAGCCCATGCTCGAACACGACCACGGGTCGGGTGTCGAGTACCCGGCTACCGCCGAGGAACACGCCAAGTTCGCCGCCTTCGACGTCGACCTTCAACAAGCTGACCACCGCGTCGGTTGGCACGAGCTCGTCGAGCGTGGTCGTGCGGACCCTGATCAGCTCAACGGTTTCGTTTGGCCGGTCATAGCGACGCTCGCGCAAGCCGCTGTAGCTGGGGTTGTCGACCACGAGATGGAACTCAACATCGGGGCCGGCCTCGGCGGCGAGCGCTGCTTCGTGGACCGTGATCAGCGGGAATCGGTCGCGGACGATCTGGGCCAGGTACGGGATGGGCTCGATCGCGATATGAGCGCCGTCGGGAGCAGCCTCCACGATCTGGGCCGTCACATCACCACGATGGGCCCCAACGTCGACACCGATCGTTCCTGGCGCCACGACCCGCTGAATGATCTGGCTGGTCGCCTCGTCATCGAGCCGGTTTTGAGGGATGTCGACCATCACCTCGGGGTGATCGTTGTGTTCGCTTGCGTCCGTCATGGATGCCCACCGTAGCTGAGCGCTCAACCGGCGCTGGCTACTGTCGACACAAGAGCCTGTGAAGGGAATTGTGCTCGCTGGCGGATCGGGCACCCGTCTGTACCCGCTGACGTCGGTGGCGTCCAAACAGCTGCAGCCCGTCTACGAC
>CAYGMW010000164.1:0-7730 GCA_964350975.1 uncultured Acidimicrobiales bacterium | reverse complement strand
CATCGGCCCGGCGGCCGAAACCACCGGGCCGATGCTTCAGAGTGTGCGGTTCAGGACACACCCTTGAAGTTCAGTACTGCTCTGAGCTCATGTTCGATTGCGACCAGATCGCTCTGGTCAGCCATCACCTGATCGATGGGCTTGTACGCCGCAGGCGCCTCGTCGACCAAGTGCTTGGCCTGAGATTCCTGCCAGGTCACATTGGTCATCGATTCCCAGGTTGACGCCAGACCTGACAGCTCCTTACGGGCCTTGGTTCGGCTCATCAACCTCCCGGCACCGTGCGACGCCGACGAGTACGAATCGCTCTGGCCAAGGCCGCGCACGATATAAGAGCGCTGCCCCATCGACCCTGGAATGACACCGAGATCGCCGACACCGGCGCGGATCGCGCCCTTTCGGGTGATCCACAGGTCGCGGCCGCCGTGGTGTTCCTTGGCCGAATAGTTGTGGTGGCACTGGATCCGACGCCGCTCGATGGGGTGCCGCTGACCTTGTGGCAGGTTGCCAATACCGACCGTCGCGTGGGCCACGGCTCGCACGGCAGTGTCCATCATCAGTTCCCGGTTCATCAGGGCATAGTCCTGCGCCCACAACATGTCAGCCACATAGGCATCGAACTGCGGTGTGCCCTGAACGAAGTACGCCAGGTCCGGGTCCTCAAGTACGGGATCAAATGTCTGCTGACGGGCGGTGAGAATGTGGCCTTGTGCGAGCTGGTTCCCCACACCTCGGCTGCCAGAATGGACCACCACCCAGACCTGGTCGCGTTCGTCGAGACACAGCTCACCGAAGTGGTTGCCGCCGCCCAGCGACCCGAGCTGGCATGCCACCTTGTCGACCGAGCGAACCCTCGTCGGGTCGGGCATCGGGTTGGCCTTCATCCAGCGCGTTGCCAGCTCGCCACTGCGCCGATGTCCGGCCCGCCCAGCGGGAATACCCCGCTCCCAGTCGCGCAGGATCGACACGAGCGAATCGGGCAGCTGCGATGCAGTGAGGTCGAGCTCGGTCGCGATCATGCCGCAACCAATATCGACCCCGACAGCAGCCGGGATGATGGCCGATTCGGTCGGGATCACCGATCCAACAGTGGCGCCGAGCCCGACGTGGGCGTCGGGCATCAGTGCGATTGGGCCGCTCACCGCTGGGCTACGGGCGGCGCGCTTGGCTTGGTCGATCGTGCCTGGTTCGATCATCGATGCCCACACTCGAACAGTGGGGCCACCCGTCGTGGTGTCGAGCTGGTCTTGGGCCTGAATCTCCTGCATGTCTGGTGTCCTTCCCGTGCGGGATGATGGCCTCGGGGCTCCGAGGCGGCCCACACGGTGACTCACCAAGCTGCATCACCACAACCGATTTACCGCCACCGAAAACCGGGGCGACAGCCCCGGTTTTCGGTGGTAGAAGGCGAAAACTCGCTAACCGACGAGCGCCATTGCGGCGTAGAGGGCTACGCCGTTGCGCATTCCGCCCTCGTTGACCCGCATGAGGTTCGAGTGGTTCGGCGCAGCCGTCTGCCAGTTCTCATCGTCGGGGCACACACCAAGGAACGCCATCGCGCCTGGAACGTGCTGCAACACATAGGAAAAGTCTTCGGCCCCCATCACCGCTCGGGGCATGGCCATGAACTTGTCCTCACCCAGCAACTCACGACTGACCGACGCCACGAGGTCGGCCTGGGCATCATTGTTGATGGTGACGGGATAACCGGGGGTGATGTGGGTCGTGCACGTGCAGCCATGAGCAGCCGACATTCCCTCGGCGACCTGGCTGATCTTGGCCTGAAGGGTCTCGCGGGTGAGTTCGTCGTGGGCCCGAATCGTGCCTTCCATAAACGCACTCGGCGGGATGATGTTGTTGGTGGTGCCCGATTCGATGTGGGCAACCGTAATCAGGCCCGACCTGGTGGCTTCGACCGAACGGCCAACCATCGTGTGCAGACCCGTGATCGTGGCCGCTGCAGCGGGGATAGGGTCGGCGCACTGGTGGGGAGCCGATGCGTGGCCACCTCGGCCATTGATGGTGATCTCGAATTTGTCGGCGCTCGCCATCAGGGCCCCGCCCTTGGTGATCACCACACCGCTCGGAAGGTTGGTGAACACATGGATCGCGAACGCGCGATCAACACCATCGAGCACACCTTCACGAATCATGTGTTCGGCGCCGCCGAACCCTTCTTCGCCGGGCTGGAACATGAAACGCACCTTGCCGGTGAGTGAGTCCTTGTTGTCGGCGAGCAGTCGGGCGGCGCTGACGAGCATCGACACGTGGGTGTCGTGTCCGCAGGCATGCATCTTGCCGTCGTAAGCCGACTTGAAGTCCGACGGGTAGTCCTCCTGAAGCGGCAGGGCGTCCATGTCGCCACGGAGCAACACGGTGGGGCCGGGCTTGCCGGTGTCGAGGTCGGCCACCACCGACGTCGACGACTCACCGAGGGTGATCTTGAGGCCCAGACCGGTGAGGGCCTCGGTGATCTTGGCCTGCGTCTTGGGCAGGTCAAGCCCCAGCTCGGGCTCACGGTGGATCGAGCGCCTCAGCTCAATGGTGTCGCCGTCGAGCGCCTCAGCTGCTCTGGCCAGGTCGGGTCCGATGTCGCCAAGATTCGTCATCGACACACCTTGCCCGACGCGGGGCCCCTTGTCGATTCCTGCCACCGAAACTCGGGGCGACAGCCCCGGTTTTCGGTGGCGGAAACAGATGGGGTGGGCGCGTTATCGGGCGAGAGCCATCGCGGCATACATCGCGACCCCGTTGGCAAGGTTGGCTTCGCTGATACGCATCAGGTTCGAGTGGCTCGGCGCTGCTGTGTCGGGAGTGAGGTCTGCAGGACATACACCGAGCATCGCCATTGCTCCTGGTACCCGTTGCAACACATAGCTGAAGTCTTCAGCTGCCATTGCGGCTCTCGGAGCCAAGGCAAACAGATGATCGCCGAGCACCTCACGAGCCACGGACCCAACCAAGGCTGCTTGTTCGTCGTTGTTGAGCGTGACTGGATATCCAGGTGTGATGTGGGTCGTGCACGTACACCCGTGTGCCGCGGCGACACCCGCGGACACCTCACCGATGCGGCGCTGCAGGGTCGCCCGGGAGTCCTCGTCGTGGGCCCGAATCGTGCCTTGGATGAATGCGCTGGGCGGGATGACGTTATTGGTCGTGCCCGCCCCGATGTGGGCAACGGTGACCACCCCGGACTGGGTGGCCTCGATCGAACGCCCGACCATGGTGTGGATACCGGTGATGGCCGCGGCCATTGCCGGAATGGGGTCCACGCACTGGTGAGGGGCCGACGCGTGCCCACCTTGCCCGTGGAAGATCACGTTGAACTCATCCGCGCTCGCGAGAAGCGGGCCAGCCTTGGTCGAGATCAGGCCGTCGGGCAGGTTCGGCACAACATGGATCGCGAAGGCCCGGTCTACGCCGTCGAGCACACCCTCACGGATCATGTGTTCGGCACCGAAGTGGCCTTCTTCACCAGGCTGGAACATGAAACGAACCCTGCCCGTGAGTGAATCCTTGTTGTCGGCGAGCAGGCGAGCCGCGCTCGCGAGCATCGCCACATGACTGTCATGGCCACACGCGTGCATCTTGCCGTCGTAGGCCGACTTGAAGTCTGACGGGTAGTCCTCCTGCAGGGGCAGGGCATCCATGTCGCCGCGGAGCAACACCGTAGGCCCGGGTTTGCCGGTGTCGAGGTCGGCCACCACCGACGTCGACGACTCGCCGAGCGTGATCTTGAGGCCCAGACCGGTGAGGGCCTCGGTGATCTTGGCCTGCGTCTTGGGCAGGTCAAGCCCCAGCTCGGGCTCACGGTGGATCGAGCGCCTCAGCTCAATGGTGTCGCCGTCGAGCGCCTCAGCTGCTCTGGCCAGGTCGGGTCCGATGTCGCCAAGATTCGTCATCGACACACCTTGCCCGACGCGGGGCCCCTTGTCGATTCCTGCCACCGAAACTCGGGGCGACAGCCCCGGTTTTCGGTGGCGGAAACAGATGGGGTGGGCGCGTTATCGGGCGAGAGCCATCGCGGCATACATCGCGACCCCGTTGGCAAGGTTGGCTTCGCTGATACGCATCAGGTTCGAGTGGCTCGGCGCTGCTGTGTCGGGAGTGAGGTCTGCAGGACATACACCGAGCATCGCCATTGCTCCTGGTACCCGTTGCAACACATAGCTGAAGTCTTCAGCTGCCATTGCGGCTCTCGGAGCCAAGGCAAACAGATGATCGCCGAGCACCTCACGAGCCACGGACCCAACCAAGGCTGCTTGTTCGTCGTTGTTGAGCGTGACTGGATATCCAGGTGTGATGTGGGTCGTGCACGTACACCCGTGTGCCGCGGCGACACCCGCGGACACCTCACCGATGCGGCGCTGCAGGGTCGCCCGGGAGTCCTCGTCGTGGGCCCGAATCGTGCCTTGGATGAATGCGCTGGGCGGGATGACGTTATTGGTCGTGCCCGCCCCGATGTGGGCAACGGTGACCACCCCGGACTGGGTGGCCTCGATCGAACGCCCGACCATGGTGTGGATACCGGTGATGGCCGCGGCCATTGCCGGAATGGGGTCCACGCACTGGTGAGGGGCCGACGCGTGCCCACCTTGCCCGTGGAAGATCACGTTGAACTCATCCGCGCTCGCGAGAAGCGGGCCAGCCTTGGTCGAGATCAGGCCGTCGGGCAGGTTCGGCACAACATGGATCGCGAACGCGCGGTCCACGCCGTCGAGTACTCCCTCGCGGATCATGTGTTCGGCACCGAAGTGGCCTTCTTCGCCGGGTTGGAACATGAAACGAACCCTGCCCGTGAGCGAATCCTTGTTGTCGGCGAGCAGGCGGGCCGCGCTGACGAGCATCGCCACATGGCTGTCATGGCCGCACGCGTGCATCCGGCCGTCGTAGGCCGACGTGAAGTCTGTCGGGTAGTCCTCCTGCAGCGGCAGGGCGTCCATGTCGCCACGGAGCAACACGGTGGGGCCGGGCTTGCCGGTGTCGAGGTCGGCCACTACCGACGTCGACGATCGGCCCAGGGTGATCTTGAGGCCCAAACCGGTGAGGGCCTCGGTGATCTTGGCCTGCGTCTTCGGTAGCTGGAGGCCAAGCTCGGGCTCATGGTGGATCGAGCGGCGCAGCTCGACGGTGCCCGCATCGAGCGCCCGTGCGGCTCGCACCAAATCCGTGTTCGCTGCTGCAGGTGTGCTTGAGGCCGTGTTCGTCATGGCTCGACGATGCCCCATGTGTGCGTCGACTGTCGAATTCGCCGCAGCCAGCAAGTACGCCCGCCGCTAGGTTTGCGTCGTGGTCACTCCCCCGCCAAAGCAGCCCGACCAGAGCCACGCGGCCGCGCGCCTCGACGTGGCGTCGACCACCGCCACCATCGACGAACTCGGTGCGTGCTTTGGTGGCCGGGGCGCACCGGTAAGCGTCATTGGTGGGCGTTCGCGGGGCGGCAAGACACAGAGCGAGAACGTGTGGCGTCTCGCCACTACACCGTCGACCGCACCGACCGAAACCCACCTCGCGACCCTAGGCGCGGTCTTCGCCAGAGCTGCTGACGCGCTGAACCGCCTCGACCTCGACGCCATCTCGCTCGTGATCTCACACCTTGTGCCCAACACGGCCCTTCCCAGCAGCACCGGAACTACCCTGATTGACCCCGACCTCATTGGGTTGTTGGCCCGGTTCGGCGGATGGATCGAGCTCGAAACGTTGGTGATCGGCCCCGACGGGATTGCCCCACACTTGGCCACGCCTACCGGCGCCATCGACCAGCCAGACCGACATCAAACCAGACCAGCCTGAAAGCAGTGCAGTCATGACACGGCACATCATTGTTGTTGGACGAGGGATGATCGGCAGCGCGGCGGCTCGGCACCTCGCCGAATCCGGCCACCAGGTGACCCTCATCGGTCCGTCCGAACCGCCTGAGCCACGTACCTGGGACGGCCCCGTTGCCAGCCACCACGATCAGGGCCGGGTGACCCGCATCATGGACCCGATGCGGATCAAATCAATCGTGGCTCGCAGGTCCCTCGACCGCCACGAAGCATTGGCCCAGGCCACGGGCATCACCTTCCACACACCCGTGGGTGTTGTGTATTCATCCAATGCTGTCGAGCCGGCGGTCACCCATGGCGTCGAGTCCGGCGCCTCGGTCCACTGGACCACGGCCGACGCGGTGCACCAGCGCTGGGGTATCGATATCGGGTCGACAGGACATCGAGTTGCCTTCGAGGACGCTCCTGCGGGCCTGATCCATCCCCGTTTGCTCGTGGCAGCCCAGACCAAGGCCGCCCAGATGGCGGGGGCGATGGTGATCGACGACGTCGTCGTCGACGTCACGACGTCCCCCGCTACGGGCCAGGTCACCACGTCCACCGGGTCGCGGCACCAGGGCGACACTGTCTTGCTCGCTACCGGCCCCCACGCGGCGCGCCCCGCGGGTCATGACCTCGCCACCATCAGTGCCCTACGGACCTTTGTGACGATCGAGTTCGACATCGACGCTGCAACCGCGGGAGCACTGCCCAGCCTGATTGTTGGCGATGTCGGGCACAGCCGGCTCCACGGCGTCTACTGGGTCCCGCCAGTTCGGTATCCCGATGGCCGGGTGATGCTCAAGATCGGTGCCGACGCGGTACCGGCCCAGTACGCAACCACCGATGCCGAGCTGACCGACTGGTTCCAATCCGGTGGCAGCGCCGACGAAGCCGCAGACCTATTCGACGTGGCCACCGCAATGCTTCCGGGCCTGGCGGTCAGGTCGTGGGACTTTGGGCCCTGCACCACCACCTGGACCCGCAATGCACTGCCGTACCTCGGCTGGCTCGACGATCGGATTGCAGTTGCGGTCGGCGGAAACGGCGGCGCGGCCAAGTCAAGTGACGAATGGGGCCGCCTCGCAGCCGAGATGGTGACGTCACCCGAGTGGTCCGACGACGACTTCGATGTCAATGAGTTGGCACCAGTGTTCGGGCCATACGGCCCCGTCGCGACGGACCACGAGTTCTGATCTGTAGCTACAACCTGAGGGCCCGTTCGGCCTCCACAGCGAGATGAGCTGCCATCTGATCTGACTCGGCCGCTGTCAGTTCGGGCGACCCGGGTAGCGATGCCAAACGCAGCACTGCGACGAGTGACCACGCCGCAAACGAGTCGTGGTCGTCGTCAAGTTGGCGGCCGGTGTGGGCGCGATAGGCGTCAACGAACTCTTGGGCGATCGCAGACCCATGGGCCATCGACAACTCAAGGCGGCACGAGAGCACATCGGCTTGCCAGGGCCCCACGGCACAGTTCTCCCAATCGATCACTGCGGCCAACCGCCTTTGGGTCCACAGCACGTTTCCGGGCCACAGGTCCCCATGCAAAAACACCGCAGGCGCGGTCGACGCTTCGACGTGTGGCCACACCTCAGCGAGTCGCTCCAACAGCGGCTGGCGGTCGGCTGGCATCTCGCTGATGGCGCCCAGACCGACCATGTCCCGGGTCCGAGCGATGTGATCGGGCATCGAACTATCGACCAGACCACCGGTCAGCGCTTCGGCCCGTACGCGATGTAGTTGGGCCAAGATGGTGGCCATCGACATCGCATATCCGGGCCACACAGCTCGCTTGGAATGAACGGCCCCGTCGATCCACTGGGCAATCGACCAGTCCTCACCACAACCCAGCACCTCGGCCACCGGTAGCCCGACTTCGTGAGCCAGCCGAGTCGCCGCGGCCTCACGGGCGAAGGCTCC
>CAYGMW010000163.1:0-7731 GCA_964350975.1 uncultured Acidimicrobiales bacterium | reverse complement strand
TTCACCAGCTGTGGTCAGGTGCTCAGGAGCTTCACAAGCCGGATCTGGGCGGTTTCGTCCGGGTTGGACAGGGCTTGCATGGCAACGTCGAAGTCCGGGAGGGCATAGACCATCCCGTCATCGTTGATCATGATGAAGCGGTCGAGCCGCTCCAGGAAGGTTCGATCGTGGCTCACTGCCAGCACAGTGCCCAGGAAGCCGTCTAGAGCCTGCTCGAGAGCTTCAGACGATTCGATATCGAGGTTGTCGGTCGGTTCGTCGAGCAACAGCACGTTGTGGCCTTCGAGTTCGAGGCACAAGATTTCAAGTCGGGCCTTTTGTCCACCTGACAAGGTTTCGAACTCTTGGCGATGGTGTGTCGACAGCCCATAGCGAGCGAGCGCTTTCATGGCCGCCTCGTGATCGGCGACGCGTTCGCGCACAATGTCAGCAATCTCACGTCCGATGAAATCAGGACGGTCGTTGATCTGGGTGAACGTCCCGACCGACGTGCGTGGCCCAAGGACGATCTGGCCCTGACTGGGTTCGCTTTCGCCTGAGAGCGCTCGCAGAAGGTGTGTCTTGCCGGTGCCGTTGGGGCCGATGAGGCCAACACGCTCACCGAAGTGAACCTCGTCGGAGAAGCCGAGGAAGAGCCCGTCGATCTCGACGTCGATCAGGTTGAGGACACGTCGAGCTGAGTCTGCGCCTCGCAAGTTCACATAGATGTGCTGGTCGGCAACCGGGGGAGGAGGTGGGCCGGCCTTGACGAATTTTTCCCACCGCGTTTGTGCCGCGTTGGCCTTCGTGGCGTTCTTGAAGTTCTGGGCGGCTCGGGCTTTCATGATCTTCATGTGTGCGTGAAGTCGGCGTTCTTCGTCGTTCCATCGCTTGAGGGCATCGCCCAGCAGCGCTTGGCGCCGTTCGCGCGCTTCGCCAAACGTTGCGTATGAGCCGCCGTGGACCCAGCAGCTCGACCCCTCGAGGACAACAAGTTTCGTAGCGACTCGTTCCAACAACGAACGGTCGTGACTCACCATCAAGATCGTGCTGGGGCACGCCACGATCTGTTGCTCAAGCCATACTCGTGTCGGGATGTCGAGATAGTTGTCGGGTTCGTCCAACAACAACACATCGGCTCCGGAGTTGAGCAAGAGGTCGAGCACCAGGCGCTTGCGTTCTCCTCCGGAGAGTTCTCCGACCTTGCGCGTCGAGAAGTCCTTGACTGGTGTCTTCACGCTTCGTTCGGCTGCCGCTGACCATTGTGATTCGAGCTCGTATCCGCCGAGGTCTCCCCACCGGGTGATCGCTTCGGCATACGCCATGCCGTCGTCGGTACCGGCGATCATGGCGGCCTCGGCGGCGATGAGTTCGTGGCCCGCGGTCCGTAGTTCTGGAAGCGCAACCTCCAGCAGCATCTGCTGGAGGGTGTCTTCGGGCCGACCCATCCCGACGTCTTGGGTCATGGTTAACACGGTGCCGTTGATTGCGGTGTCGCCACCATCGGCGACAAGTTCACCTGAGAGGATCTTCAAGATGGTGCTCTTGCCAACACCGTTGGGTCCCACGATGGCGGCGTGATCGCCAGGCGAGACCCCGAAGCTGATATCAAAAAAGAGCGAGTCGGCTCCCGGGGGTGCGTAGTCGAGGTCGGAGACGATGATGCTGCTCACAGGCCGCCCATTGTCTCGCGTCCGAGTCGTGTTCGGTGCCCGATTGTCGATGGAACGAACCGAGCCCGTGTCCGTCTTGGCCAAGAAGGCTCAGACGAACACGGGCTCATGTTCACTCCACATCAGGTGCTGGTTGAGTGCAGCCCTGTTGTTCTTGTCATCACACTGGAACTGGTACTGCTCCTGCAAGTCCGGAATCCTGCGACGGTGTGCTGTCGCTCTGTGGCGACGAATCGTCGAGGCCAACGAAGCCGCGCAGCGAGCTGGCCACCGCGGCCAGATCGTCGGTCCGTGCCAAGGTGTTGGTGGCGGTATCGGCGGTGCGATCGGCAACAGCGGTGGCCTTGTTGACCCGGCTGGACAGCATCGAAACATCGTCAACCACCGATGCGACCACATTGCCAATCTCGCCGGTCGTGATGTGCTGCTCTTCGACTGCGGCGCTCACGGAGTGTTGCAGACTGGAGATGCGCTCGATGACTTCAGAGATCCGGTCGATGGCCTTGACCGACTCTGACGTATCGGTCTGGATGGCATCGATGCGGGCCGAGATGCGTTCGGTAGCTGCACTCGTCTGCTTGGCCAGTTCCTTCACTTCATTGGCGACAACTGCGAAGCCCTTGCCGGCCTCACCGGCACGAGCGGCTTCGATTGCTGCGTTGAGAGCCAGTAGGTTCGTCTGTTCAGCAATTGAAGTGATGACCTCGACAACCTCGCCGATTTCAGCAGAGGACTCACCGAGCTTGGCCACGGTCTCGTTGGTGACCCTGGTCCAGTCGACGGCGTCGTTGGCAACCGATGAGACCTCAGCAGAGCTGGTTGCGATGTCGCGAATAGCGCCAGCCATGTCGTCGATCGAGTTGGTCAAGATGCCCATGTTGTTGTTGGTCGATGTGCTGACTGACGCAATCTGGGCCAGTTCGCCTCGGGTCTCGCTGGCATCTCGCGACAGCTGTTCACCAGCAGAACGCAAACTCGACGTTGCGTAGTCAAGTGAGTCGATCTCGCCGCTGAATCGGCGGCGAAGCACGAACATGGTGGCAAGACCAAGACCGACAAGGGCCGCAAGTGCGCTGAGGGATGCAATCAAGTTTGCGTTCATGACGTCGGTGTTGCCCGACGTCACGCTGGACTGTTGTTCCGCCGTCAAATCCTCAACTGCGGCCAGGAGCGCGTTGATCTCGTCGCGGAACCGGTACGAGATTCCTTGCAAGACCTCGGCTGAGCTTTGGATCATTGCGTCATCACCGGTCTCAACTGAAGGGACGAGCACACCGGCAAAGGTGGCGTCGTGTTCTTCGTCGATTGCCTTAACGCGGTCGATCGTGCCGGCGACGTCGACAGCATCGGCGATGCTGAGGGAAAGGGCGCGATCGAAGTATTCAAAGGCGCGACCAGCAGAAGCTTCGAACTCGTCGATGAGCGCTGGGTCGCGCAGTACTGAGAATTCGGCTTGGATGGCCCGCTGGGTGGTCATTTCTTCTTGAATGACCAACAAGTCTGAGTGCAGGGCAGTGAGCTCGACGAGTTCCTCGTGGCGGGTCTGAACGGTGTTGACTTTGGATCGTACGAAGAGGCTGGTGACCCCAACAACGACGATCGCCAGCGCAAAGCTGACAGTCATGACTTTCTTGAAACTCAACTTGTCAATCACCTGATCGACCTACCTTCACGCATGTTGGCACCAGGGCGGTGTCTGGATTGTGGAGATGTGGCACAACATCTGTCTGCTGGTCGCAACTTGTCAAACCACACACTGGGCTCGTCGACGCAAAAGCGTCAGACTTAACACAATGAGGCTTCGATGAACGACGATCTGACCTTCTTGGCCGCCGATCTGCCGGCGCATGTCCTGCAGGCGGTGACCGAGGCTTCAGTGTCGAGACGGCTCGACGTTGGTTCCTACCTCGTGCGCCAGGGAGATGTTGGTGGCGGTATCGACTTCGTCGTCGACGGAAGTCTTGACGTGGTCGTCCATGCTGTTGCTGGCAAGGAGCTCATTGTTCGGACCTTGCGTCGGGGCGACACGGTCGGCGAACTGACGGTGCTGGGCGGTGAGCGCCGCACGGCATCAGTCCGCGCCGCCGAGCGGTCGATCCTTCGTTGTGTCAGTCGCGGCAGATTTATTGATCTCGCTCAACGCCACCCCGAGCTGGGCCTGTGGCTTGCCAAGGTGTGTGCCGCGAAGGCCAGGGCGTTGTCGGGCTGGACCGAAACGGTGGTCTTTGACGATCTGCTGACCCGTGTCGCGAGCGCGCTTGTTGAGCTTGCGGTCGGTGGTTCCGACGCAACGGTGGTGTCGGTCACGCAGCAGGCGCTCGCTGACCGTCTTGGAGTGACCCGCGAATCGGTCAACAAGAACCTCAAACGCCTCCAAGACGAAGGTCTGGTGGACCTGAAGCGAGGTCGGATCGCTATCCCTTACCGAGCTGCTCTCGCCGCCCGAGCCTCAACGGGGGGCTCGGGTTGAGATGTTCAGCGGTGCTTGGCTCGCTCGAGTGCTTCGAGGGCCACTGAACCGGCCTGATGAATCGTGAGTTTCGGCGCTGACGCGGCCTCAAGGGTGTTCCACCCGGGGCACGACGCATCCATGAACTTGCGAATGTCGCGGCGCGGATGATGTCCGTTGGTGATCATGGCGTGCAGTAGCTGGACGGCGTCTTGATCGAGGCCGGCTCGGGCGAGCGAGACCGCCGTTGCGCCGAGGAGATGGCTGGCACCGATCAAATAGTGTCCATTGAGGGCACTCGACACACTGCGTTGGCACCAGCCGATGGCCTCGTCGAGCTCGCCCGTCAGAGACATCACATGGCAGATGAGGCCATTGATCAGGTGGGCGATGAGATGGCCCTCTGACAGTGTTTGGGCGTACTGCAGGCCCTCAGTGAAGGCGGTCATGGGGATTGCATCGTCGACCTTGAGATGCGACAGACCCCATGCCCAGTTGGCCAGGGACATCGCCGTTGCTGATTCGGTCTGTGATGCCAATTCGAGGGCGTGACCTGCCATCTCTATTGCTGCCGGGTCGACCGCCCTGAGACACAGGTGGAAGGTCCGCAACGCAATAGCCACGAAGTAACTGGCCTGGGTGGCATCGGTCGCGTGATCGATCATTCCGGCCGTCGCGGTACCGCTGAGATCAGAGTCGAAGGTGACGTTGAGCCCGATGCTGGCCAGCGTGATCCTGGCGAATCCGCCGGGGTCGGATTCGTCGAGCTGTAGGCCGGTCTGTGCTGCTGTGAACGCGGTGTCATCTGAAGCGAGGTAGAGGCCAAGCGCGTGGAGTCCCCAGAGCTCGGCTCGACGAACGACGGCGGGGGTCTCAAGTAGCGGGGCGATCCAGCTGAACAGCTCGAACCGTAGTGAAAACATCGCGAACCAACGCAGGCCCAAGATGAGATCTGCGGCCTCGTTGACCTGGCCGGTGTCGACGAGGTGCAGATGTGCCGCTCGCAGGTTGGGCCACTCGCGCTCAACTCGACCCCACAGGATCGCCTCGTCTGCAGACAACAGTTTGTCGTCGATGCTGCGGGCAAGCTCGGCGAAGTACTTGGCATGGCGAGATTCGATATCCGCCCGGTTCTGGAGCCGTTCGAGGCTGAAGGCCTTAATGGTTTCGAGCACCGAGAATCGAAGCTCTCCGGTTCCGCGTTCGGTTTGGACCAGTGACGTATCGACGAGCACCATCATCAAATCGAGCACCTTGACCGGGTCAACGTGGTCGCTCTGGGGGTCGCGATACACCGCAGTCGCAGCCTCGATCGTGAAGCCGCCTGAGAACACCGCAAGCTGGTCGAGCAGTCCGGCAGGTTCAGCAGCAAGCTGGTCGAACGACCATCCCACCACGGCGTGGAGTGTTGGCAGGGTCGACGAAGGGGTTCGGTCGACGAGGAGAGCAAAACGGTCGTTCAGGCCGCTTCGCAGATCGGAGATGGCCATCACCCGAACGCGGGCTGCGGCTAACTCGAGAGCGAGTGGAATGCAGTCAAGATCGCGGCAGAGGGCATCGATCGCCACCAGGTCGGCTTCGCTGGCGACAAACTTGGGATCACGTTCATGAACCCGGGTGAGGAACAGTTCGCGGGCGGCTTCTTGGGAGCTCAGTGGTCCAACACCGAAGACCTGCTCACCTCGCAACCCGAGCGGGGTTCGACTGGTGCACAAGATTCGCGGTCCAGGCACCGACATCAGGGCCTGAACCACGCTGCGTGCGCCAGCCAGGACATGTTCGCAGTTGTCGAGCACGACGAGGACGTTGCGGCCCTCGGCGAAGCTCGCAATGGACTCGGTGAGGGTCATATTGGGCTGCGATTTGGCATTCAGTGCCTGGGCGACGGTCGCCGCGACATCGTGATCGTCGCCGACGTTCGCCAACTCGCAGTAGGCCACACCGTCGCTGTAGTGGTCCGCGATCGCGCGAGCGGTACCCACTGCAAGGGCCGTTTTGCCGAGACCACCGAGGCCAGTCAACGACACGAGACGTTGTTGCTCAAGGAGCAAGGTGACGTCGCGGCGGTCGTTGTCGCGACCAATCAGGCGGACGTATCCACTGGGGAGAGGTGATCCCGCGAGTGTGGGTCGGGCGCGCAGCGGGCGGTCGTTGTTTGCCAGCCCAGTGGAGCGCACCAGCATGACCTGTTCGTTTCCGATGCCCTTGAGTCGGACGGTGCCGCGCTGTTCGATCGTGACGCCCGGGTCCAGGTCAGACCGGATGGCCTCAACAAGAGCCGCCGACACTGCGATCTGGTCGCCGTTGGCGATGTCGCAGATCCGGGCTGCCCGATTGATCGTCGATCCGTAGTAGTCATCGCCATCGGGTGACATCTCGCCGCAATGCAGCCCAATCCGAGCGCGCAGGGTTGACAGACCCGACCACTGATGGGCCTGCAGTTCGCGTTGGATCTCAATCGCGGCCCGCACAGCACACGGCGCTGAGGTGAACACGGTGTTGAACCCGTCGCCGGTGTGGCGCACGACGACCCCGTCGTAGCTGGCAACGACGCGTTTGATGATCGCGTCGTGTTCAGCCAACGCGGCGCGCATCGCGACGGGATTGTGCTCCCAGTGGCGGGAGCTGTCCTCAAGGTCGGTGAGAAGGAAGGTGACGAAACCCTGCGGGAGCAGGGGACTCGGTACAGCTGTCACTCGGCGGCGGTCGGCTTCGTCAGCTCAGCGTTCCGACATTGTTGAGCTCGGCAAAGGCTTGCTTCAAGCGGGTGACAAAGGCTTCCTCGCCGGCGCGCAGCCACACCCGGGGGTCGTACTGCTTCTTGTTCGGCTGGTCGTCGCCCTTGGGGTTGCCGATTTGACCCTGCAGGTAGTCGTGTTTGTCGACTTCGTAGGCCCGCACGCCGTCCCAGAAGGCCCACTGGAGATCGGTGTCGATGTTCATCTTGACGACGCCATAGCTGATGGCTTCGGCGATCTCGGCCGCCGACGAACCTGACCCGCCGTGGAACACGAAGTCGACCGGGTTGGGTCCGGTGCCGTAGGTGGTTTCGATGTGTTTTTGGCTGTCGCGCAAGATCGTTGGGGTGAGCTTGACGTTTCCGGGCTTGTAGACGCCGTGAACATTGCCGAATGCGGCCGCGATCGTGAACTTGTCGCTGACCTTCATCAGTTCTTCGTAGACGTAGGCGACCTCTTCTGGCTTGGTGTACAGGTCGCTTTCGTCGGCGTCGGAGTTGTCGACGCCGTCTTCTTCGCCGCCAGTGATGCCCAGTTCGATTTCGAGGGTCATGTCGATCGCGGCCATACGTTGCAGGTATCGCTTGCAGATCTCGACGTTTTCTTCCAGTGGTTCTTCAGACAGGTCGAGCATGTGGGAGCTGAAGAGTGGCTTGCCGGTGGCGGCGTAGTGCTGTTCGCCGACATCGAGCAGGCCATCAACCCATGGCAGCAGCCTTTTGGCGCAGTGATCGGTGTGGAGGATGACGCGGGCGCCGTAGTGCTCAGCCAGGCGGTTGACATGGTCGGCGCCGGCGAGCGATCCGAGCACCGAGGCCCGGGCTGATTCGACCTTGAGCCCCTTGCCAGCGACGAAAGCTCCGCCGCTGTTGGAGAACTGGATGATGACGGG
>CAYGMW010000162.1:4792-7734 GCA_964350975.1 uncultured Acidimicrobiales bacterium | reverse complement strand
CGATCTACCTTCCCACCGAACGAATCGGCCCGAGTGCGGCGTCGAAACTTCGCCTGAAGAACCACCTCGCGACGGCCAGCACACTGTTGACCGAACGCGGTGTTGCCAAGAGCGTCATCGCCGAGATCGAGCTCCAAGGACAGAGTGTCTTGGCCGACAACGAGCTGTGGGCCAAGCGCGAAAACGGTCTGGCGGTGTTCGTCGCTAGAGAGGCCTCCTTCGCCTATCGAGCGACCGAGGCGTGGCTCGACTCGGTGACCGTGGCCGACACGCCCGACATCGACCAGCTCCAAGCCGAAGCAAGCAAGGACCGGCCCTTTGCGGTTCTCGCGCTGAGTCTCGACCACGTTCGACTGTTCTTTGGCGACCAGCGATCCCTTGTTGAAGACGATCGGTCGATGTTGCCGCCCAGCATGGCCCACGTGCTGTTCAACAATGACCGCGAACCACAGCTACAGACCCACAGCTCCGGGCGGGTCGGCAGCGGCGCCACCGTGGCCTCGTTCCATGGCCAAGAGTTCAATGAGCTCGCTGACATCGACCGGTTTCTTCGCTCTGTTGACCGCGGCTTGAGTGACGCGGTCGACAAGGACCTACCCGTCGTGCTCGCTGGCGTGGATCGACTGGTGACCGAGTTCCGACACGTGTCAGAACACGGTGCGCTCGTCGAGGCTCACATTTCAGGAAATTGCGACCACAAGCACACTGCCGAACTTCACAGCCAAGCCTGGACGATTGTTGAGACCATCTGATGAATCTGATCAATAGCTACAACGTGACCGACGTGATGACCGGCGATCTGGTCTCGGTGATGCCTGACAGTCGTTGCGGTGCAGCACTCGACATCTTGAGCCAGACAGGACTCCACGCACTTCCCGCGATCGACAGCCGTGGAGTTGCCGTGGGACTTGTCACCATGGCCGACTTGGTTGGCGCTGACCACGACCAACCGGTGCGAACGCGCTTTTCGGGGCCGCCCATCAGCGTCACCGCCACAACAACAGTCCCTGAAGCAGCGAGAGTGATGCGCGAGCAGTACGTCCATCACCTGATCGTGACCGACGGCCCAACCGCCATCGGGATGCTCAGCAGCTACGACCTGCTGAAGCTGCTCGAGTCCAACAGCTAGCGGATCGTTCGACCGTGAACACGTCCAGGCCCGGCCGGTCCCGTTGCCTTTGTGGTGGGCTGGGTGATGATCCTGGGCCTCGTTCGGCATCCCCCACATCGGCGAACACAACCTGATTGATGGCACATCGGCGTCTGGTGTCATCAGCGCCGCAGCCCTGGGTTCTTCGCGTTCGTTGCGTCGCGGAGTTCGACCTCGACCAGTTCCACCAAGGCATGGGTGTTGAGGTGCAACACGGAACTGGAGATGCCGACACCAACGTCACCAACGACGACCTGATCGCAATCGGCAAGATTGCTCTGGCCCACCTCAACGAGATCCCCGACTATTGCACCCGCCTCGCGGCCACGCAGGCCCAAGCGCGATCATCTACTCACCCGCCCAACTAGGTACGTGCCGGCCGAGCAAGGCACAATGCCAAGACCACAGAGGAGACCGCCGTGACCGACACCACCACGAATCGACCAATCTTCGACCCCACCATCCGGACACCGGAGATGGAGATGGCCGAAAAGGGAGCTGGCGTTCCCGCAGCCGCGGACTTATCGATCGAAGAAATCAACCCCTTGAACGCACACCTGTTCAAGGAGAACCGCTGGCAGGATCACTTCGCCCGGCTGCGCGCCGAAGATCCGATCCACTTCAACGAGCTTGAGTCCGCAGGTCGGTACTGGTCGATCACCAAGTACGACGATGTGCGCGCGGTCGACGGCAACTGGCAGGCGTTTTCCTCGGCGCGAGGCATCTCTCTCGGCGTCAAGCCCGACCCCGACGTCGACCCGAGCACCAACCCGATCAATTCGTTCATCTCGATGGACCCACCAACCCACACCGATCAGCGCAAGACCGTCCGCAGCGTTGCTGCACCGGCGAATCTTCGCAATATGGAACCCCTGATTCGCGAGCGAACCATCGCGGTGCTTGACGCCCTCCCCGAGGGCGAGACCTTCGACTGGGTCGACACGGTGTCAGTTGAGCTGACGACGCTGATGCTTGCCACCTTGTTCGACTTCCCGCTGGAAGATCGCCGGAAGCTGACCCGCTGGTCAGACATTGTGTTCGCCATCCCCGAGCCAGGCGGCGTCGTCGAAACCGCCCAGCAGCGCTTTGACGAGCTCATGGAGTGTGTTCACTACTTCGAAGGCTTGTGGGAAGACCGTCGCAAGAACCCAGGATTTGACCTGGTGTCGATGTTGGTCCACGGCGACGCCACCAAGGACATGCCCACCATGGCCCACCTGGGCAACCTCTTGCTGTTGATTGTTGGTGGCAACGACACCACCCGCAACACCATGACCGGCAGCGTCTATGGCCTCAACAAGTTCGGCGACCAGTACGACAAGCTCATCGCCAACCCAGGCCTCATTCCCCAGCTGGTTCCTGAGATCATCCGCTGGCAGACACCGCTGTCCTACATGCGCCGAACAGCCACCGAGGACATCGAACTCGGCGGCAAGCAGATCAAGAAGCTCGACCAAGTCTTGATGTGGTACATCTCGGCCAACCAAGACGAAGACGTGTTCGCCAATGCCGACAGGATCGACATCGAGCGACCCAACGCCGACCGGCAGCTGTCATTTGGCTACGGCATCCACTTCTGCATGGGCAGCCGCCTCGCCGAACTGCAACTGCGCATCCTCTGGGAAGAGGTGCTTGAGCGTTTCGAACGCATCGAAGTCCAAGACGAACCCGAGCGCACGTTCTCTTCGTTCGTGCACGGCTACACCAATCTGCCTGTGAAGGTCAGGCGGCGTTAACCGTCGAGTCGACGCAGCAGCCCCAACACGTCGTCGGTGAGGCCGAAACCGACCTC
>CAYGMW010000162.1:0-4692 GCA_964350975.1 uncultured Acidimicrobiales bacterium | reverse complement strand
CGTCGAGTCGACGCAGCAGCCCCAACACGTCGTCGGTGAGGCCGAAACCGACCTCGTCGTACACATTTCGCACCTCGTCGACCCCGGCTTCAGTGAGCTCGACCGCTTCGTCGGCAAAAAGTGCAGTCGCGAGGATTGCCATATCGGGCTGGAAGGCTCGAACTTGGCGGATCGCTTCGATGTTGGCCTCGTGGTCGCTCATGGCCAGCACGACCACCTCGACCTCAGGGTGGACGTGCAGCCGGGCCCAGAACTCCGAGTCGAGGGCATCGCCGCGAATCGCGTTTCGGCCGCTTTCGACATGGCGGGCCACCTCATAATCCCGCCGGTCGACGCCCAAGACGATCGGCCCGCGGGCCGCAACGAGCCCGTCGTACACCGCGGCTCCAACGCGCCCCATGCCGAACACCAACACCCGGGCGCCCGTTGGTTCAATGAGCGCATCGTCGTCTTGGATTGGCAGCCGCTGTAGCGGATTCAGGTCCTTCGACAGCCGTTGATACAGCTCAAAGCGCATGGCGTTCAGCGGGGCGGCAAGCGCGAACGACGCCGCTACCGCGACACCGATCGCGGAGGTCCACTGCGGGTCGATCAGATCGCGATCCACGCCGACGACGGCAACGATCAATCCGAACTCGCTGAACGTGGCCAAGGTCGACGAGGTATGCCATGCCGTCCGAACCCGGAATCGGAACCGGGTGACCAGCCACAAGAAACCAATGGCCTTGTACGGCAGCAGCAGCAAAACCACTCCTGCCACGGCGAGCGCCGCCGCGTCAGGAGCGCCACCAAGGCCAATCGACAAGAAGAACCCGATCAACAAGATGTCTTTGAACCCAAGCAACGAATCCGCGAGCTCGCCTGCACGAGGGTGATGTGCGAGGCGCACACCAACAATCAACGCTCCAAGGTCAGGCTTGAGGCCAACCTGGTAGAAGGCTTCGGCGCCGACAGCGATGGCCAAGGTCAGCCCAAAGAGGAGTTGCAGTTCGCCGCGGCCGCTTCGATCAAGCAGCCATCCATAGAGAGGTTGAGCTGCGATCACGCCGATAACGACGGGAATGGCCCACACCGATGGCGGCTCATCAACAGCAAAGGTCAAGAACACCACCGCGAAGATGTCTTGGACCACCAGGATCCCGATCGACATTCGACCTTGCAGCGAACTGGTTTCGTTTCGCTCGCCGAGCGCCTTGACCGCGAACACGGTGCTGGAAAACGAGAAGGCAAACCCGACCAGCGCGGCTTCCGCTAGCCCCAGTTCAGATGCGAGCGGCAGGCCCGCTCGACCCAGCAGCAACAGAAATCCACCGACAACAACAACCGTTGCCGCCATGTGGATCGTGGCTCCAGCCCACACGACTGGCCTAGCCAGCGTGGACAGCTTGAGCTTCAGACCAATGGCGAAGAGCAGGACAAGAACGCCAAGGTCACTGATCTGCTCAATGGCCGCGGTGGACTCATGACCAAAGGCGTGCAGGACGAATCCGGCTGCCAGATATCCAACGAGAGGTGGAAGCCGAACTCTCTGGGCCACAAACCCGAGACCAAATGCAGCAAGCAAGAACGCGGAGTCCACGCCCCTTGAAGGTACCGCTTCAGATCACGACGGCAGGGTGATCTCATAGGCGCAAGTGTGGGCACCGGCCGTCTTGTGGGTGACTCGTTCGACTGTCGCGTCAGGAATCAGGTCGCGAATGAAGTCGAGTTCGGTCGTGCACGCTTGGTGATAGCGGCTGGCTACCGCCCACAACGCACAACTGTGAAGCTTGATACGAAAGTGGGTATCGCTGACGAGCTCGTAGTCAGCAAGGTAACCCTGCGACTCAAGGAGCTCGGCGACAACCGCCACCCGGTCACGTGTTGACTTGTCCTCGACCCGGCCAGCAGCGTGCTCGACCAGCACCCGCCGGCGACGCTCGAAGATTCGGTCGACAAGATCGGGATCTTCGGACTCGATGTGTTCGAGCAGCTCGATCGACAGATTGCTGTCGGCGGAGACGAACAGCGGCTCGGCCAGTTCGGTTGCGTGGTATCGATCGGCGGGCCGACCAGTTTGGCCACGTTCCTGCCGAGCCTCGATGAAACCCGCCGACCTCAGCGCGCTGAGATGTTGACGCACCGCGCTCGACGAGATGTCGAGCGCGGCAGCGAGTTCGTCGGCAGTGGCCTCGCCCCGGCGCATTACCGCGACGAGAACGCGGCGCTGCGTCGCCGAGAGAGCTACGTCAGTGGTGGCCATGTGGCGACTGTAGCACCGGACGGGGTTGGTTTTCTCACTTTCGCAACTTATAACTGTCGAAACAGTGCTAATATCGGATCATGCGTCGGACCAAGTGGCCCGCGCACCGGCACTCCACGAGCACACACGAGCAGAAGAGGCGACAACATGAAGGTTTGGATCGACCAAGATCTCTGCACCGGCGATGGTCTGTGCGAAGAAATCGCACCCGACGTGTTCTTCGGGATGGATGACGGCTTGTTCTATGTGAAGGAATCGGCCGACAACTTCGGCGCCGAGAAGCTCTTCGATGGCACGGCCAACCCAGCCGGCGCCGAAGGCCTCGCCCGAATTCCTGACGGCGGGCTCGAGCGGGTCATCGATGCCGCGGAAGAATGCCCCGGTGAGTGCATTTTCATCGACGCCTAGGGAGAGCCGCGACCCAATTCGTAGGCTCAGCAAGACGCGACCCATATCACGCAGCCGGCTCCGGTGACCCGCAGCGGGTCGCATCCGGCATTGGAAGGAACACCTGATGAGCGAAACCATGCGCGGCATCGAAGAGCTGGCCGACGCCAGCTACGAATACGGGTTCAGCACCGACCTCGACACTGACATCGCGCCCCCTGGGCTCGACGAGGCGACCGTCCGTCTGATCTCGTCGAAGAAGAACGAGCCCGAGTGGTTACTCGACTGGCGACTCAAGGCGTTCGCCGCGTGGCAGCAGATGGAGGAGCCTGATTGGGCCAAGCTCAACATCGCCCCGATCGACTACCAGTCGATCAGCTACTGGGCTGCGCCGAAGAAGAAGCCCGTCCTCGAGAGCATGGACGATGTCGATCCCGACATTCGAGACATGTTCGACAAGCTCGGCATCCCGCTGCACGAACAAAAGATGCTGAGCAATGTGGCCGTTGACGCCATCGTCGACTCGGTGTCGGTCACCACTACCTTCAAGGCAACACTCGCCGAAGCTGGCGTCATCTTTTGTTCGTTCTCTGAGGCGGTACACGATCACCCAGAGCTGGTGCGCGAGCACTTGGGTTCGGTCGTGCCAGTTCGCGACAACTTCTTCGCGGCGCTCAACTCGGCCGTGTTCTCCGATGGGTCGTTCTGCTACATCCCCAAGGGTGTGCGCTGCCCAATGGAACTGTCGACGTACTTCCGGATCAACTCAATGAACACCGGCCAGTTCGAACGCACCCTCATTGTTGCCGAGGACGATTCGCACGTCTCGTACCTCGAGGGTTGCACCGCTCCCCAGCGCGACGAGAACCAGCTGCACGCGGCCGTCGTCGAGCTTGTCGCCAAGGATCGCGCCGAGATCAAGTATTCGACCGTCCAGAACTGGTACCCGGGCGACGAAAACGGGGTGGGCGGCATCTACAACTTCGTCACCAAGCGCGGCCGCGCTCACACCGACGCCAAGATCTCCTGGACCCAAGTCGAAACTGGCTCAGCGATTACTTGGAAGTACCCAAGCGTGATCTTGCAGGGCGATCGTTCGATCGGCGAGTTCTACTCCGTCGCCCTGTCAAGCAAGCATCAGCAGGCCGACACCGGCACGAAGATGATCCACATCGGAGCTGACACCACCAGCACGATCATCTCCAAGGGCATCTCGGCCGGGCACGGTCAGAACACCTACAGGGGCCTCGTCAAGATCATGCGCTCGGCCGAAAACGCCCGCAACTACACCCAGTGCGACTCGCTGTTGCTGGGCAAGAAGTGCGGCGCCCACACCGTGCCCTACATCGAGGTCAAGAACCCAACAGCCCAGGTCGAACACGAAGCGTCGACCTCTACTGTTGGCGAAGACCAGCTGTATTACTGCCGCCAGCGCGGCATGAACGAAGAAGACGCCATGGCGATGATCGTCAATGGCTTCTGCCGCGAAGTTTTCAACGAGCTCCCCATGGAGTTCGCTGTCGAAGCTCAGCGTTTGCTGAGCGTGAGTCTGGAAGGAAGTGTCGGCTGATGCTGCACGTAGCGAACCTCACTGCATCGATCGGGGAAACCTCGATCCTCAAGGGTCTCGACCTCGATGTCGCCGCCGGAGAAGTCCACGCAATCATGGGCCCGAACGGCTCAGGTAAGAGCACCTTCGCCCACACCCTCGCTGGGCGTGACGGCTACGAGATCGGTGGCACGGTCACCCTCGACGGGGCCAACCTGCTGGAGATGGAACCCGAACAGCGGGCCGCCGCTGGTGTTTTCATGGGCTTTCAGTACCCAGTTGAGATCCCCGGCGTCAACAACATGTACTTCCTGCGCACGGCGCTGAACTCGGTTCGACGCACCCGCGGCGAAGACGAGATCGGCGCCCGCGACTTCTTGAAGGTGGCCCAAGCGGCCATGGATCTCGTCGAGATGAAGCAGGACTTTTTGTATCGCGCCGTCAACGCCGGTTTCAGCGGCGGCGAAAAGAAGCGCAACGAGATCCTGCAGATGGCTGTCATGCAGCCCAAGCT
>CAYGMW010000161.1:0-7826 GCA_964350975.1 uncultured Acidimicrobiales bacterium | reverse complement strand
GAGCTGGGCAAGGTGCTGGCAACGGCCATCGCGACCGAGATCACCGCCGATGCCGACACCACCGCACACGACGCGTCGACCAATGCACTGATCAACCGGTACCGCGCCCACCGGACACCTGGCGGCCAGGGCTAACTGCGCTCAACGTCTCGAGGCTGCGCTGTTCCCAAAGTCCAAGGCCCCACCGGCGGTTCTGCGTCACGGCCGCTTCGAGGGCATCAGCAGCAGCGTCGAGCTCGCCCGCTGCCGCCCACGCCATCCCGAGATACATCTCGGCCGACCCGACGAGCAACATCGATGGGGCCATACAACAGCGCTGGCGATACGGCTCGAGTTCTCCGGCAACCAGCGCGCCGAGCGCCGCGTCGTTGAGCACAAAAGCCAGATGGGCGAGCTGGGCGAGTTCGGCCAGCCTGACTCTGGCCCACGGCGGAGGACCGGCAGCGGTAACCACGCCGGCCACGAGCGCGGCCGCATCGTCGATCCGACCGGCCGACGCGTAGGCGCCGGCCCGAGTCATACTCCACACGTCGAGCGCCGATCTGGTTGCCGACACATCAACGTCGACATCGACGATGCTGAGCAACTCAGCCAATCGGTCCTCGCCAAAACGGGCCACGATGATGCCGCCCATATAGGCCTCAAAGGCGCTCGGCCCATGGGTGCCCGGCGCGACCGCAAGTGCTTCGCTGAGCCTGGCCTCGCCACCAGCAACGTCGCCATGAGCGATGTCGAACCCAGCGCGATAGTGCAACCGATACCACTCGTGGGCCCGATGGCCCGTCGCCCGAGCGAGCGCTTCGATCTGGTCGAGCACTACGGGGACCTCATCAAAGCGCCCCAATTCGGCCGCACAGTCAACCCGGTGCACCAACCCCAGCGCCAACGCCGCGTCGTCGCCATCGGCGATGGCACTGTCGATCATGGCCGCGGCCACTGAGTCTCGTTCGATGGTCCCCGAGGCGTGCATGAGCGAAATCAGCTGAGCCCCTCGACACCAACGAAGCGTCTTGGCATCGCCGAGCTCGGCAGCTGCAGCAGCCAGCGCCCGAGCCGCGGGTTCGATCGTCTCCGGGTCCCATTCGGCGATGAGCAGACGAGAACGACACCGAAGTCGGGCTGCCGCCACGGCAGGGGGATCAGATGGCCGAGCCGCCCGAACTGCGTCGTGGAGCTGATCGAGTTCGCGGCCCGTCACATCAACAAAGACGAGCCCGAAACCGGCGGCCTCGGCAGCCAGGTCGGCGGCCAGGTCGTGGCTCGGTCCGACGAGTGCGAGGGCCTTCGCGTACTGATCGCGTGACGCGGCCACATCGCCAGCCGACCACAACGCAGCTGCCAACCGAGCGTGAGCGGTCGACCGCTCAACAACATCGTCGAGTTCGCTCTGGCCCAGCTCGCTCTGGCCCAGTTCCCACTCGAACAGGGCGCGCTCAAACCAGGCTGCTGCTTGGTGGTAGTGGCCAAGTTCTGCGGCGGCCTCGCCCGCTGCGGTCCAGATCGCGCCGCGGTCGACCGCGCTCAGGCCCTCAACCGGTTCGGCTCCGCTGGCCCCAGTCGCACCGACCAGATGCCGAGCACGTCGGATCGGGTAGCGCTCCAGCGTCGGGTCCTCGCCGAGGATGCGACGATGCAGGCGCACTGCGTCCGCGACAGGGAGCGACTCAATCAGTGCCCGTCGCCAGATCTCGTGGCGAAACCCAACCGTGGTCGACCCGGTCCGCTGGACCAAACCCATCGACAAGCCAGCATCGATCGCCGCCCCCGCGGCGGCGAGATCTCGCTCGGACAACCGGGCCACCAGCGGCACCTCCACTTCACCGCCCATGAGCGCCGCAACTTGGAGAGTGACCCGCGTCGAAGCATCGAGCGCATCCACCCACGAGGCGTCACCTTGAGCGGCACTCATCGTGGCCAGCGACATGCCGTTTTTGATCACGCGGGCGGCCTGATCGACGTGTATCGGCAGGCCAGCGGTACGGTCCATCACCTTGGCCACAACGTCGCGTGAGACCATCGAGCCGAGCTGACGCGACAGCAGCGCCGCTACGGCTGCATCGTCCAATGGCTCAAGCATCATGACGTGGCCGACATCGATCGGTGGCGAACCCGGTTCGGCCCGCCACCCCGTGATCAACGCCGGGATCGAACCCGGCTGGGAACGGACCAAAAACCGAAGGAGCTGGGCGCCGTGTTCGTCGAGCAACTGGGCGTCATCGAGCACGATTGCATCGATGTGGCGTGAACACATCTCAAGCAGTTCACGCACGGCCATCGACGTCGCAAATACGCCAGCGTCGATCGCGATGAGATCGAGGACGTGGGTGCATTTCGAACCAACGTCGGCGGCCACGGGGCCGACGTGGTCGCCGATTTGGGCGACGAGGTCGGTCCACGGCCACCACGGTGGCGCATCAGCCAGGTCGGTCGCTGTGGCCCGCACCGAAGTGGGGACATTTCGCAACAGGGTCGACTTTCCGATCCCCGCTGGGCCGCTAATGCACAAGTGGCGGCCGCTGGCGATGGCGTCAGCGATAGCTGCCAATGCGTCGGACCGGCCGACGAATACCTCTGACGCGTCGGTCGACGCGAAACCCGCAATCGGAGGCAACGAGTCCCACGCAGGCCGCGCCACCGGAGTGCGGCGGCTCGGCTCGACCCGCCCGTTGTCGGCATCGAGCCGGGGGTCCTGCTGCAGTACCGCCAACTCGGTTTCGCGCAACTTCGCACCCGGCTCAACACCCAAATCGGTACGCAACGCCAGCGCTGTGCGCCGACCCGCCTCAAGGGCGTCGTGTTGGCGGCCAGCGCGGTACAGCGCAACCATCAGCGACGCCGCGAGGTCCTCGCGATATGGGTCAGCGTCCAGCAGCGGTTCCAACACATCGATGGCCCGGCCATGACGCCCCAGTTGTGTGGCGATCGTCGCCGCAGCGAGCGCGAGTTGTCCGTAGAGGTGTTCAATCCGCGCGACATCGCCGGCAAAGGCCACCGAGTCGCTCAGGACGCCAAGTACTGGCGTGCGCCAGTTGTCCAGAGCACCGTCGACAACGGCCAGTGCCTCGCTCCACGACCGAGCATCGATCAGCTCGCGGGCGCTCAACAGGGCGTGCGTCATCACCACAACATCGACGTCGACGTCACCGACAAGCCGGTAGGAGTTGTTGGCGTACTCGATCGCGATGGAACCGTCGTCGTGCGTGGCGTTGGCCAAAACCCGACGCACCCTCGACACGTGGGGGTGCAGTGCCGAGGCCGCCACCGCGGGAGCATCGGGCCACATGGACTCAATCAAGGCCGAAGTCGTCACCCAACCGTTGGTGCCAGCCAGCGCCAGGCGGCACACGAGGGCTTGGGCCGTGGGTCCGCCGAAAGCGAAATCGCCCTTCGATGTGGACAACATGGGCCCGCCCAGTAAGCGGAAATCGCCGTTAGCCATGAACGCCGAACACTATCGAGGAAGTTCGGTTGCCACGAAACCGCGCGACCGGCCTGCAAGAGCGCTTGCAAGCGCGCTTGCAAGAGCGCTGCAAGCGGCCGAGTTCAGGATCTGGACATGACGACATCACCCACAGTCCCTTCCCATGTGTGCACTCACGACCCATCGGCCATGCCAGCGACCACGCCAAGATCGCGGCGTTGGGTGCTCGGACTCTCCGTGGCCGCCCTACTGGCACTGAGCGCATGCGGCGCCGAGAACGTCGCAGAGTCGTTCGTCGAAAACCAGCTCGAGTCCGAACTCGGCGGCGACGTCGACGTCGACATCGACGACGAAGGCAACGCCACCGTGTCGGTGTCCAACACCGAGACCGGCGAATCAGTCGAATTCTCCGGTGGCTCCGACTACCCAGATGACTGGCCGGCGGCCTTCACCCAGCCCTCAAACGTGGAACTGGTGTACGTCACCTCGTTCGGCGACACCACGACCCAGTCGATCCAAGCCCAGATTCAAGGCAACGTCGACATTGATGACGTCGTTGCCCACTATGACGCCATCGCGATGGCGGAGGGTTTCACCGCGACTGAGTCCATGGACGCCACCCTCGGTGACTCACCGGAGCGAATCCGCAACTACACCAAGGCAGGCACCCAGCTCAACATCTACTCCAACAGTGCTGACGGACTCACGGTGATGAACATCACCTTCATCACTGGCTCCGACGACGCCGAAGTGGCCGACGGTTCATTCGATGGGGTCGGCAACTCAGCCGAAACGCTCGGGCTCGACCCTGACTCGGCGGCGATGCTTGACTCAGCGGTGAGCACCCTGTCTCCCGAAACCCGCTTTGGCATCGTGCTTGATCAGCTCGACACTCCCGGTCGGATCGAAGCCGACGGTTCGGTTATCTCGTTCGTCTTCGACGCGCCGGAGGCCGAGGGCGCCTTTTTGGCCTGCATGCTGGCCGGGGTGCTCGCCGAAGAAAACGAAACCGTCCGGTTGGTATACACCGACAACACGGTGGACTGCTGAGGTTCCACCTCAGCCGGGCCCAGCTTGGGCCACTCAGGATTCAGGTTCTGAGCGGGCCCGGCTGGGTGCCACTCGGGGAGGCTCGAGTGGCATCTTCGGGTACACCGGCGGCCACGGGGCGTCCATGAGGCCATCGTCGATGTCTCGCCAGAACCACGCGACGAGGGTTGCGATCGACTGGGGCCGCTGCTGATACCCAGCCCATGGGTCGCCGGCCGCACTGACCCGGCCGGGAACGGTCAGCACCGTGAGGTCGTCGGGCGTCACGGTGTCGACCTCGCTCCACCCAATGGGGGTCGACACCTGGCCGCCGACTCGGGGCCGCACGCACCATGCACCGAAGACGGTCTTGTGGGGCGCGTTCTGGTTGTAGTCAACGAAGATGCGCTGGCCCCGCTCCTCCTTCCACCATGCGGCGGTGAGCAGATCGGGGCGGCGGCGCTCAAGTTCGCGAGCCAGCGCAACCGCAGCTTGTCGCACGGCCGTTGAGTCCCATTCGGGAGCCAACGGCACATGGATGTGCACGCCCTTGCTGCCGGACGTCTTGACGTATGACTCGATCGTGAGCTCGTCGAGCAGGTCCTTGACCTGGTGTGCTGCGAGACGAATCGTGTCGAAGGTTGTCCCCGGTTGAGGGTCGAGATCGATCCGCAGCTCGTCGGCTACATCCGCAGTGGCGGCCCGGAACGGCCACGGATGGAATCCCAGACAGCCCATCTGGACTGCCCACACGACGTGGGCCATGTCGTCGAGCACGAGTGCATTTGACGGGGTGCCGTTCGGAGTTTCGACCATGGTCGTGTGGAGCCACTCTGGTGCACCGGCCGCAACGCGTTTCTGGAAGAAGCTCTTGCCGGAAGCTCCGTCGGGGAACCGCTGCAGCAGCGTCGGGCGACCACCCAGTGCGTTCATCACCGGGTCGGCGATCGACAGGTAGTAGTCGATGAGCCCGAGCTTGGTCAGCCCGATCTTGGGGAAGAAGACCTTGTCGGGGTTCGACACCCGCACGGATCGGCCCTCGACCGTCACGGTGGTGGACTCAGCCATCGCCGCAGCGTAGACCCGCGCTCACCACACGCGCTCCTGCCACCGAAAACCGGGCTTGGGTGCGAGAATCGGTGGCAGGAGCAGAGGGGTTAGCCCAAGGCGGTGAGGGGGTCGACCCAGTCCATGCCGTGGGCCACACCAACGGCTTCATTGGTGAGCTTGCCTTGGTGCACATTGAGCCCGGCAAGGAAGTTCGGGTCGCGGCGCAATGCGTCGACGCCGTGGTCGGCGAGACGGATCGCAAACGGCAAGGTGACGTTGTTGAGTGCGGCAGTCGAGGTGCGCGGCACCGCTCCAGGCATGTTGGCCACGCAGTAGTGCACGACATCGTCGATGACGTAGGTCGGTTCGTCGTGGGTGGTGGCCCGAGAGGTCTCAAAGCAGCCGCCCTGGTCGATGGCCACATCGACCAGCACCGAGCCAGGCTTCATGCGCGACACCATGTCGCGGGTCACGAGCTTGGGAGCCGACGCTCCGGCGACGAGCACCGCACCGACGACGAGATCGGCTTGGACCACGAGGTCGTCGAGGGCAGCCTTGGTCGAAAACACCGTTTCGAGCGAGGCACCGAAACGGTGTGACAAGCGATCGAGGGTTTCGAGATCGCGGTCCAACACGGTGACGCTCGCGCCCAGGCCGATCGCCATCTCGATGGCGTTGAGGCCCACAACACCGCCGCCGATCACGACAACCTTGCCCGAGGCCACTCCTGGGACACCACCGAGGAGGGTGCCAGAACCACCATGGGCTGATTCGAGACACCAGGCGCCGGCCTGGATAGCCAAACGGCCAGCGACCTGTGACATTGGTGTCAAGAGGGGCAGGCGACCATGAACATCGGTGACGGTCTCATAGGCGATGCATGTCGCGCCCGAAGCCATCAGTCCTGTGGTCTGGGCCAGATCGGGCGCCAAATGCAGGTAGGTGAACAGCAGCTGGCCGTCGCTCAGCATGGCGATCTCGCCCGCCTGAGGTTCTTTGACCTTGACAATCATGTCGGCCGCCTCAAAAACCGTGGCGGCGTCTGCGGCGATGTCGGCACCGGCTGCGAGATAGGCGTCGTCGTCGGCGCCAACGCCCAGACCGGCACCGGACTGGACGAGCACCTGATGCCCGTGGGACACCAGCTCCCGAACGCTCGAAGGCACCAAACCCACCCGGCGTTCGTGGCTCTTGATTTCGGTCGGAACGCCAATACGCATGATGACTCCTGGAGTGGTGGAGCGACGGTTCGCTCGTTGGGTCAACGGTAGGGATCAGGCCGCGACACTTCCCACCAAAGACGGAGCGATTCTGCGCAGTTGACGCACGATTCTTGCGTCCAACGTCGATCGGTCGACATAATCAACCATGACTCTCTCGACGAGGCCCGACTTCGACGACACCGACCGGGCCATCCTCCATGAGTTGCAGGCCAATGGTCGCCTCACCAATGCCGAGCTGGCGCTGAGGGTCAATCTGTCGGCCTCGGCGACCTTGCGGCGGGTGAAGCGACTCGAAGACATCGGGGTCATCACCGGGTATCGGGCAGTGGTTGACGAAAACGAACTCGGGCTTGGAACGACCGTCTTTGTCGAGATGCGCCTCGACAGCCAGCGCGAGGAGGTTCTGGCCGCCTTCGAAGCTGCGGCGGCGGCCATTCCTGAGGTGGTTGGGTGTCACCTCATCTCGGGCGATGCCGACTACTTGCTCAGGGTCCAAGCTGGCGGGGTGTCGGGCTTCGAACAGATCCACACCCAGAAGCTGGCCCGACTTCCTGGCGTGGTCCAGATTCGCTCGTACTTCGCGATGCGATCGGTCTTCGACCGGGCGACGCGGCCTCTGGGCCCGCCGTGAGGTAACGTCGCGAGTTCTTGTTGAGAGCCGAAGTCCGGTGTGATCCCGGCACTGTCGCGCAACGGTAATGCCACCTCGGTGGTGAGTCCGGTCGAATCGCATCAAGAGAACCCCACCCTCGCTGAAGGGACCGGTTCGCTGCCTGGGATCTCTGGGTTGTCGACCACCCCGACGATCGGAGCACCAGTTCATGACCCCAACCAAACGCGCTGCAGCCGTGCTGGCTGTCAGCGCTCTCATGTTTGCCGCATGTGGCAACGACAACACCGACGCGGCCAACAGCTCACCCGCACCCGTTGGCGTTGAACGAATCGTCTCGCTCTCGCCAAGCTCCACGGAGTTGTTGTTCGCCATCGGAGCCGGCGAACAGGTCATCGCCGTAGATGAGTTCAGCTACTACCCGCCTGAGGCCCCCACGACCGACCTCAGCGGGTTCACCCCGAACCTCGAGGCGATCTTGGCCTATGAGCCT
>CAYGMW010000160.1:3549-7918 GCA_964350975.1 uncultured Acidimicrobiales bacterium | reverse complement strand
CGCGCCCCCCCACCCCCACCCCATCTCGAACTCGTGGGGCTGCGGCAGATCCCCCCCCGAGGTGCCGATGCGCTTCCACAGGAAGGCAATGGCGTCGAGGCGCACAAATCGGGCCCCCGTTGCGATCAGCTTGCCCACCAAGGCCATCAACTCGACCAAGACCTCGGGGTTGGCCACATTGACATCAATCTGGTCGTGGCTAAACGTGCACCAGACATGCCGGAGCCCGCCAGCGGTCTCGACGGGCATCAACAGCGGGTGCTGGCGAGGTCGAACGACTGCGCTGAGGTCGTCGTCAGGATCTGCGGTGACAAACCAACTACGGCCAGGCTCAACGTCGTCGACGAACTGCTCAAACCATGCCGACGATGCCGACAGATGGTTGACGACCAGGTCGGCCATCAGACCCCGGCTGTGGGCCAGGTGCTCCAGGTCGCGCCAGTCGCCAAGGGCTGGGTTGACCGCCCAGGGGTCGATGACGGAGAACCCGTCGTCGCTGCTCCACGGGGCAAAGGGCAAGACGTGGACCATGCTCACTGCGTCGCCAAGAAGCTCGCCCACCGCGGTATCGAGCGTGCGCAAGGGGGCCACTCCCGGTTCGACGAAGGTGTCGCCATAGGTGATGAGCACCGCATCGCGTTCGCTCCAGCGCTCAACGGCGGCACCGCCAGCGGTCTCGGGCCCAGCGGTCTCGGGCCCCGCAGGGCCGTCGAGCCTCGACACATCAGAGCCAATGGCTTCAGCAAGCCGCTCGATCAGTTCAGGATCGAATCCGCTGGGGCCATAGATCAGGCCCAGATGCCGGCCGATCCGCTCACGCCATGTTGGCGACGCTGTATTCATCGCGCCGACGGTAGCGCCCACTGCGGCGATGGGGCGCCGCGCCTCGCGTCGATCCGCGGCACACTGCAGGGGTGCGAGTACAGCTACTGACCGCAACCGACCCACAACCGGACTTCTTGGATCTGCCTTGGGATACCCCGCTCGCAGAGTGGCCAAACGACCTGTTGGTCCACCCGCCGCGTGGTGTTCATCGCCATGTGGTGGTGTTCGTTCGAGCCGTCGACAAGCTGTGGGCCCTCAAGGAGCTGCCTGGCTCGCTTGTCGAGCACGAGTTCGCCATGTTGCGTCAGCTTCGCAAGCTCAACCTGCCCGTGGTTCGTCCGGTCGGCACGGTCACCGGCCGAGCTGACGGGCTCGACGACGTGCTCATCACCCGACACCTTCCCTTTTCGCTTCCATACCGTCACGTGGTTGGCGCTCAAGCGGTGCCACTCTTGCGCGATTCGATGCTCGACGCCCTCGCCGGCCTGCTCGTGCGGTTGCATCTCATTGGCTTCTTCTGGGGCGATTGTTCGCTGTCGAACACCCTGTGGCGTCGAGACGCGGGCGCCCTGTCGGCCTACCTCGTCGACGCCGAGACCAGCATCTTTCGCGACCACCTGTCGGATGGGCAGCGCTACGAAGAGCTCGAAATCGCCCGGCTCAACATTTTGGGCGGGCTGAGCGACCTCGATGCCATGGGTCGGCTTCCGTCGGACCTTGACCCAGTTGATTTCATCGACGAGCTCGTGCGACGTTATGAAGCGCTGTGGAGCGAGATCACGCGAGCCGACGTCATTGGTCCCCACGAGCGCTACAAAATCGATGCCCGCCTCGCTCGGCTGAACGACCTCGGATTCGACACCGGCGAACTCATGCTCGAACCAAGTGATGATGGTTCGGTGCTCCGGTTCGCCCCAAAAGTTGTCGAAGAGGGCCACCATCGGCGCCAACTCGAACGCCAAACGGGCATTGTTGCCCTCGAAAACCAGGCCCGCGTTCTGCTCAACGACATGCGCAGCTATGCCGCCCATGTACATCGCGTCGAAGGCCGCGAAGTACCCGAAGCTGTCGCCGGATACCGCTGGCTCATCGAGGTGTACGAGCCAACGCTCGCAGCCGTTCCTGGCGATCTCCTCGACCGACGTCAGCCCGCCGAACTGGTCGCTGAGATCATTGCCTACCGAGCCAACAGAGCCTCCGAGCTCGGAACCGACATCAAGCTGGTCGACGCGGCTGTTGAATTCGCCGCCAGGGTGCTCACCCATCAGCCCTCGGAGTTCGACATTCTCGACGTCGACGAACCAGTGCTGGCCGAACCAGTGCTGGCCGAACCAGATCAGGAGTCCACGAAGCGGTGATCGACGTCGACGCTTACACCATCGCGACCGCGCTGCACCTGCTCGGAGTCACGGTCTGGGTCGGTGGCCAGATCGTGATGGCCGTGCTCGTCCCTGCGTTGCGCCAAGCAGCGCCTGAGGCTCCCAAACTCGCGGCCCAACGTTTCGCTCAGGTCGCCTGGCCCATGTTTGCCCTCGTCATCGTCACCGGAATCTGGAACGTCTGGAACATCGACATCTCCTCACGCGATACCGCCTATCACGCAGTGTTCGGCGCCAAACTCCTGCTGGTGGCCCTGTCGGGTGTCGCCGCGTTCATCCATGCCCAGCCCACGTCAACAGTGGTTCGGGCGGTCACTGGCGCCGGTTCGTTGCTCGCTGGAATCGGCGCGTTCTTCTGTGGAGTGTTGTTGGTGACGTAGCATCTTCGTCAGTGCGCTATGTCCGTGGGACGAGGCGCTCAACCACTTGGGGGCATGGGGATGCAGACAAAGATCAAGGCCGATTCACTCGCTCGAGACGAACGTTTCGAGCGCCGCTCTGCCGAGGAGCGCATTGGCGACTTGCGCTCCTACAACGACGAGATGCGCCGGATGGATGTCAACGCCACCGACGTCGAGGAACGAGCCCGACGCCAGATGCACGGCATTTTCGTCGGCGAGATCCAAGCCCTCGAAGGCGCAGGTCGAACTGCGTTCGACTTCAGCACCGAAGAGGTTCCCTTTGAGCTGAAGCTCGACATGGCCCGCCAGTGCTGGGACGAAGCCCGCCACTGCGAGATCGCCATCATTCTCAACGACCACATGGGCGCCGAAATCGGCGAACACACCGAGTACACCACCTTGTTCGAAGCTGCGTGCCACGACGACCCGGTGTTTCGGCTGTGCGGTGTCAACCGGGCGCTTGAGGGTCTCGCCATCGACGTGTTCAACAATATGCGTGACTTCGGTGAGACCATGGGCGACCCCATCATGTTCTTCTGCGAAGACTGGATGCTGGCCGACGAGGTCACCCACGTGAAGATGGGTTCAAAGTGGCTCCGCGAGGTCACCAAGAACGACATCGAGCGCCGCAACGCAGCCCTTGAATTCCAGCGGGTGGTCGACGGCATCTTCTCCCTCGGCGGCCAACGAGGCGACTCACCCGACGCGGCCATCAAGTTGGCCCGCCGCTTCCGGGAGATGGCTGGGTTCACCACCCAGGAGATCGACGAGATCGCCGAAGTGTCCGCTGAGCAGTTGGCAGCCAGCAAGGCTCGCCTTGAGGCCGCGTCCGCTGGATGACACCGGCACGACTCCGTGGGTCTCGCCGTCGCTGATGCGGCGCGAGTTACCGCCTGACTTCGACCCGTCGTCGGTCCCGATCAAGCGGGCCTCGACGGTCGTCATTACGCGCGATGCGCCCCATCTCGAAGTCCTGCTGTTGCGTCGCAACGCACGATCGATCTTCGTGCCAAATATGTGGCTGTACCCAGGCGGTGCCGTCGACGACGATGACGCCCATCCCAGTGTGCTGCAGGCCTTCGACGGCCTCGACCGCGTGGTGGGGCAGATGGATCTGCCGCCCGATGAGGCCGCAGCCCATTGGGTCGCGGCCGTGCGTGAGACCGTCGAAGAAGCCGGCATTGTGCTCGGTGCCGATGCCCATCGCAGCTGGTTCGACAGTCATCGCGTGCCCAGTTGGCGTGAGCAGCTCAACTCGGGTCGGGCTGACTTCGCCACTGCAACGTCGTCCACGGCCACCCGTTTTAATGCGGCGACCATTGCCTACATTGGCCGATTTATCACCCCGTTCGGCGCTCCCCGCCGCTACGACACCAGGTTTTTCGTGACCCCGATGCCCTCGGGGCAGACTCCTTCGCCCGATGACAGCGAGGCGATCGATCTCGATTGGATGTCGCCTCTCCAGGCTTTGGATCGCCTTCGCTCCGGGGCGATGGAGATGGTGACCCCGACGATTGCGATCCTGATGCGGCTAGCCCGTTACGGCAGCGTGGATGAGTTGATGCACGCTGCAATGGCCTCGTCGACCGATCAACGGGTGCGTATGCGAACCTCGCTGTACGGGGCCGATGCCATCGCGTTTGCCGAAGATCACGACTACGAACATGCTGACGAACGGGCTGAGCATGGATCGGTGAGGATCTAGTCCAGCCCGGCTTGCGTCAGTTATTGCCCGGCTTGCGTCAGTTATTGAACGTCAGCGAC
>CAYGMW010000160.1:0-3449 GCA_964350975.1 uncultured Acidimicrobiales bacterium | reverse complement strand
GCCCGGCTTGCGTCAGTTATTGCCCGGCTTGCGTCAGTTATTGAACGTCAGCGACGCGGTCAGGGTGATGGGCAGGTGATCAGAGATCGGGCCCGGACCTGAGAAACAGGCGCTGCCGCACGTCGATGACATGAGGAGTTTCTGAGATGCAGCGTCTTTGATCATGAGACGCATCACGTCTGGCCCCTTGTTCCATGGGAATTCGCCGTTCTTCTTCCACCAGTCCGCTGGAGGACCCAGATTGATCGTGATTGTGCCATCGGTCTCGTCGGTGAATCGCGTCTTTGGAGAGCAGGTTTCTTTGAACCCGCCGCTGAAGTTCGTTCCATTGATGAGTTGCCAACCACACACCTGGATGTCGACGGCCAAACTCGACGGCTTGGTTGAGATGTTGAGCCGCAAGAGGGCGTCGCCAGTGGTGATGTTGGGGCTCAGCCAGTTGCCTTGGTCGTTGAAGTTCGGCTGGAAGTACGCCGACGCGGTGGCCATTGCCGTGTGGGTACCCCAGATCGTGACGGCGCCCGAAGACGGAGGACTAGTCGTCGGCGGGGTTGTCGTCGGCGGGGTGGTTGTGGTCGGGATCGGGTCGCCAACAACAACCTCGGAGATGGCGACGTCCGCGGCATCGGCGACGCCACCGATTGCCAACTCGGCACGCTGGGTTGAGCCAAACCAGGTGATCGTTCCGCGCTTGGTCACCATGGCGTATCCGCCAAGGCCGTCAGTGGTCGCTCCGACGATGTCAGTTCGTCCCGAACCGCCCAACGAACCCGAGAAGCTCAACCCGCCAAAGGCAAACACTCCGCCGTCTGCGGCGACCATGGCGTAGGAGTTGTTCGGTCCTGGGACCGAATCGACGATCGACTGATCGAGTCGGGTGCCTGGCGGGAGCGCACCGGGGATCGAGCCGCGGAAGGGCACATCGAAGGCAAAAACTCCGCCGTCGTCGTGGATGACGCGATATCCGGTGGGTTCGAGCTCGATGGCGACCGCGGTTGTGGTTCGGGCAGCTACTGGCGACACCTGAGGCACTGAGCCTTGGAATCGTGCCGCACCGAAGGCAAACACACCGCCATCGGCCCCGAGAATGATGTAGCCGTCTTCGTTGGGAAGCAGCGACAACGAAACAGCCGGGCGGAAAAGAGCAATATTGCTGAGATCACCAAAGTGTCGTGCTGTGCCATGGTTGGTGACCTGACCGGTTGATCTCAGCACCCAGTAGCCGGTGCCGGCCGCGTTGGTGACCATCGATACTGCCGTTCCCGACCCAGTCGAGTTGCCCAGGTTGGGAGCGGAGCCGAAACGGGTGACGGTTCCGTTGGAATCAAGCACCCACCCTGACACCTCGGTTGGTCGAGCTGCGCTCGCGGGCTGGGCGATCATCACGAGGCCCAGGCCGAGCAGTAGGCAAGCAAGAAGGACCCGCATTGGGCGGCTCGTTGGGTGTGCGTTAGTGATCGCTGGCATCACACAGCTCCTCGGTCGTTTGTCACGAAACCGTAATATTACAACTCCATGTCGGCAGATTCGGGTCGCGCATCAAGCTGATCGCGAAAATCTGGTCTGGCTTGGCCGATGCTGGGCGGCAACTTAGGCCCACCGTCGCTTCAGGTGCTACAAACCCAACCATGCCAATGTCCTTCCAAGAAGCCTGCGCGGCAGTGTGCGCGCCAGGGTCCATGTTCGAGATCTCAACGACCGATGTGCTGGGCCAGCCAACGAAGGTCTTTGCTGGAACGCCGCCCAACATTCGAGCGCTCTTTGCGCTCGCGTCGTTGCGCACCGATGACTTCATCGTCTTCGAAGACGAGCGCTGGACCATGCCCCAGGTGCTTGAGATGGCGGGCCAGATGGGTCACGCACTCATGAACGACCTTGGGGTCGTTGCCGGTGATCGAGTCGCCATTGCCATGCGCAACTACCCGGAGTGGATTGCAGCGTTCGCAGCCATCACGTCGATTGGCGCCATCGCTGTTCCGATGAACGCGTGGTGGCAAACCGATGAGATGGTCTTCGCGCTCAGCGACAGCGGCTCGCGTGTGGTGTTTGCCGACGATGATCGCCTCACACGAATGAACGCGGCGCCAGCGGGTGCCATCGACGCAACGATCGTGGTTGTTCGCGCCAACGAACCTCGACCAGGCGCGCTGCTCCTTCAGGACATTCTGACGCCCGGGGCAACGATGCCAGAGGTCGACATCGACCCGGACGACGACATCACGATCTTGTACACGTCAGGCACCACCGGCCATCCCAAGGGTGCGGTGTCGACACACCGCGCCGTGCTCAGCGCGCTGATGGCCTTTGCTGCCCGAGGGGCAGTCGGGGCACTGCGTGAACCTCCGGTTGACGACGGAACACCGTCACCCCAGACCGCGTTCATGTTGTGTGTGCCGCTGTTCCACGTCACCGGCCTCGTCCCAGTGATGCTGGGGTCGTTCGTCAGCGGGGCGAAGCTCGTCATGACGTTCAAGTGGGAACCAAACCGAGCTCTTGAACTCATCGAACGCGAGCAGGTCACCAACTTTGTCGGCGTTCCCACTATGGCGTGGGATCTTCTCGAAGCCGAGACCTTTGCTGATCGCGACACGTCGAGCCTGACATCGGTCGGCGGTGGTGGCGCACCGATGCCTCCTGAGCTGGTGCGCCGCATCGAGGACAACTTCAGCAAGGGCCGTCCGGGGCTCGGTTACGGCATGACTGAAACCAACGCCTATGGCCCTCAAAACAGCGGCGACGACTTCCTCGCCCACCCCACCTCGACTGGGCGCCCCGTGCCCATCATGGACCTACGGGTCACCGACCCCGACGGCAGAGTGCTCGAGCCCGGGTCAACCGGCGAGATCTGGTTCCGAAGCCCATCGCTCATCCGCGGCTACTGGAACCGGCCTGAGGCAACGGCGGAGACCCTGGTCGATGGCTGGCTCAAGTCCGGAGATATTGGACGCATCGACGACGAGGGTTTCGTCTACGTCAGCGACCGGGCCAAGGACATGATCCTGCGCGGTGGCGAAAACATCTACTGCGCCGAGGTCGAGGCTGCGATCTACGAACACCCAGCGGTGTATGAAGCTGCCGTATACGGGGTTCCCGACGATCGTCTCGGCGAAGAGCTGGCCTGCCATGTCATGGTGAAGCCCGACGCAACCCTCGACGCCGGCGAACTGCAGCGTTTCGTCGGCGAGCGTTTGGCGAAGTTCAAGGTCCCGACCATCGTGACGCTCGTGACCGAGCAGCTCCCCCGCAACGCTTCGGGGAAGATCTTGAAGCGCGACCTGCGCGACAGCTACCTCGCTTCGAAGTAGCCGGCCACAACGCACAACGGGTGCGGATCGGCGATTTGCCAATCCGCACCCGTGTGGTGGTTGAGCCCGAGGCTCGGTCTAGTTATTGAAGGTCATGGAAGCCGTCATGCGAATCGGCGTGTGCTGCGAGGCGCTACCGCTGCC
>CAYGMW010000159.1:4310-7921 GCA_964350975.1 uncultured Acidimicrobiales bacterium | reverse complement strand
GGCAACCCCGAGGCACGCCAGGTAGGTCGCCGTCTCGATGCGGTCGGCGATCACGTGATGCTCCACAGCGTGGAGACGCTCAACACCCTCCACGGTGATCGTCGAGGTACCGGCGCCACGAACATGGGCGCCCATATGGTTCAAAAACTCAGCAATGTCGGCGATTTCGGGTTCGCGCGCTGCGTTCTCGATCACGGTTTGACCCTTGGCAAGCACCGCAGCAAACAGAACGTTCTCGGTTGCTCCAACGCTCGGGTACTCAAGGAAGATTTCAGCTCCGCTCAGCTGGTCGGCGCGGCCCTCGATGTAACCGTGTTGGGTCTCAAAGGAGGCCCCGAGCGTTTCTAGGGCCTTGAGGTGCATATCGATCGGCCGCGGCCCAAAGTCGTCCCCGCCGGGCAGAGCGACCCGCGCTCGGCCATAACGACCAAGCAATGGACCCAACACCACAATGGAGGCCCTCATCTTTTCGACGAGCTCATATGGCGCCTCGATGCCAACATCGGCCGGGACGCGCAGACGACAGGTGGGTGGTGCCAAATCGACCTCGACACCCATGGCCTCAAGCAGGTTTCCCATGAGGCGGACGTCGACAATGTTCGGAACGTTGTGCAGAACGAACTCGCCCTCGGCCAACAGCGACGCCGCCATCAACTTGAGCACCGAGTTCTTCGCTCCGGCGATGGGAATGCGGCCATTCAGACCAGATGTCTCGTGTACGACGATGTGTTCCACCGCACAAGTATGTTGCTTCGAATGCCCAACGTCAGACCAGGTCGATGAGTCGGCTGGTAATCAACCATGTCGCGACGCACGACGACGATCTCAGCTGGCTCTTCGCGCCCCGAAACGACGTCGTTGCCGAGGTCGAACACGGGCCCGGAACCTTCGGTCTCGCCGAGGGTCCGTTCAGCTCCTATGAGCGTCGCGTTGAACGCCACCCAGCCACGTCATCGGTCAGCGAACACATCACCTACCGCTTGGCAATTCCCTGGTTTCGGTGGGCCTACGCGCTGCCAGTACGCCATGCCCTTCGCCACCACCGCACCTCAACGCGCCAGCCATGGTGGGCCCCGAGCCAGCGTCTCGATGCCCGCGCCTCGAGCGTCATCGGCACCCTCGCAGCCGCTGCGCTGCTCACTGGGTTTCTCGGCAATACCTTCGCCCAGCTACTGACATTCGCCGCCGACGATTTCGACCTGAGCCGCACCGGGCAAGGTGTGGTGAGCAGCATCGTGCGCATTGGTCCCCTGCTGGCCGTCGCCCTCGTCGTGCTCGCCGATCGGCGAGGCCGAAGACTCATAGCCATCGTGGCCACCGCAGGCGGATCCCTCGCCTCGATCGCCGGAGCCTTCTCGCCCACCCTGGAAGTCTTCGTCGGGGCCCAACTCGTTGCTCGAACCTTCAGCGCGGCCCTCGGAACGGTCATTGTCGTGTACGCCGTCGAGGAGATGCCGTCTGGGTCGCGGGCTTATGCCCTCAGCGTGCTGGGTATGGCCTCCGCGCTCGGGGCTGGCATGGTCCTGTGGGTGTTACCGCTCGCTGATGTCGGGAGCGAAGGCTGGCGCGTGGTGCTGCTCGTCCCGGCCCTCGCTCTCCCCCTCGCCCGAAGCTTCGCCGTCCATTTGCCCGAGAGTCGCTGGTTCGGAGCCGGTGCCATCGACGTACATCTGCGCGACTACCGGGCCCAGCTGCTCGGGCTGATGCTGATCAGCTTCCTGATCACGTTGTACCTGTCGCCCGTCGACCAGTTCCGCAACGAGTTCCTCCGCGACGAACGAAACTTCTCGGCTGCTCAGATCAGCCTTTTTGTCACTACCACGGCCACGCCGGGCGGAATCGGGCTCCTGATCGCGGGGCGAATCGCGGACTCGTTCGGACGCAAGGTCGTGCTCGCCGTTGCCGCCATTGTCGGTCTTGGCGCGCTCACTGCAGTGTTCAACACCTCCGGTGTCGCCATGTGGGTGCTGGCGTTGGTCGCGGCGATCATCTCGAGCGGCCTGTTACCCGCGCTCGGGGTCTATCGAGCCGAGCTGTTCCCATCTCGGGTGCGTAACCAGGCCGTCGCGTGGGTGACCACGTCGGGGGTTGCCGGCGCCATGGTCGGCCTGCTCACCACCGGCTGGTTGAGCGATCGTTGGGGCAACCTCGGAGGAGTCATTGGGTTGCTCTGGCTCGGGCCTATCGCTGCCGTCGTCTTCGCTATGTGGTGGCTGCCAGAGACCACCCGCCGCGAACTCGACGACATCAATCCGGTCGATCGGCCCCAGGCATGATCCACGATTCGACCGCATCCACAATGGCGAGCCGATGGTCCTGACGCTTCGGGTCATGGGCCCCACCGTTCAACCAGACCGTCGACACCGGCGCGTTCAGCTCACCTAGATGTTCGTCGAACGTCGCTGGTAGGCCGAACGGATCGTTGTTGCCTGAGACGAACAGGGTCGGAACCGTGATGTTGGGCCAGTGATCGACCCGCAACCGGTCGGGTTTTCCGGGCGGGTGCAGCGGATAGCTCAACAAGACCAGTCCACCGATCGCGACTTTTGGAGCTCGTGGATCCGCGAGCGAACCGGCCGCGGCCATCGAACAGACTCGTCCACCCATGCTGCGCCCACCAGCGACAATCGCGGTGGTGTCGACGCCAAGTTCGGTGGCAAACCCTTCGATCACTTCGACCATCTCGCCCACCAGTCGATCGGCTCGGCCCGGCGAACGTTTTCCGGCCCGCCGATACTCGAAGTCATATCGCAGCACCGAAATGCCATGGCCGACCAAACGCTGCTCAATCGCGACCAGGGTCGGATGGTCAGCCAAACCGCCGGAACCGGGCGTGAGCACCACTCCAGCAACCCCAACGGGGTTCGGGCTCACCATCGGGGCAAGATGCGCTCGACGATCGCCGAGCCGATCTCCAACGACGCAGTGGCCGCTGGTGATGGGGCGTTCAGCACGTGGACCGCGGCCTCGCTGTCGACAATGGCGAAGTCGTCGACGAGTTCGCCCGTCGGCCGCAGCGCCTGGGCCCTGACACCAGCGGGCGAACGCTCGAGGTCTGAAGCGACGAGTTCAGGCACCAGCCGCTGCAATGCAGACACAAAGGCCCGCTTATTGGCCGAGCGCCACACCTCGCCGGCACCGGTCTTCCAGTACTTGGCCCCGAGCTTCCACAGGCCCTTGTCGGTGGCGTGGGCCCGAACCTGCGACAACGACACGTCGCGCCAGCGGTACCCCTCACGGGCGAGCGCCAAGACTGCGTTGGGTCCAGCGTGGACAGAACCGTCCATCATCCGGGTGAGGTGCACCCCAAGGAACGGAAAGCTCGGATCCGGAACTGGGTAGATCAGGTTGCGCACCAAGGAGCGACGTGCGCCGCGAATCTCGTAGTACTCGCCCCTGAACGGAACGATGTGGGTGCTGTCGGGGTCGGAGAATCCGTCATCAGACGCCGCAACCTGGTCGCAACGCAACCCGCCGCAGTTCACCACCAACCGGGCCGAATAGTCGCCACCGGTGGTGGAGACTTCAGAACGGCCAGCCCGACGAGAGATGCCAACAACGGTGGTCGCGAACTCGATCTGTCCGCCCGCTGCGACTACCAGACGGGCCAT
>CAYGMW010000159.1:0-4210 GCA_964350975.1 uncultured Acidimicrobiales bacterium | reverse complement strand
TCGACCATTGAAGCCCGGCCAGCCACTGCGGTTTTCGCCTTGAGCGATCCCGGCTTGTAGTACACACCCGAGTGCAGCACCCCAGAGTTGTGCCCGGTCTGATGGACCGCAACCGCCGACTCCTTTTCGATGATGGCGATCGACGCGTCGGGTCGCTGTTCGATCAGCCTCAGGGCGGTAGCAAGGCCAACAATTCCGGCGCCCACAACGAGGACATCGACGTGACGGGTGGCATCTGGGCTGAGACTCATAACAACTCCATCGGCACCAGGGTGCCCGATGTGCAGTGCTTCATGCGCCGCGTGCGAGCAGGATCTGACGGGCAGCGTTCAGCCGCTCGATCTCGGCAGCTGCGAGCGTGATGTCGCCACCATGATCGGGGTGGGCCTCGCGCAGCAATGAGCGAAACCGTCGCTGGATTGCACGCTTGTTGTTCGACGTCACATCCAAGCCGAACACGTCAAGGGCCCATGCTGTTGGGTCAAGCGTCGCCATCAGCGGGATACGTCCCTGATCGGCACCCGTGAGCCAACCAATGATGTCCGGGCTCGGCCCACTCGTCCACGCAGTTGCCGACCGCACCAGCGTCATCACCGACCGGCGAGTCGCGCCGTCCATCTGGCCCACTCGATACACCGCGGCCAAAATTTGGGGCAGCGGCGGAGCGTCCTCGGCGAGGTCGATCACCAGGGTGTTGTCTTGGGCCCGAAGACGGTGGACCGAGCTCGACAGGCCGATCCGATCGACCTGAAGTCGGTGGCGCAACACCGGCTGCGGAACGCGCCGACCAGCCCCCACTTCATGGATGAGGCCTGCAAGATCCTCGGCAAGCTCGTCATCGAGATTGCACATGTACGACGCCACAATCCCTGCCAGCAGAAGGCCCCCGTACCCAGGTGCGGGGTCGACGGGGAGCATGCCGCCCGAGATCGCGACTCGCCGCGTTGGAGCAACGGGTCGGGAGTGCCAGACCTCGAATTCGGCGACGATCACAGCCTGTGAATCTACCCGGACGCCCGTCCCGAGCCATAGCCTCGCGAGCACGAACAGAGTCTGAAGACCTCAGCCCGATACTGGCCCTGCCGACGGGGGCAGGGCAGGATCTAGATCTCTGCCCAAAGGAGACGTCGTTGTGAACGTACGACCAAGCGAACAGCCCGACCGCAACCTAGCAATGGAACTGGTCCGCACCACCGAAGCCGCGGCGCTCGCTGCGGCCCGCTGGATGGGGCGAGGTGACAAGCTGGGCGCCGACGGTGCCGCAGTTGACGCGATGCGCATTGTCTTGGAAACCGTTCCCATGAACGGCGTTGTCATCATCGGTGAGGGCGAAAAAGACGAAGCCCCCATGCTCTACAACGGCGAACGCATCGGCGACGGAACCGGTGCCGCCACCGACATCGCCGTCGATCCCATCGACGGCACCACCCTGACCGCACTCGGCCGAGGTGGCGCGATCGCTGTCATCGCAGTGTCACCGGCGGGCACCATGTTCGACCCGGGCCCGTGCGTGTACATGGAAAAGATCGCCACCGGTCCGGCTGCGGCCCACGCCATCGACATCACCAAATCGGCCACCCAGAACATCGAGGCCGTCGCCGAGGCCCTACGCCGCGACGTGCGCGACGTCACCGTGGTGGTGCTCGATCGCGATCGTCACTCGGCGCTCATCGACGAAATACGCGAGACCGGTGCCCGTATCCGGCTCATTCCCGATGGCGACATCGCCGGAGCAATCGCCACCGCTGACCCCGCAACTGGCGCCGACTTGTTGATTGGTATCGGCGGCACCCCAGAAGGTGTCATCACTGCGGCCGCGCTCAAGTGTATGGGCGGAGCCATTCAGGGACGGCTGTGGCCCCGCAACGAGCGCGAGCGCTCTGCCGCCGAAGCAGCCGGTTACGAAATCGGACGGGTACTCACCGCTGATGACCTGGTGCGCAGCGATGACGTTTTCTTCGCCGCCACCGGTATCACCGATGGCGATCTGCTCCGAGGCGTTCGTTTCAACACCGGTGGGGCGATCACCGACTCATTGGTGATGCGCTCCAAGTCCGGAACGGTCCGACGAGACACGGCCCAACACAATATGAACAAGCTCAGGCAATACTCGTCGATCGACTACTAGCCTCGGCGCCCGTGAGCGGCGACCTCGAAGACACCACACAACTGCGCCTCGACTGGGGCAAGGCGGCGGCCGTGGGCCAGTCCGTCGAACCTGTCATGGCCGTGGTTCTGCAAGACCACACGACACGCGACGTGCTGTTTGTTGGTTACACCGACCGAGCCGGCTTCGACGAGACCAGGCGCACGGGCGACGTGGTCCTGTTCAGCACGTCGCGCCAGGAGCGGTGGCACAAGGGCGCGACCTCGGGCGACACGCTTCGCCTCGTTGAGGTTCGGGTCAACTGCGAACAGAACTCGCTGCTGTACCTCGTGAGTCGCACCTCTGGCCGGGCATGCCACGCTCAAGACGCCGATGGTCGGACCCGTCCCGGGTGCTACTACCGACGCCTTGACGGCGACGCGTTGGAGTTCCTCACCCAGTAGCTCGGGCCAGTAGGCCTAGTGGGCGTCGCTGGTCACGCCAGCGACGCTGAGGCGCACCATGGCCCGACGAAGGGCCTCGCCCGCAGCGACATTGCTCTCATCGGCGGCAACGGCTGCTTGGGCGGCGGCGAGTGCTCGCTTGGCCCGTTCTTGGTCGATGTTGGTCGACAGTTCGGCGACGTCGGACAACACCGACACCGACGAGCCGCTGACCTCGACAAAGCCCCCATGAACAGCAAACGTGACCACTGGGCCCTCAGTTGGCCACACCCGCACCGCACCGATTGCCAAGGCGCCGATGAAGGGTGCGTGACCTGGGAGGAAGGCAATATCGCCATCAAGGGTGCGGGCAACTACCTGAGTTGCTTCGCCCGCCCACAGCACGGTCTCGGGTGAGACAAGTTCGACATTCATCTGGAGACCTCAGCCGTCAGATCCGTAGATCCGGATCAGACGCTCTCTTGCAGTTCGCGAGCCTTGACGATGGCGGACTCAGCATTACCCACCATGTAGAACGCCTGCTCTGGCAGGTGGTCGAGGTCGCCGTTGACGATGGCTTCGAAGGAATCGATCGTGTCTTCGACCGAGGTGAAGATGCCAGCCTGGCCGGTGAAGACCTCAGCCACGAACATCGGCTGCGACAGGAACTTCTGGACCTTGCGGGCCCGGTCGACGGTGATGCGGTCTTCCTCGGACAACTCGTCGAGACCAAGAATCGCGATGATGTCTTGAAGTTCCTTGTATCGCTGCAGGATCTCCTGCACCCGACGAGCAACGTTGTAGTGACGCTGCCCAACAACCTCAGGCGACAAGATCGTCGAGGTCGACGACAGCGGGTCGACTGCTGGGTAGATACCCAGAGCCGCAATGTCACGGCTGAGTTCGGTCGTGCCGTCGAAGTGGGTGAACGAGGTGAACGGAGCCGGGTCGGTGTAGTCGTCGGCGGGCACGTACACGGCCTGCAGCGACGTAATCGACTTGCCCTTGGTCGAGGTGATGCGTTCCTGAAGTTCGCCCATCTCGTCGGCAAGGGTGGGCTGGTAGCCCACGGCTGATGGCATGCGGCCAAGCAGGGTCGAAACCTCAGAGCCGGCCTGAACAAAGCGGAAGATGTTGTCGATGAACAACAACACGTCCTGGCCCTGCACGTCACGGAAGTATTCGGCCATGGTCACGCCAGCAAGAGCAACGCGAAGACGCACGCCAGGAGGTTCGTCCATCTGGCCGAACACCAGGGCAGCCTTGGACAACACGGTCGCGGCATCTTCGCCCGCACCCATCTTGGCTTCGCCCATTTCGAGGTACAGGTCGGTGCCTTCACGAGTGCGCTCACCAACGCCAGCGAACACCGACACACCACCGTGGTTGGTGGCCACACGGGTAATCATCTCTTGGATGAGCACCGTCTTGCCCACGCCAGCACCACCGAACAGTCCGATCTTGCCACCCTCTTTGTACGGAGTCAGCAGGTCGATGACCTTGATGCCGGTTTCGAACATCTTCGCCGATGGCTCAAGCGCATCGAAGTCCGGGGCTGGACGGTGAATACCCCAACGCTCAGTGACGTTGACCTCGCTTGCGGGGACATCGAGAGGTTCGCCGACCACGTTCCACACATGGCCCAAGGTGACATCGCCAACCGGCACCTGGATGCCGGCAC
>CAYGMW010000158.1:1085-7934 GCA_964350975.1 uncultured Acidimicrobiales bacterium | reverse complement strand
GAAGTACAAACACGAACTCAGTGCCGACGACTACATCGACCAGGTTCGGTCGGGAGCCATCTATGACCCGACCCTGACCTTCCAGATGGAAAACGGGTTCAGGCTGGTGTGTGCTCTTGAGAACTACCTCGCCGATCCTGCGACCGACAATTGGTCGGCCCTCATCGTCTGGGACAACCCGGACTTCCGCTAGACCCCGCAGCCCATGATGCCGTCCAATGCCAAGGGCGGCCCGTCGGTGGCCACCAGTGTGAGGGTGATTGGCCAGTCGGCCGATTCGATGCTTGTCTCGACTCGCTCGCCGGTGACCAGCAGGCCGAGCCGGTAGTCGGCACTCGTATAGGTCTCGACGGTGAACATGTCGATGGGTTCGGCTCCATCAACGGCGTCAAAGGTGACCAGCTTGCCGTTGATCGACATCAGACCGCCTTGCCATCCACCGAAGAAGGTGAAGGCTTCGCCGTCGTCAGGCAGGCGGAACCAGCACCCAACCGGCTCGAAACCTTCGGCCCATAACGTTTCTTGGTCGAAGCTGTCCACCTGAGGCGGCTGGGCGTTGGCGAGGTCGCCAACGGGAGTTGTGGTTGTGGACGTCGAGGGAGCGGTTTCGGGTGCCGATGTCTCTGGTGGGCTCGTTTGCGACGTGGTTGTTTGCGGCTCCGTCGTAGGTGACTGTGAGGTTGTTGACTCTGAGGTTGGCGTCGTGGCCAGCGTGGTGACCGATCCATCGGTTGTGCCGATGGGGTCGGTGTTGGTGTTTCGCTGGGCGACGAAGGCAACTCCGCCGATGGCGAGCCCGATGGTGAGCAAGATGGCGGCCCTGGTGAGGAGCCTGGATCCGAATGGGGTCTGTGCTTTTTCGTTCATGTCCGTGAGACGGATCACGGATGGGTTCGTATCCGATGGCGCGGAAAGTTGTTCGGTCGCAATAGCGCTGAGCGATGCATCGATGCTCTCCCAGTAGCCCGCTTGCGGTGCAGGGAACTCATCGAGAAGGGCCGCGGCAATGGTGGCGTCGTCGTAGTCCTGCGGGTCGTTGTTCATTGTTCGATCTCCTTTCGAAGTTGTGTTCTGGCTCGGCTGACTTTCGATGCCACGGTTCCTCGGGGCACGCCGGTGATGGCGGCGACCTCGTCATAGGTCAGGCCCAGGCCGGCCGTCATCGTCAACATCGACCGGCTTTCGGCATCAAGTTGGCTCAGCGCCTGTGCTAGCTCGACGCGGCCGATCGCCGTGTCGCTGGTCGAGTGGACTGCGGGCTGTTCCTCGACCGTCACCAGGCTGAGGTGGCGCCGCCGCGCTTCGTGGCGTGAGTAATCGATGGCCGTGCGATAGCAGATCGTGTGAAGCCATGTCTTGACGGTCGACTTGTGTTCGAAGCCGTCGATCGAACGGAACGCCTTCTCGTAGGCCATCTGCATCACATCGTCGACGGCGTCTCGGTTGCGTAGCACCGACCAGACAACGCCACGCAGGTCGCGGTCGTGCTCGCGCAGCATCCGACCGAACTCGACCGGGTCGCGACTCGAGAGCAATTGGTCTGGCCCGCCCATTTCGACCTTTCTCACGCCCATGCCTTGTTGGACCGCGCCTGGTTTGACCACAAACACCTTCGACGTCTCGGGTGTGCGTTTGTATCCAACACTGTCGGAGAAAGTTTTGGGTGCCTTGTCACAAACCTCCCTGCCATCTCGTCACAGAGGTGATGACAACGCTTTCGCTACCCCCATTGACCAAGCGCCCCGCGTGGATACGTATTGCTCTGGTGCTGCTGGCCGTACCGAATCTTGTTGCCGGCACCTGGGCTGTGATCGCTCCTCGCAGCTGGTTCGACACCTTCCCGGGCTGGGCGCCCCACCTCGTGGCAGCACACCCGCCGTTCAACGACCATCTTGCGACCGACGCAGGAGCAGGTTTACTCGCCGCTGGCGTCCTGGCTGCTGTTGCGTTGGTGATCCCTCGACGCGAGGTGGCGCTCACCGCGATGCTCGGTGTTGGTGCCTTTGTATTGCCGCACGCGGTGTTTCATGTGCTGCACCCGGCCGGGGCCCTCTCGTCGTTCGAAGACGCGCTGAACAGCGTCTCGCTCGTCGCCGCGGTGCTGTTGACAGCAGCAGTTGCGGCCCACACATGGAGGCAGCGATGAGCCGCTTCGCAACCCTTCGAGTGTTCTCGCGCGGTCCGACGATCCCAGCCCCAATGGCGGCCTCGTTTCGGCACAAGCCCACCTTCTTCGGCAATCTCGCGATGGAGCGGTGGATTGCCCTCGGTCGAAGTGTGCCACCTCAGCTCAAGTCGCTGGCCAGTCTTCGGGCTGGCTCGCTGGTCGGATGCCTCTGGTGAAGCGATCTCGGTACCGCACTCGGCCGTGAGCTGGGTCTCAGCCAGGACAAGATCGACGCCGTCGCCGATTGGCGGGCTTCGCCCCATCTCGACGACGATGAGCGTCTGGTGATCGAGTTCGCCCACACGCTCAGTGTCACCCCGGTCGTGATGACGGACGACCTCGACGAACGTCTGCGTCGTCGATTCAGCGAAAAGCAGATCGTCGAACTCGCGCATCTGATTGCATGGGAGAACTGCCGGGCCCGCTTCAACCGGGCGCTACGAATCGAACCCGACGGATATGTCGATGCCGGATATCCACAAGTCGGAGAGTGACCAGTTCGAAGCCGAACGCGACCGTCTCTTCGGGCTTGCCTATCGAATGCTCGGCTCGGTCGCCGACGCCGACGACATTGTTCAGGAGGCGTGGCTGCGGTTCGAGCCGTCGACCGGTATCGAGAACCCCGGCGGGTTCTTGACCACCGTGACGACGCGCCTGTGCATAGACCGGCTTCGCTCGGCCCAGCAACGGCGCGAAACCTATGTGGGCCCGTGGCTGGCTGAGCCCCTGTTGACCGATCTTGATCCGGCTCACCTCGTGGTGCTCGACGAGTCGGTGCGGCTTGGCTTCTTGCACGTCCTCGACGAGCTCTCGGCTGTCGAGCGGGCTGTGTTTCTGCTGCATGACGTGTTTGACGTGTCCTACGCCGACGTTGCGGCCATGGTCGATCGCACCGAGGCCAATTGTCGCCAGATTGCTCGGCGGGCTCGAGAGCGGGTTCGGGCCGAGCGCCCGTGGTCCGATCCGGCACCCGTCCTCCAGACCCATGAGACCGAGCAACTGTTAGCGGCCTTTCTCGTCGCTCTCGCGTCTGGGGACACTGGGCAGTTGGGCGACATGTTGGCTGGCGACGTCGTGCTGATCTCTGACGGTGGCGCCAACCGTCGAGCGGCGCGACACCCGATTCTTGGCCGTGATCGAGTGGCCCGATTCGTGACAACTCTGGCCAGTCGAATGTCGAGCGGTGCCACCTTGGAGCTCGTTGAGGTCAATGGTGTTCCGGGCCTGATGTTGGTCGCAGACGGGGCGCCCGTCATGGTTGTTGAGGTCGAGTTCGCCGACGGTCGTGTAGTGCGGGTGCACGCGATGCTCAACCCGGACAAGCTCGAGCTGAGCCGCCAGACGTGGCGCGGCCGCACCTCAACGTCGGGCTAGTTCGGCGCACCGACTTCGGCCCGATACAGATCGCGCAGCAATGCGATCTCTGCCGCATGGTGCACCAGCTCATTGCTTGCGTGCATCGCCATGTGGGCCACGGTGTGGTTGGCCCAGTGTGTCCAGTTCGGCCCCAGTTTTTCCCATCCATCTCGACCGTCGATCACCGCCCGGTACGCGGACCACGCCTGGGCGAGGTTGGCGATGGCCTCCTCGGCCGACATTGTCCACACGTTCGGGGCATCAGCGGTGTCGCCCGCGAACCGTCGGGTGTATTCGTCGAAGCAGTCCATGGCCAGGTGCCACATTCGCCACGCGATCGTGGGCACTGGTGCCGGGTCGAGGTCTCGTTCCCCAGCGCCTTCGACGATGACAACTCCGTCGCTGTTTGGCCGTACCGACCACATGGCCTCGACCGGTTCCCACAGATACTCGGCGTCGGTGATGCCGTCGAGGCGCTGCATCAGCTGGTCGAACATGTTGTCCATCGAGCCGAGCAGCACCGAGGTGACCGTTGGGGGTTGGGGCTGGTCCGACATGTTGGCTCCTAGGCGGCATCGACGGTTTCGGCACCCTAACCCCGAGCCTCGCTGAACGCTTCAACCCCGAAACGGTTCTCATGGGGGTGCTCGATGTGACAACATCTCGGGTGGAGAGGTGCCAGAGTGGACGAATGGGACGCCCTGCTAAGGCGTTGTGGCTCCGGTCACCGTGGGTTCGAATCCCATCCTCTCCGCCACTGACCGACCAGGGGTTTGCGCCCCTGGTCGGTGGTTGTTCTGGGCTCGGGCGGCCGCCGTCTCAGAGGCGGGTTTTGAGTCGCAGTGCTCTCTGTTCGATGAGCACCCATGACGCAAGCCCGGCAGCGATCGACAGGACAACCGCGGCGGCAAGGTTCCATGCGCTACCGACATGGCCGTAGTGCACCAGCACATTGATGATGACCAGGTGGTAGATGTACACGCCATAAGAGATGTCGTAGTGGCGAAGCACCCGCCCGCTCAGGGTCTTCATCGAGAACGCGGCTGACAGGGTGACGCCGGCCAGCAGCACATGAGCCCCAAGGTTGAGCGGGTGCTTGATGAAGTAGCTCGGCTCGTACAGCCCGAGCAGGTCGCTGAACACGACGTAGTACGCGACATACCCCCCGATCCACCAGCCGAACCTGCCCTCTACCCACGTGCGCACCGTTGGCCAGTGGCGGTAGGCGTACACGCCCATGATGAAGTAGTAGAGGTAGGTGCCAAGGAAAACGCCGCCCACCTTGCCAGGCCCCGAGTCCGGGTCGATGGACCCGACCAAGGCGTTGATGAGGATCGAGACCGCGGCGGCGAGCGGGACGAGGTGCTTCCAGCGACCGAGCGTCGGCCGTGTCACCAACACCATGAGCGGCACAAGGACGTAGAACTCGATCTCGACCGCAATGGTCCAGAGTGCTCCGTTGGGCACCCCGGTCGCCCACTGGCGAAGCACCTCAGGTGTGTAGGCCTGGAAGATGGTGAAGCTGCCGAAAAGCCATGCTCCCAACTTCGGATCGGTGAAGAAGTCGGTCGGTGACAACGGTGTTTGGGCGACGATGAGTGCGACGGTGATGGCGACACATACCCACAATGCGGGAAAGATCCGCACCGCTCGATGCCAGAAGAACTTCTTGATGTTGGTGCTGTTGCGGGCGAACGACGCATAGATCAGCATCCCCGACAGCACGAAGAACATCGGCACACCAGGGAAGTGCACTGCGATGTGGTCGTTGACCCACGAGACGGCACCGTTTTCGACCTCAAGGTCTTTGATTGCATGACCAAAAACGACCTGGAGAGCGGCCACGATCCTGACGATGTCGAAGTTGTTGGTGCGGCTGATGTCGTGATTGATCGTCATTTGCCCTGCGCGCGGTGGGAGCACGAGATTCCTTAGTTTTGTACTGTGACGCGACCACTACGCAAAGTGATGTGACAAATACCTCAAGCGGTTTTTTCGGCCCCGCGTTGCATTTGTGTGACGAACGGTCGACCCTTGTATTACGAAACACAACCAGCAATGGGCCTGGCACCTCTTTGGGGTGCGCCCCATTTGCGCTGCCCCCGACGCCAGCGAAGTTCTCATCCACGAGATTCGCGGCAGGAGCTGACTCGTATGACTTCATCCCACTCACTACTTCGACGCGCCGTATCCGGCGTTCTGGTCGTTGTCCTTGTACTCACGTCGTTCGCGATGGCCCAGCCCACATCTGCCGCTGAGGCTCCGGTCTGGAGCAGCTCAGATGGCATCGAGATCATCACCACCACAGCAGTCGCCGTCGCACCCGCCCCAGACGGCGGCGCCTGGACCGTCGATGCCCACGGCATCGTTGCCAACCACGGAGGGCGCCTGCACTACGGAGACCTATCGGGTATCACCGTTGCCGCCCCAATTGTCGACATTGCCGCCACTGAAACGGGTGCCGGCTACGTCTTGGTTGCTTCCGACGGCGGCGTCTTTGCCTTTGGCGATGCCCGCTTCTACGGATCGGCCGCCCACCTGCCCTTGGCATCGCCCGTCGTGGGCGTCGTACTCCTGTCTGACGGCTACTGGCTCGCTGCTGCTGATGGTGGCGTCTTCAACTTCGGAAACGCTGGCTTCTTCGGTTCGGCCGGTGCCATCGATCTTGCCGCCGACATCATCGGCATCGAAGCCGACGACGATACGGGCTACCGCCTCGTGGCCGCCGACGGTGGCGTGTTTGTCTTCGGTTCGGCCCACTTCCATGGCTCGCTTGGCGATGTGCAGCTCACCAACGGCGTGGTTGCTATTGCCTCCACCGACGCCGGCTACTGGGTTGCCACCGAAGACGGAACCATGCATGGCTTCGGCCAGGTCGGGACCGAGGCGCTCGGTCTGAGCGCCGGCCGAGGACACCTGATCGATGTCGGTGCATTCAGCGACGGCACCTATGTCGCAGTGTTCTCCGACGTGATCATGACCGAAGCCGAACGCTTCGTTGCAGGTCTGTCGCCGGAACGTATCGCTACCTGGGACGCCCTCGCTTGGTGCGAATCGACTGGCCGTTGGGACATCAACACCGGCAACGGCTACTACGGCGGTATCCAGTTCGCGCCGAGCTCGTGGCGGGCAGTCGGAGGCGAGGGTTTGCCTCACCAAGCAAGCCGAGAAGAACAGATCTACCGCGGCGAGTTGTTGCTCGCTATCCAAGGCTGGGGTGCCTGGCCGGGCTGCACCCGCAAGCTCGGGCTGCGCTGATCAGAAACTTCTTCTCGAATTCTGGTGTGATGTCGGTGCGTGAGTGATCTACACTGTCTCACTCCAAG
>CAYGMW010000158.1:0-1075 GCA_964350975.1 uncultured Acidimicrobiales bacterium | reverse complement strand
CAATTGGATAGAGCATCTGACTACGGATCAGAAGGTTGGGGTTTCGAGTACCTCCGAGCGCGCTGAACGAAGCCCCCGCCCAGCGGGGGCTTCGATCGTTTTGCCACTGCGGTAGGTGCCGGGCTGCTCGTCCAAGCCACGACCTTGATCGAGCCCAGGTCGAACAGGGCCTGTCAGGTCCGGGGCCGCCTCAGAAACACGAAAATGGCCACAAGGCAGGGCAAGACCACTACCGCATACGGTGCTACGTCTTGAGCCACGCGAACGTGCGGAGGGTCGATGGCGAGGCTGCGGTCCGAGCGCGCTTTGAAAGTGACAGCTTCGATGAGGTCGCCCCCGGAATGAGTCTCGATCTCGCTGCACTCCGCGCCAGGGCACTCGAGGCGCACGGCATTGCTGCCAGCGAGGGCCAGCGCCGCGGCAACACCGTCGGAGAGATCGATCTCGACCTCTTTGCGACTCCACCCAGGCGGACCCTGAGCCAAGAACTGAAACGTGGTGAGACCCTGCTCGACCGAAATACCAGGGTTCGGATGCGGCAGCGCCGCTGCGATCGTGTTTGCGTCGGTTTCGTTGTCGTGGTGCTGGGAGTAGAACCGGAAGCGCACTGGATGACCTTCGCTCGCGGTCCAGTCATCGATCACGACAACACCCGCAGGCTCTCTCCTGGCCTGTGTGCATCCGTCGATCGGAAAGTCGGCCGAGTAGTTGGATCGACTCTCTTCGCTCACGATCGCTGTGAGCGCGACCCGATCGCCTTCCGACACAACGAGCAGCGGACCGTCCCAAGGGCTGAACTCAGTCTTGACGACAGATGATGCTGGAACGTCGACAACGGGTTCCGCTACATCCCAGGTGACGACTCGGATCGGATGGTCACATGGATTGTCAATTGACACGAATCGCGGCCCGCTACAGCTGGTGAGTGTTAGTTGGAGGCACGCCACAACACCCAGCAATCTCATCCAGCGCATGCACAAGTGTGCCAGCAGTCGATGATCGGTTTCCGTCGCCTGCATGGGTTGCCAGACGCGGCCGCGGACGCGTGGTTGCTACCTTGGGTGTTCAGATCGTG
>CAYGMW010000157.1:0-7942 GCA_964350975.1 uncultured Acidimicrobiales bacterium | reverse complement strand
GCCTACTTCTGGGGGTGGGGCAACCAGGTGCAGTACATCCGCATTGGCACCGACGGGCGGGTCAATCACACCGTCGACGTGCCCACGACCGGGTCGCCCATGATTCACGACATGGCCTTCACCGACCGCTTCATCTTGATCCTCGATCTGCCCACGGCGTTCGACATGGAGGCCGCGGCCGCCGGGTCCCGGCTCCCTTACCGATGGCAGGACGACTATCCGGCACGCATTGGATTGCTCCCCCGCAACGGGGGCGCCAACGACGTCATCTGGTGCGACATCGACCCGTGCTACATCTTCCACCCGCTCAACGCATACGACGACGCCGACGGCAATGTGGTGCTCGACGCAGTGCGTCACCCCAAGATGTTTGCCACCGAGATGAACGGACCCAACGAGGGCCGTCCCCGCCTGGAGCGTTGGACCCTGAACCCAACGACGCGGACGTCGTCTGCAGTCACGGTCTCAGACCGAGGCCAGGAGTTCCCCCGCCAAAACGAGACCTTGTTCGGAAAGCCGAATCAGTTCGGGTACGCGGCGAGCTCAGCGGCCCGGCTGCTACCCCACGCCTTGTTCAAGCACGACCTGACCACGGGCGAGACCCAGGTTCAGGCCAACGACAACCGCCAGCACCTCGAAGGCGTCTTTGTGCCCCGCACCGGTGCCACCGCCGAAGACGACGGCTGGGTGATGGCCTATGCCTACAACGTCGATGCCGACACCGGCGAGGTTGTCATCATCGACGCCCAAGACTTCGCGTCAGAGCCGGTAGCGGTCATCACCCTGCCTCAACGGGTGCCGTTCGGTTTCCACAGCAACTGGGTACCGAGCTAACCGAACCTTCCCGTTCTGAATGCTGATTTTCGTCAATATGAACAAAATCAGCATTCAGAACGGGAGGCAGCTGGTGCTACATGGGCCAGAAACGGGTTTCGGGGTTGCGCTGGTCGATGAGGTCCTGAGCTCGGCCAACCGCGACGGGGAACCAGTCGTCGTGGGTGATGATCCAGAACCGCCGAGCAATCACTGCGTCGTGCACCATGTCGGCGATCTCAGCTGGCTCCTTGCCCGCATGAAACGCCGAAAGCAGCGCTTCGCGAAACGCCGCTTGTTCAGGGCTGACCGTCGCCGGGTCGGCTTCGGGGCGTTTGCCTCCGGGCCGGTTGCGGTCGCTTTCCATCAGGTTCGTGGCCACCCAGCCCGGGCACAGGACCGACACGCCGATACCGCTGTGGCCAGCTAGGGCCAATTCGTGGTGCAACACCTCTGACATTGCGACCACCGCGTGCTTCGACGCGGTGTAGGCACCCGTTGACGGCATCGAGGTGATGCCCGCCATCGACGAGGTGTTGATGACATGGCCTTCGCCTTGTTCGATCATGACCGGCACCGCGTGGCGAATCCCGCGTGCCACAGACATCTGGTTGACCTCGACGTTCCACGTCCAGTCAGCCTCGCTGATCTCCCACATGGGCCCGCCAGAGCTCACGCCAGCGTTGTTGCACATGATGTGGAGTCCGCCGAGGGCCACTGCGTGCTTGACGGCCTGGGCCACAGCATCTTCAGAGCGAACATCGCACACCACGGCCTCAACGCTGGTGCCGTGGCCTGACACCGCGTGAGCAGCGTCGTCCAGGGTGTCCGGCTCGATGTCAGTCATCACGATATGCATGCCCGCTTGGGCAAATCGATGGGCCATGGCCAGACCGATTCCACTTGCTGCTCCAGTGATGACTGCGACCTTGCCCTCAAGATTCATGCCGTGACCGTAGCGATACGGGTCACCTCGCCGCGAATTCGTGGCGTGTGACCTGGCGGTACGTCTGACCTGGGCGCAGCACGGCCGAGCCGAAATCGGGCCGATTCGGTGTGTCTGGCAACAGCTGGGCTTCGAGGCACACGGCGCTGTATGGCGGGTCGGCAAAGGTGGCCGTGTACACCTGCAAACCCGGCTGATCGGTGGTGACGATCATGGTGCGTCCCGATGCTGGGTCGGCGAGCACGGCCCTGATCTCCGCGACTGGCGGCACGAGCGAAGCACCGACGAAACAGTGATCGAAACCGTTGGGCCGTTCGGTGAGTGGGACCGGTTGGCGCAGGTCGAACCCGGGAACATCGTCGACCCACACGAGGGTGGTCGGGATGCTGGCCTCGTCGACCATCAGCACCCGATCGGTCACGACCTGAAGCACGTGTGACCTCGCGTCGTCGCTGCCAGCGAGGTTCCAGTACGCGTGATTCGTGAGATTGACCACGGTTGGAGCGTCGGTCGTGGCCTCGTAGCGGATCTCGAGGGCGTCGCCATCGACGACATAGTCGACCGTGACAGTGACCGTGCCGGGAAAGCCCTGATCGCCGTCGGGTGAGATCAACCGACAGCGAGCGCCGTCGTCGGTGGCTTCGATCGACCATGGCCGGAAACCGAAGTGGTCGGGGCCGCCATGGAGCTGATTCGGTCCCTCGTTGGCAATGACGTTGTACCGGTGGCCATCGAGGTCGAAGGCTGCTCCTGCGATCCGGTTGGCGTAGCGGCCAATGGTCGAGCCATACCCCTTGTTGATGTCGGGGTTGGCATAGGCATCCAGCGATGGCAGCGAACGAGTGAGGTTCGACTCACGGCCGCCGTCGCGGTCAGGGAACCACACCCCGGCGAGATGGGCACCGAGTGACAAGACCTCGATGGCCAACCGGCCATTGTCGACCCGCACCCGCTCCACGACGTGGGTGTCCCCGCGTCCTGGCAACACGACCGAACCAACGCTGTCATGGGTGATCTTCATTGCCGGAATCATGCCCCAAAACGTCGTGACCCCGACGCTGCCGAAGCAGGGTCGGGGTCACGTTTTTGACTCAACCGAGCCAGCAACACACTGGCTCGAGCGCTCTCTAGTAGCGGTAGTGATCGGGCTTGTAGGGTCCTTCGACCGGCACGCCCAGGTACTTCGCCTGTGAATCGCTCAGCTGGGTGAGCTTCACGCCCAGCTTGTCGAGGTGCAGGCGAGCCACTTCCTCATCAAGGTGCTTCGGAAGCAAGTACACCTTGTTTTCAAGATTGTCAGCGTTGGCATGCAACTCCATCTGCGCCAGCACCTGGTTGGTGAAGCTCATCGACATCACGAAGCTGGGGTGGCCGGTGGCACAACCAAGGTTCATGAGGCGACCCTCGGCCAAGATGATGACCGAGTTGCCCGATGGGAACACGAACTCGTCGACCTGGGGCTTGATGTTGCGACGCTGAACATCGCTCATGCGCTCGAGGCCGGCCATGTCGATCTCATTGTCGAAGTGGCCAATGTTGGACACGATGGCGTTGTGCTTCATCTTCGACATGAGGTCAGCCGAGATGATGTCCTTGTTGCCGGTGGTGGTGACGAAGATGTCGACCTCACCCACGACGTTTTCGATGCGGTCAACTGAGAAGCCCTCCATCGCAGCCTGCAAGGCATTGATGGGGTCGACCTCGGACACGATGACTCGGGCACCTTGGCCACGCAGCGACTGGGCACAACCCTTGCCGACGTCGCCGTAACCGGCAACGAAGGCCACCTTGCCGCCGATCATGATGTCGGTGGCCCGGTTGAGACCATCGATCAGGGAGTGACGGCAGCCGTAAAGGTTGTCGAACTTGGACTTGGTGACCGAGTCGTTGACGTTGTAGGCCGGGAAGGCCAGCTCGCCCCGCTCGACCATCTCATAGAGACGGTGCACACCGGTGGTGGTCTCTTCAGACACACCACGGATGCCGTCGCGCATGGCGACGAAATCGATCGGGTTCTCAGCTGCGATCTTGTGCAGCAGCTTGTAGATCTCTTCTTCGTCAGGCGAATCGGCGCTGTCGGGGCTGGGGATTTCGCCGGCCAGCTGGAACTTGGCACCCAGCAACACGAACATGGTGGCGTCGCCACCATCGTCGAGGATCAGGTTGGCGCCGGTTTCGCCAGGCCAACGAAGGGCCTGCTCAGTGCACCACCAGTACTCCTCGAGGGTCTCGCCCTTCCAAGCAAACACCGGCGTGCCACGAGGGGCATCGACGGTTCCTTGGCGACCGACAGCGATCGCGGCCGCAGCCTCGTCCTGGGTCGAAAAGATGTTGCAGCTCACCCAGCGCACGTCGGCGCCGAGATCGACCAGGGTCTCGATGAGCACAGCGGTTTGCACCGTCATGTGCAGCGAGCCCATGATTCGGGCTCCAGCCAGGGGCTTGGTGTCGTAGAAGCGAGCCCGAAGCTCCATCAGGCCGGGCATTTCGACTTCGGCAAGCTCGATCTGTTTGCGACCGGCGGCAGCCAGGCTCAGATCGGCCACCTTGAATCCGTCCGCGGGAAGGACGGGGGGTAGTTCAGACACAGTGATCTCCACATCAACGTTGGTAGTTATCTTGTCGGCACTTCGGCGTCTGCCCTAGACCGATACTTCACGAGAAGCAGTGATCCGCAACCAACTGGTGTGGAGTGCCACCCGTGAGGGTAGCGAACCAAGCACTAAACCGTAAACGTTGGTTCGATACCGTTGGCTGCGGCCTTGGACACCAAACGCTCCGATTCGGCGGCATCGACCGTGGTCGACTCGTCGATGAGCATGATGGGGATGTCCTGGTCGATCGAGTACACCCGCCCGAGCCGGGGGTTGAACAGCTTCGACTCGTCCTCGAAGTAGAACAAGGGGCCCTTGTCTTCGGGGCACGCAAGGATGTCGAGCAGTTTCGGATCGAGCGCCACAGAGGTCTCCTGGGTCGGTGTGTTGGCCACGGTAGCGGCTGGTTTACAGATTGAAGAGGGCGGTGACTTCAGCAACCCGCGCCGCGACCTGTTCAGGGGTCGCCGCTTCGAGGTTGAGTCGCAACAGCGGCTCGGTGTTTGACGAACGCAGATTGAACCACCAGTCGCCAAAGTCGACAGTGAGACCATCAAGACGATCCTGAGCGGCGTCAGGATAGGTGGTCGCCACACGCTCGATGACGGCCGCCGCATCAGACACCCTGGTGTTGATCTCGCCAGAGGCGCTATAGCGGTCGAGCGGAGCGATGATCTCCGACAATGGCTGGTTGGCCACCGACAGCTGTTCGAGGACAAACATCGCCGCAATGAGCCCCGAGTCGGCACGCCAGTTGTCGCGGAAGTAGTAGTGACCTGAGTGCTCGCCACCGAACGCAGCACCGGTTTGGGCCATGACGGCCTTGATGTAGGAGTGGCCGACCTTGGTGCGCACGGGGGTGCCACCGCCTTCGACGATGACCTCGGCAGTCGACTTCGAACAGATCAGGTTGTGGATGATCGGGCCAGGACCGGTCTGGGCCAGCACCGACTTGGCCACCATCGCCGTGGTGAGCGAACCAGAAATGGGCTGGGCCTTTTCGTCGACCAGGAACACCCGGTCGGCGTCTCCATCGAATGCCAGGCCAATGTCAGCGCCGGTTTCGAGCACCCGGGCCTGCAACGACACCAGGTTCTCTGGCTGGATGGGGTCGGCCGGATGGTTCGGGAAGGTGCCATCGAGTTCCTCGAAGAGGATCTCAAGCTCAAAGGGCAGCCGAGCAAACACCGCGGGCACCACATAACCACCCATGCCATTGGCGGTGTCGGCAACGATCTTGAGCGGCCTCAGCTTCGACACATCGATGAACGACAACACATGGTCGACGAAGGCGGGCAAAAGATCGACCTCGCGGCGGGTGCCCTGGCCAGTAGCAGGCACGCCAGCCGACGCCATGGCCTTGATGTCCATGAGTCCGGACTCGGCGCCGATCGGCTTGGCACCGGCCCCACACAGCTTGATGCCGTTGTAGCCCGCCGGGTTGTGCGACGCGGTGAACATCGCGCCGGGGAGGTCGAGCGAACCAGCGGCGAAATACAACATGTCGGTCGAGGCCAGACCAATGTCGATCACATTGACCCCCTGAGACATCGCTCCCTCAGCGAAGGCCGCGGCGAACTCGATGCCGTCGGGTCGCATATCGCGACCAACCACGATCTCGTCGGTGCCAACAAAGGCGGCAAACGCGGCTCCGATACCACGACACAGATCGGCGTCCATCTGGTCAGGAACCGTGCCTCGAATGTCGTAGGCCTTGACGATCTGGTCGAGGCGGTCCATCGAGATGGGCGTGGTGCTGGGCTGGGATGCAGTCATCGAGTGGTCAATCTATCGAGGGGAGAACAAGCAACGCTGGGATCAGAACCAACGCTCGTGCTTTTGGTCGACCGCCCGATCGCTGGCTTCACCGATGTCGTAGAGACCAAGGGCAGACCATCGGCGGACGCGGAAGACGTCGCGAATCATTCGAACCGTGTCGGCGGCAAAACTGACGGTTGACTCGTCAATATTGTCAAGAACCACCGGGAGCTCGACCAGCGTCAGCTCATAGCGCTCAGCGAGGTGCAACACCTCAACATCAAAGGCAAAGCCGTTGATCTTGGTGAGCGAGAAAATCAGCTCCGCGGCGTCGGCCCGAAAACCCTTCAGCCCCGACTGGGTGTCGCGGTAGTGGCCCAGCAACACCACGTGGGTGAACAGGTTGAACACCAGCGAACCCAATTCGCGGATCCGGCGGGCACCTCGAACCGTCGTCGTGTCGCTGTGGCGTCGAGAACCCACCACCACATCGGCACCAGCTTCGACGGCAGCCAACAACTCAAGCAGCTGATAGGGCGGGTAGGCGAGATCGATATCGGTGAAGATCCGGGTACGTCCGTGAGCGGCCAACATGCCAGCCCTCACGGCCCCGCCCTTGCCCTGATTCTTGGTCAGCTCGACCACCAGGTCGGCGCCGGCACCGCGGGCCGCGGCGGCGGTGTTGTCACCAGACCCGTCGTCAACGATGACGATCTCGACATCGTCGCCCAGCTCGGCCAAATCGGCCCTCAGCCGAGCAACCGAGCCAGCAATAACGTCAGCGGCCCGAAAGGCCGGCAGCACCCCCGACCGCCGCCGCGAACCAGCCGCGGGCGCGCGGGCGACCGGAGGAACCTGTCGAGCCCTCACCGCACCAAAGAGCACCTGGCGATACCGCAACAACCGAACGCCTGCTGCACAGCCAACTGCGACCAGCTTGACCGCGATCAGCACCGACAACGACGGGCTGAACACCACATCGCCGACGGCCACGATCGCCATGTCGACCACAAACGCCGGACCAACAGCGGCCACAAAGCGGTCGAGTCGATGATCGACCAACGCATGGGTGTCGTCGGCAAACGTGATCCGGCGGTGAACCACAAAAGACACCGTGCCTGCGACCAACAAGGCGACCAGGTCAGCGGCCACCCACATCCATCCGCCAAGCTCGACCAGAGCGACCACGATGGCCACATCGATCCCCGTGACCACCAGTCCAACGGCTAAGAACCGCCTGAGCCGACGTTTCACCTCGGCGGAGTCGGCCCGTCTGTGCCAGTGCCAGACTGATCAGTCACGGGCGATGCGAACACGTCGAACACTGAGTCATCGACCGACTCGACGATCTGACCGTCGTCAACCGACACCTCGTCAACCAACACCTCGTCAACCAACACCTCGTCAACCGACACCTCGTCGGCCAACACGTCGACTGCTCCCCCAGCCGCGACCGCAGCCTCAACTTCGGCGTCGAGGTCGCGATTCCAAAATGCTGGGTCTGGATTGTCGTCGTCGTTGTCGCGACGGGCAAAAGGATCGAACCGGCTCAATACGAACAACATGAGCACCCCAGCCAACGTCATGCCGTAGCCCGCGTACTCGACTGCTGAGTCTTTGTACTCGAGTACAACGTCGGTCTCGGTGGGCACGACGACCATATAGTTCGGCGTCGCACGGTAGATCTCGCCGGCACCCTTGGCGATCGTCCAGTTCGGGAAGTACGACACCTTCACCAAGACCGGCACGCCAACCTGGTCGACACTGAATGCCACAGAGTCGTCGCCGATCACCACATTGGTGACATTGACCGCAGGGAGCGCCCGACGAG
>CAYGMW010000156.1:0-7951 GCA_964350975.1 uncultured Acidimicrobiales bacterium | reverse complement strand
GAGGTCCGACACCTGGGTCGAGTTCGACCTGTTGTCGGCCATTGTCGACATGACCGGCCAGCTCGGCTGAGCAAGGGAGAACAACAGTGCAGGGTTGGCAGGCGCAGACACATGGCGAACCAGGCGATGTGCTCGAACTGGTCGAGATGGCACCGTTGGAGCCCGACCGCGACCAGCTCACGATTGAGGTGTCTGCCGCGAACATCAACTTCGCCGACATCTTGTTGTGCCGAGGCACTTACCAAGAACGCCCCGGCTTGCCTCTGACTCCAGGCATCGAAGCCGCAGGCCGGGTGATCGCATCAGGGCCCGATGGCCCCGCTGTTGGCACCCGAGTCGTTGGCATGTGCGCCTTGCCCGCCGGCGGGTTCGCTGAACAGGCAGTGCTCGGGGCGCATGCATGGTTCGAAATCCCTGATGGCGTGGCCGACGATGTGGCGTCGGTGCTGTTCACGACGTACCAAACCACACACTTGGCGCTGCACCATCGGGCCCGGCTTCAGGCTGGCGAATGGCTGTTGGTGCATGCAGCCGCCGGGGGAGTGGGCTCGGCTGCGGTGCAGCTTGGACGAGCCGCCGGAGCCCGGGTCATCGCCACGGCCGGTGGTGCTGACAAGGTCGAGTTCTGTCGCGGTCTCGGAGCCGATTTCGTGATCGACAGCACAGCCGACGACGTCTACGCCACCGTTATGGACATCACCTCAGGGGCCGGCGTCGATGTGGCCTACGACCCCGTTGGTGGCGATCTCGGCGACCTCACCAGACGGCTCATGGCCTGGGAAGGACGACTGATCCCGATCGGGTTTGCCGGTGGCGGACCCGTCGCCTACCCCGGCAACCACCTGCTGGTGAAGAACTACACCGTGGTCGGGTTGTATTGGACGTCGTACCTCACCGCTGAGCGCCGCCATGTAGCCGAAGCGTCCTTCGCCGACCTGGCTCGACTGCTGCGAGCGGGCGACATCGTTCCGCCCCGGATCGAGGCAGTTGGGCTGGGTGATGTTCCCTCGGCCCTCGAGCGACTGGCCAGCCGCCAAGTCGTCGGCCGTTTGGTGGTGCAGCCATGAGCGATCCGGGTGGCCTCGAACCGTGGTCTGTCACCGCAGTCAATCTGGCCGACCATGCCGAGAATCCAATCCACACCGACGCCGGGGCCCAGGCGGCCGGCTTCCCGCGAGCCCTGGTTGCAGGGGTGACCACCTATGCATACCTCACACATGTGCCCGCGACCGCCTGGGGCGTTCGCTGGCTCGAATCCGGGTGGGCCCACCTCAAGCTGCGGCGCCCGGTGTTCGACGGCTCCCAGGTGCAACTGCTTCCCGATGGCGCCACCGTGTCAGCTGTTGTCGATGGCGAAGCCAAGGCCACGATCGACGTCGGTATTGGCAGTGCGCCGACCCTGCTTCCACCGGCTGAAGCTGCCCTGCTCGACGGTGAGCACACCATACCTATCGAGGTCGACCTCGGGCCTGACGGGTCGTGGTGGCGGTACGGCCAACGCGCCGGCGACAACCTCGACCTCTACGACAGCCAAGGGATGGTTCATCCCAGCGTGTGGCCGTCGCTGGCCAATCACCTGTTCAAATCCCAGATCGTTCATGGCTCGTGGATTCACACCGAGAGCATCATCGTGCACGCGGCGACGGTCCCGGCATCGGGAACTGCCCTGATCGAGGGATCGATTGTCGAGCGGGGCCGAACGAGCTTGGGGGCAACAGCGACGGCCGACATTCGGATCGTGGTCGATGAGCAGGTGGTGGCTCGACTTCGGCACCTAGCGTTGGTCGACCTGACGCCCCATGAGCGGGAACCATCGACGACATGACAACGTTGAGCTAACCAACGGGCGACAGTGGGGAAGAACACGACACAACATGGCTGATTTCTGGGATGCGGCGACCACGCCGATTGCCATCGTGTTCTTCGTGCCCCTGGCCGTGTGCCTCGTGCTCTGGCTGGTGTCCATGCTCGGCTTTATCGACATCGACAGCGATGCGTCCGAAGCGTTCGACTTCGACGGCCTCGACTGGTTGGGCTTGCACGGGGCGCCGCCGCTTGTGGTGTTCACCCTCGTCAGCCTGGTGGGGTGGTTCACCGCAGTTGTGGCTGCGCTTTTCGTGCTCGACCCACTCGGCGGTCTCGGACTCCTGCTCGGGTCGGCCGCAGTGTTTGTGGTGGCCGTCGTCCTTGGCCTCTTCGTCGGTTCCAAGATCGCTCCTCCACTGGGCCGCCTGATGGAAACCGCCACCGCGCCCCGCGCCGCCGACCTCGTTGGCGCCTTGGCTGTAGTTCGTTCCGGCCGAGTCGATGCCTCGTTCGGTTACGCCGATGCTCGCTGGGCCGACGGGTCCGAATCACGGATTGATATTCGCGACACGGCCGACCTGGGCCTTGGTCCAGGTGACATGATCCGCCTCATGTCGTTTGATGCCAACACGGGCACCTATGGCGTGGCGCTCGATTCAGAACTCTTTGGCCAGTGAAGACCGCTATCGGAGTGCACATCTTGAAAGTGAATGAGGGAGACCAAACATGAGTGGGTTCTTGACAGCGGTGGGAGTCGTCATCGCCGTGTTGGCGATTGTTGTCATCGCCTTTGGGTTGTTGGTCACCCGGCTGTTCCGCAAGGTTCCCCAAGGTCACGCCTTGGTGGTCTCCAAGTGGAAGAACGTCGTGGTCACCTTCACCGGCCAGGTCGTGATCCCGGTCATCCACAAGGCCGAGGTGATGGACATCTCGGTGAAGAACATCCAGATCGACCGTCGGGGCAAGGACGGTTTGGTCTGTCAAGACAATGTGCGCGCCGACATTGCGGTCGAGTTCTACGTCAAGGTCGACAAGACCGAAGAAGCCGTCATCCGGGTGGCTCAGCAGGTGGGCGTGGCCCGCGCATCGGACCAGAACACCTTGCGCGAGCTGTTCGCAGCCAAATTCTCCGAGGCCCTCAAATCGGCGGGTAAGGAATTTGACTTCGAAGACCTCTACACGTCTCGCCAGCAGTTCAAGGACGCGATCATCGGGATCATTGGCCAGGACCTCAACGGCTATGTGCTCGAAGACGTTGCCATCGACTATCTCGAGCAGACCCCGAACGAGGCCCTCGACCCCCAGAACATCCTCGACGCCGACGGCATTCGCAAGATCACCGAGCGCACGGCCGATCAGCACATTCGCACCAACGACGCCCAACAGCGCGAGCGCGAAGAAACCACTCGTCGCACCACCGATGCCGACAAGGCCGTGTTCGAGATGGAACGCGATCGAGCAGAGGCGGAGGCTCGCCAGCAGCAAGAAATCCGCACCGTTCAGGCCCGAGCCGATGCCGAAGCCAAGCAGGTCGAAGCCGAAGCCGTGCGTCAAGCCGAAGAGGCTCGCATCGCTGCCGAACAAGGCGTTGGGGTTGCTGACCAGAACAAGAACCGCGAGATCGCTCTCGCCGACGCCAACCGCCAGCGGGTGATTGCCGTCCAAAACGAAGAAATCGAACGCGACCGGGCCTTGGCCGAGGTTGGACGAGTCACTGCTGTGGCCGAGGCAGGCAAGGAAAAAGAGGTCACCGAGCGAGCCTTGGCCGAACTGGCAAGGGGTCGCGTCGAAGCAGACCTGGGCGTGGCCCAAAAGGAAGAAGAAATTGCCACCTTGCGCGTGGTCGAAGAGGCCCAGCGCCAAGCGACCGCCGAAGTCAAGATGGCCGAAGGCACCGCAGAGGCCGCGTTCATTGCCCGGGTCAAGGAAGCCGACGCCGCCAAGCAGGCTGCGGCTTCTGAAGCCGAACGGATGACCACGCTGGCCCGAGCCGACGCCGATGCTGCCGGCCAAGAAATGCAGGCATCGAAGCGCCGGGCCGAGGGCACCCAAGCGCTGTCGGCCGCCGAAGGTCTGGCCAGCGTCCAGGTCGAACGCGAACGAGCCGAAGCTATTCGGGCGACCGGTTTGGCCGAGGTCGAGATCAAGCGAGCCGACGCCGATGCCGTCCGCGAGATTGGCATGGCCGAAGGCGATGCCACCCGTTCCAAGCTCGAAGGCGAAGGCGAGGGTCTCAAGGCCAAGTCCGTTGGTGTTGGTGCCATGACCGCCGCCGGGCAAGGTCACGAGGAGTTCCGCCTGCGCCTCGACGCCGAACGCGAGATCGAACTGGCCGCAATTGGCGCTAAGGCCGATGTTGCTCGTTCGGCTGCCGCAGCGCTTGGCGAGTCGTTGTCGAACGCCGACATGCAGATCGTGTCTGACGCTGGCATCGTCGAGCGGATTCTGTCGGCTGCGGGCCACGGCCAAGCCATCGACAGCTTCGTCAACAATGGCGCTTCGGGCCGTCGTCTGCTCAAGCCGTACCTCGAAGGTGACGCCAACTTTGTGGCCGATGTCGCTGACGGCCTTGGTGGGATCGGTGCCGCGGGCCTGCGCGATCTGTCGATTGCCGATCTTGTCTCACGGCTCGGTGGCCGGCTCGGAGCCGATGCCAACGATGTCGTTGCGGGCCTGAAACAGGCAATCGAAGCTGGTGGTCTCGCCAGCCGATCCGTTGGTGAGTTGCTCGACGGCGACGATCGCTGATCGGTCCCATGTCCACGACGGGCGAGAGCGCCGAGTCGTCAGCAGCCGACGCCGATCCCGACGTCGGCGAGCTGGCGGGCGGCAGCTACGAACTGCTTCGACGGAGGTTGCGCGCCCGCGTGCGCGACACCATCACCGCGGCCGGTGTGCTGGATCAGCGCCGCATGGCCGCGTTCGGCAATACGCCACTGCGGCTTGTTGGTTCGGACCGTCTACGCACCGAACTGGCGTCGCGGCCACGCGACATGGTCCGCATTGGCGACCTCTTGCTGCTGGGATACCGGGTCGCTCCCGAGCTGGCCCACATCACTCCAGAGCACGTCTTTGCTCTCTACGAACCAGGCGACAACGGCGAACTGGTCGCGATTGGTCCTGACGATCCGCGAAATTTCTTGGCCGACACCCGGTTTCGCGACGAATTCGACAAGCTGCATCGTTTTTACGGCAAGGCCCGTTTCGTCGACCTTCGGCGCACCCCCACCCAGTTGCTCGCGGCGTTTCGTATCGGCGACCGGCCCGACGATGTGGCGGTGCTGCGCTGGGCGATAGCGGCCAACGGAACAGTGTCGTTCACCGACGCTCGCGGCGATCGTGACTACACATGGCCCGATGCCCACGACATGCGCTGGGTTCAGTGCACGCGTGAAGACCAGCGAGCCGGAGCCCATCCGACGGTGTCGGTGCTCGACGTGGTCTTTGTCGGGTTCCGAGGCGGTCGTCTTCAGCTCAGGGTCGAAGACGGAACCCCAGGTGGGCGAGTCGAACTCGACGAACCAGTCGACGTGCCGGGCCAATCCCTCGCCGACCTTGGCGTGGCGTATGCCGAAATCGGCGAGGCCCTCGCGGTGCGGGTCGACTTGTACTCAGAAGCTCCCCGCTTCTATCTGTTCGGCCGGCGGACCCGAACCGGCACGCGGGTCGATGCGCTCGGTGCTGCGTCGCGCATCCTTCCAGGCGGCGACGGCGTGGTGTTCCCCGGCGGCTACCACCTGGCCACCACTGGAACCCGAGTATTCGACGTGCCCGCGACCGGCATGGTGTTCGAAGAAGTGGTGGCGTCGCCCAACGGCGAAGACCTGCTGTACGTCTTCCATCACCGAGACTCAGGCGAGTATCTGCTGGCGCCATACAACGTGGTGCGCCGCGAAATCGCCCAGGTGATCCCGTGCCACGGGTTCGCCGTCTTCGCCGACGGGCTCATGGTCTTGTTCCGCGGTGGCCCCGACGACGCCGAGCTCAGCAGGGTGCATCCGGTGCAGCGGTGGGAGACTCCGTTTCTCGACCCAACCCTGGCCGACTCGCGACCAACCGCTACCGACGACGCCTGGATTGGTGTGGTTGGTAACGCCGACCTCGTCGCCGGGCTCGGCGACATCTACGACGTTGGTCAGCTCACCCAGGAGGCCCAACCGTCCGAGCGGACGTGGGAAGCAATCATCGTGGTTGCCCGACGGGCCCTCGACACCCACCTGTGGTTGGCTGACCCTGATGCCGGCGCAGTTCATGAGGGCCTGCGCGACATTGTCGCAACGGCCGGCCTGCTCGTCGACGAATACGCCAAGCTGCGCCGGTTGCGAACGGAGGCTTCGGCCAAGCTCCTTGATGCCGAACGCGATGCCCGCCGGGTCGTCGACGAGGCCACGCGAGCGTCGTCGCCGACCGAGGTTGTTGGAGCGCTCGGGGCGCTGCGTCGGGTTCGGGGCGAAACCTCGCTGCTGCGCGACGTTGCCGAAATGGACGACGCGGCACTCGACCAGCTCATTGTCGACGTCGACGACGCACTTGGTGGTCTAGCCGAGCGGGCGGCCGACGTGCTCGACGACGACCGGGCCTTCGACGTGTTTGGTGCCCGCATCGACGCCCTCGTGGCCAACGGGTTGGTTGCTGCGACTGCGGCCGACGTCGACGCAGTGATGGCACGGGTGCGCGAAGCAACATCTGACCTCGACGCGGTAGTCGATGCGGTGTCAGCGCTCGACGCTGGCGACCCGACAGTGCGAACCCGCATCGTGCGACGTATCGCGGACGTGACCTCCCAATCGAACCGGGCCAGGGCCCAGCTCGATGGGCGCATACGGGCGCTTCGGGCGGCCGAAGGCGACGAAGCTTTCGACGCCGAACTGGCTCTGCTCGACCAGTCGCTGACGGGCGCCGTCACCGGGGTTGCTACCCCCGAAGATTGCGACGTCGAACTGGGACGGCTCCTTGTCAACCTGGAGCGCATCGAGAGCCGATACGGCGACGTTCCCGAACGACTCGACAAGCTGATCGAGCTGAGAGATCGGCTGAACGAGACCTTTGGCGCTCGCCGATCCGAACTGGTCGACGAGCGGTCGCGGCGGACCGCCAGGCTCGTGGGCGCGGCCCAACGGCTGCTGGCAACCGTGGTTCGGCGCGCTGCTGAAGCCAACAACGAAGCTGAGATCGCCGGGTTTTTCGCGGCTGACCAGATGGTGGCTCGCGTGCGGAGCCTCGCCGACGAGCTCCAAGAGTTGGGCGAGGTCGGCCAGGCCGCGGAGGTCCGCACCGAGCTCAACGCGGCCTCTGAGGAGGCTCGCCGACGGGTCCGCGACCGCACCGACCTCGTAGACGCCGATGGGTCATTGACCTTCGGCGGCTACAAGTTCGCACCCAATAGTCAACCCTTCGAGGTGGTGTTGTCGCCATCGCCTGGTGGGGTCGACATCGTGATCACCGGAACCGACTACCGCCACGACGTCACCGGTGAGCTTGGTGCGTTCGCCGACCTGCTCGACCAGCCGTATCCGTCGCAAACCAAGGACGTGGCCCGAGCCGAGTACCTGGCATGGGCCGTCCTCGATTCGGTCGACAGCCCAGTCGGAGCAATTGCCGAACTGAGGACACTTGCTGCCGTGCCAGGCCAACTAGCCGCCAAGGTCAGGCTCGTCGCCGAAAGCCGACACGGCGAAGGTTATGAACTTGGGGTCGACGACCACGACGCGGTTCGTCTGCTGTCCGCACTCGTTGCCCAACCCGGCGACGAGCCCGTGCTGCACCACTCGGGCCGAGCCCGAGCGCTCGGCCGATTGTTCGTGTCACAGCTGGACTCCACCACTGCCGCTGCGCTCGCGGGTCGGGTCCGCTTGGCGAGAGCGGCTCGGGCCAGGGTTGGTGCTGGCACTGGGTTGGCCCGCCTCGAAGCCGAAATTGGGGCCATGATCGGTGCGGCCCTCGGGTCGATATCGCCGCCTGAATGTGCCGCGGCCGCGGCCTACCTCGTCGACGACCTGGGTGTGATCGACAGCTCAGGTGTCGTCGAACTCGCGGTGTCGTCGACCGCCGTCGATCTTGTGCGCCGGACCCGAGACCTGCTCGGCCCCGACGGGGGCGCAGGTCGGTCATGCCGCTCTCGACGATCGTCGACTCGGCGTCGGGT
>CAYGMW010000155.1:0-7958 GCA_964350975.1 uncultured Acidimicrobiales bacterium | reverse complement strand
CGCGAGACCTGCAGCTCGAGCACCATGTCGTTGCCCGGAACGTTCGGCACGGTCGACGCTCCGACCAGGGCCACCGAGCGCGGCGCCAGCATCCGACGCAAGCGGTGCTCAGTGTGTGGTGTGGTTGACATCAGACCTGGTTTTCGACTCGTCGCGCAGCTACCCACTGCTGTGCTTGTTCATAGATGCCAACGAGATGGTCCATCTGGGCGTCGATTGCACCGACGGCCCGGTCTGGGTCACCTGATTCGACCGCATCGAGCAGGTGCTGCTGCAACGCCAACACGTCGGTGCGCTGGCGGAAGCGGTTGATCACCAGGTTGGTCGACGGATGCAGGGCTTCGAGGGCAAAGACCATGACGTAGTCCAGCACTGGGTTGCCGGCCGCTTCGACGATGATGCGGTGAAAGGCAACGTCGGCGTCGCAGAACTCTTCGTCAGACAGATCGGGGCGTGCTTGGCGCTCGAGTGTCGCCCTCATCCGGTCAAGGTGGGCGTCGGTCCGTCGAAGGGCTGCGAGCCGCGCACATGTCGACTCCAGTAAGCGGCGGCTCTCGGCGACCTCTTCGAGGGAGAACACTTGATGGCTCACGAGGAGTGTGGCCGTCGTGGACAGGTCGGAGCGGACCTGGTCTTCGCTGGGCAGCGACACGAAGTTTCCGCCGGTGGCGCCGCGCTGGGACCGAATCAGGTTCTTGGCCGCCAAACGTTTCAGCGCCTCTCGAACCGTGGGCCGCGACACGCCGAACTGGGCCGCGAGCTCGGCCTCGTTCGGCAGACGGGCATCAATGGCCAGTGCTCCCGACACAATCGATTCACGTATCGCATCGGCGATCTGGTCGGGCAACGACCGGAGCTCGGTAGCAAAAACCGGTGTCGATTCAGGCAGATCCACGATCCGCACCCTATGTCAATAGGTCAGATATTTCAATAGGTCAGACATTTCCAGAGTTCGCCCGTTTCACCCGGATCACCGCGCCGCGCACCGTGCGACCGTTGAGCTGCTTGACCGCGGCCTTGGCGTCGCCGGGTTTGGGCATGTCGACAAAGCCGAACCCCTTCGAGTGTCCGGTCTCGGCATCGCTGACGATCACGCACGATTGCACTGCACCAAAGGACTCGAACAACTCCCGAAGTTCGGGTTCGGTTGTGTCGCGTGACAGGTTTCGGACGAGCATTCGCACCCGGGTGACCCTATCTCCGCAGGGCAGGCCACGCGCCGGTCGACCAGAGGGCCCAGACAACGAGGACCGGTTGGAAGAACAGTCGTGCTGTGCGTGACGCAGTGGAGTTCAGACCGAACGCATCGGTTCCTTCGACGAGCTGGGCGATGTTCCCGGGAAAGATCGCGACGAAGAAGGCCGCGGCGACCAGCCCGACAGGCACCCGATATTTCGGTAACGCTATGAGCGCCGCGCCGATCGCTATCTCGATGACTCCAGACACCACAACGACAAGGTCGGCATCGACCGGAAACCAGCCGGGCACTTGGGCCAAGAACTCGCTGCGAGACCACGACAGGTGGCTGGCGCCTGCCAGCGCCAAAGCAGCGCCCAACAGGATTCGAAAGATCGATTGGGTCCGGCTGACGGTGGAAGTGTCGCCAGCATGCGACAAGCGTTCCAGCAGTGAGGACATTGCGAGAAGCCTATGCACGAGCCATCACATCAGCTCAGCTTCGCCGTTCGAGATAGGCACGGGCGATCTCACGCAGCCGGTCGCGGCCAAAGCTCGGGTCGTGACCGCCGTGTACCACCTCAACCGGCAGCTCCAAGAGGCGTTCCATCGTGATGCAGTAGTCGGCAATATTGGAATCCTCGAGCTCATCGAGCAGGGGTCCGTCGTAGATCGCGTCACCAGAGAACAGGGTTGCTGCCGCTGGGTCCCAGAGCCCGATCGAACCAGGCGAATGACCCGGCAGGTGGAGCACCTCGAAGTGCCGATCGCCAAGATCGATCACATCGCCCTCGTCGACGTGGCGGGTGACCGTGGCCGAACGCTGCCCAAAGCTGTCCAACGTCACACCGGCAGGCAGGGCCGACACGAAGTACTCGCTGTCGATCGTGTAGCCAGCCCGTGCCAGCGAGTCGACCGTGGATTGCCCCCATGCCTGCACGATGTTGAGACTGTGAAGACCGGGCGCCTCGATGTCGGGGGCCTCGCTGACGTGGGCAACAACGTCATCGAACTCGTGATGCCCACCGATGTGGTCGCCATGCCCATGAGTCGCGACCGCAGTCACTGGCTTGTCGAGCAGGTCTTCCATGGCGTCAACCAAGCTGGATACACCCATGCCGGTGTCGATGACCAGATCCCGGCCGCGCCCGCGAACATGCCAGATATTGCAGCGCATGAGCTCGATGACGTGGGGCTCCCACAGCAGGGTCACGTCGTCGGAAATGGTCCGTCGATCGAACCATCTGTCAGCTATTGGCATGAACATCTACAACCCCGGATGCCTCGAACGCGAGTGCGATGATGGCTAGCTGGTGATGAAGTCTCTCAGCACCTCAAAAGCACGGTCTTTGTGATCGATCCACACCCCGTGGCCTGCGTTCGCGAAGCGTTCGAAACGGACAATGGCCGGGTCGAGACCAGCAACAATGTCCTCGCTATCGGAGATTGGTGTCACTGGATCGTCCTCGCCCGCGAGTACCAGGGTCGGACATGTGATCTTGCCGACGTCGGCGAGGAAGTCCATGGTGTGCCAGACCCCGCCCAGCTGGTGAAATTCCACCGCGCACTGTTCGCGAAAGATCGTGTGCGGCGGCCGCGACGTCGCAGTCGGGTTGTAGTAGGGCATGCAGATGCGGGCGTATGTGGCGAACGCGGCCATATCGCCGTCGGTGATCAGTGCCCCACGGGCAACCTCGCGGGCTTCAGCACCGCCGAGCCGTTCGAACACCTCAAGGCAACGCTCGGGACGCAGCTTCGCTTGGGTGCTCGACAGCACGAGCTTTCCGGCGACGTTGGGGTGGCGGATGCCAAAGACGCCGGCCACCATGCCACCGGCGGAGTTGCCGAGCACCACCGGGGACTCGATTCCCAACTGGCCACAGAACACCGCGAGATCGTCGGCCCAACCCTCAAGGCTGTAGGTGCCGTCGGGTGAATCGTCGCTGCGGCCTGATCCGAGCATGTCCAGGTAGATCACCTGGGCGACGTCGGTGAGCTCATGAAAGTAGCGTTTGAAGACCGTGTGATCGGAGGTGCCTGGCGAGCCGTGCAGCAAGATCAACGTCGGACGCTCGACTGCTACCTCACCGCGCGCGTCGTAGGCAACCCCTTCGACGTCGAAGTACAGCTTGGACCCGTTGACCTTGATTTTCATAGCGCTCCCGAACGATCGACGACCGGCACGCCGGCCTGAATGACATGGGTAAATGCGGTCTCATGCGCCGCGAACCCGGCTGGGTCTTCCAGAGGGTTGACCTTGGACACAATCACGTCGCCGAACGCGCCGGGCGCAATCACCCCAACCCGGCCTTCCATGCGACACAGCTTCGGGTTGACCACCCACATCGATCGAAACACGTCCGCAGCAGCCTCAACCTCGCAACGGATCGCAATCTCATCGTTTTGCCGCACTTGGGTCTCACCGATGAGGTCAGTGCCGAACCCAAGGGTGACGCCAGCCGCAGTCATCTTTTCGAGCGAGGACAGCCCGGACTCGTACACGACGGTGTTCTTGTCGAGGTTGGTCTTGGGCAGACCCAATTGGGCACCAACATCGTTCATGGCCTTATAGGTGACCAATGTTGGGACAACCACTGCGTCCGAGGCGGCAACCAAGCGGGAGGTGTCGTCGTCGATCAAGTTCGCGTGCTCGATCGACAAGACCCCTTCGGCGACGGCCATCGCAATCGCCTCGGGCACATAGGCGTGGGCTGCGACATAGGTGCCGCGATGGGTGGCTTCGGTGACTGCGGCCCGAATCTCAGCGTGGGTGTATTGGATGCTGTCCAGCGGATCCGACGGCGTTGCAACACCACCCGATACATGGATCTTGAGGAAGTCGCTGCCATCTCGGAGCAGATGCCGCGCCGCCTTGAGTACCGCGTCAGGACCATCAGCGACGATCGACGCCCAGTCCGACCGCAGCGAACAGGCGCAGTCGGGAACATCGCGATGCCCACCTTGGGCGTCGCCATGGCCACCGGTCTGGGTCAGCATCAATCCGGCTCGAACGACGCGAGGACCAAGGGTTGCGTTGCGTTCGATTGCCCGAATCAGCCCAGTCACGTCGCCGCCGAGATCGCGCACCGTCGTGAACCCCCGTTCGACGGTTTCGCGGGCCAGCTTGGCCATTGCTATCCCGAACTCGACCTCGGTCCAGTTTGTGAGGGCCCGAAAGTTGAGGGTGGCCAGACGAAAATGCATGTGGGCATCGATCAAACCCGGGACGACAAATGCACCAGCAGCATCAATATGGACATCACCCGAGGTCGCACCGGACCCAACGTCAACAATGACCCCGTTGTCGATGACCACGGTCTGGCCTTCGTCAAAGGACATCGTGGTGGTGTCGAGAACGGTCGCGTTGATGATGGACGTGCGCATTCGAGCCAAGGTAGTTGAACGTCGCATGCCACACGTTGTGGCGACCGCGTTCAACCCGCGACGTTCAACCCTGCGACAGGCCGTCAATCAGCGCAGTGACGAGCGCAGGTGCAAGCACTTCGACAGACCGGCCCACAACGAAGAAGCCGCCAAGCTCGAGCTCGACGAGCCCATGGGCCCCAGTCCAGAAGACGTGGGCTGCGGTCAGCGGATCGATCGCGAGATCGATCAACCCTGCGTCAGCGGCGACAGCAATGGCGTCACGGCAGATACTGAGGGCCGCGACCTTGGCTTCGTACAGCGGCGATTCGGCCTCACCCATCTGTCCGTCGGCGGAGTACAGCAACCGGTACAGCTGAGGTCGCTCCAAGCCGAGTTGCACGTACGCAACGGCCAGGGCTCGAAGTGATTCGATCGGGTCGCTGCCGGTCGCAGCCGCGGCCGACAAGGTGTCGAGCAGCAGTTGATATGACCGCACTCGAAGGGCATCGATGAGGTCGGCCTTGGAGTCAAAGTAGGTGTACAGCTTGCTGTGGCTACATCCGGCCCGGCTTGCGATGGCCCGAAACGACATCGCCTCGGACCCGCCGTCTTCGAACAACACCTGGGCTGCTTCGAGTAACGACTCGCGAATGGTTGCTACCTCTTCAGCAGAGTTCTTGGGCCGAGCCACGGCGTCAAGTCTGGCCCCTCGACACCGAGATGGCGTTCTTCAAGCAGATTCCGGTGGTGATCGTGGCCCCGATCACCGCGGCGTAGAAGGTTCCGTAGGCAACGATGTTCGCAAACCCCGCGGAGGGCTGAAGGCCGCGGTCGGGCGCGTACACCGCAGCCGAATAGCCAATCGTGTTGCCCCACAGGGTGACCACCGCGGCGTAGAAGAACCATCGGGCCTGACGAGCGCTGAACTTGAGCCGCTGACTCAACAACACCATCACCATCACATAGGTGGCGTTCATGATCGGGCCGGTGTGGGCGTTTCTCAACAACTCACCCTCGTCGGGGACATCGATGCTGAACTCTGGGAGCGGCAAGATGTGGAACACACCTTCGGCAATCTGGATCAGCCACACGAAACCGCCGATGAATCCCAGGAACATCACGATGAAGCAGTGGACCAAGAGCCGTCCACCGACCCGGCTTGACAGTCCATACCCCTCGGTCACCCAGGCATCGCCGCCCGCCGCATCCGGCATCTCATGCGGTGCGATCTCGGCGGTCATACCGGCTGACCTTGTACGTCGAAGGGAACGTCCAAGCGTCCGTCGTGGGTGTTGATCAGGGGTGCAACATCGGGGTCGGGACGTTGGTCGTAGCCGGCAATCCATCGACGAACCCACTCGGGGTCAGGCTCGTCACGCGGGTCATGTCCAGGCAGCGCACTGCGCAGCGCGCCCGGGAAGATGTTGACGAAGAAGTCGCCCGTCCGACGCCACAGGCGCAACCGAGAGCGCGGGTTGCGCCACAGGCCATCAGTTTTGAGCATCACCACGCAGGCTTTGCGCGACAACAAGAACACATGGATCGACCCGGTGAAGACCCCGAGGGCACGTTGCCAGTAGGTGCCGACGGCTGCCTGATAGGCATCGAAGGCGACCCGCTTGTGTTCGACTTCTTCGACCATATGCCACAGCGCGAAGCTGGCAACCCGGCTGTCGCTGCCGGCGAAGAGCTTGATGCGATCGTCGACCAGCCAGCGGGTGACGCCGAGGGTCATCGACTCAAAGCCGGCTGAGTACGCCAGCCGAAAGGCGAGGGACCTGCGGTCGCGGATGCGGCCGTACGACTCCTTCATGAACGTCTCGACCTCGGCCAGTTCCGGATAGCCGTTGGCCTTGAGGATCTCGTTGTACCGCTTGTGGGTCCGAAAGTGCTGACCCTCTTGTCCGACGAAGCCCGCAATCTCTTCGAGAATCTGGGGGTCGTCGATCTCGTTGGCCGCTTCGCGCAGCGTCGCGATCAGGAACGGTTCGAGGTACGGCATCGTGAGCGAGGCGCCATTAATCATGTGGGACCACTCGTGATGGCCAGGGTTCCAGACCGGCTCGATGTCGTCCGGGAACTCAAAGGGCACCTTGCGCACCTCAATGGGCGCAAAGCGATCCAGCAACGTGTCAGCCATGATGTCCCCCTTGCGCGACAGCCCCCAGCCATCGCAACACCAGCGACCCTATGGCGTTATTTTTCCACTGTCAAACTAACTTCGACTCAGGCGAGGCTAGGGGCCAGCGGAACCCGACGGGCGAGGTGTCTACGGACCAAGAGATAGGCACAGGCCGCGGCCGGGATGGGCAGCCAGTAGTGGCTCAGCCGATAGCCAGCGACACCAATCACCGCAGCTTCAGCCGGCGCACCGAGGGCGGCCAGTGCTGCCGTCATCGTGAGATCGACCACCCCCAAACCGCCCGGTGTGAGCGGCAAGAACCCGACCACATTCGCCAGCCCGAAGACCAACACCGCGGTCTGGGGAGCAACATCGGCCCCGGCTATAGACAAGAACACCCACAACGACGCGGCGTCGAGTAGCCAGTTGGCCGTGCCCCAGGCCAGCGCCGAGCGAGCATCGCCGGGCCGGGCCGCCAACCCCTGAGCCTGCAGACGTAGTGCTCCTACCAGCTCGTCGAGTGGGTCGGGCCCAAGCCCTGGCCAGAAGCGACCCAGACTGCGACCGATGCGACGAACCACGTGATGCACCCAGCGTCGATCGTTCCACACCCCGTCGCACACCAGGAGTATGAAGGCGAGCACGCTGGCACCGATCACCGCAGCGGTGACGTAGCCCGGGGCGATCCCGTGCGCCGGCAGTGCCACCATCATCGACATGGCGACCAGAACAACGAGCAGCACGTTCGATCCGAGTCCTTGGGCCGCCATGACGAAGCCCGTTCGTTGGCGCCCAAGGCCCGTGCGACCGAACAGCTTGAAGGTGACGATGCTTCCGACCGCGGCCCCTGCCGGCACCAGGCGGTTGACCCCGAGGGCGGCGACGACAATCCCGAGCGTCAACCACGGACCCGGCCGGTCGTCTTGTTCGAAGAGCAGGCGTGTGACCTGCGCATAGGCCCACACCGCACCGATGGCCAGCACAGCACCAAGGATCGGAAGCGCAAGCCCGCGGTCGTTCAACAACCGCACCCCACTCAATGCTCGAGGCACCTGGGGAAGCGCCAGCCAGTACGTGGCACCCACCACCGTCGCAACCTTTGCCGCCCGCCACAACAACTGACGAGGCGTCACGGCGCAGACCGCATCGCTGATTCAGTACCAGCCAGCGCGATCGGTTGAGCACTCATCGGGCACGCCACACCTCAAAATGCTACATCTACCTGCGCCGTTATCGAGTTCGGGTGTTGTGCCAAGCCTCGATCGCTGGCCGATGCCACAGACTGGGGCGGCCG
>CAYGMW010000154.1:0-8017 GCA_964350975.1 uncultured Acidimicrobiales bacterium | reverse complement strand
GGCATGTGTCAAGACATCTGCAAGGCCTGACCGGGCCAACGTTTCGGGATGTCGAGTGTTCGTCTGCGTTGGTGGGCGCGAGTCGTGCTGACACGGTGCTGACAGCGGCCGGTCAGCTGCTCACCCGCAGGGCCCTTGAGCAACGCCATCGTCGACGCCCGCCGGGTTCAGCGGGCGTCGACGATGGTGGTGGTGGTCGGTGTCAGAACTTGCCGTTGTCGTGGGCCATCTCGGCCGGGATCTCCTGGATGACGTCCCAGTGCTCGACGATCTTGCCGTCCTCGAGCCGGAACAGGTCGTAGTAGGCCGTCGGGGTGTCGCCGAGGAGGCCTTCGGACATCGTGAGCACGAAGTTGCCCTCGCCGATGACCTGGTGGACCTCGGTGTAGACGATGGCGTTGCCCTCTTCTGCCAGCTTCGTGAACGCTTCGCCGAGCGCCTGGAGGCCGTCACCGAAGAGCGGGTTGTGCTGGAGGTAGGCGTCGTCGCCGATGATGTACTCGCCGATCCGGTCGAACGCACCGCCGATCAGGACGGTCTGAGCGAACTCAGAGACCAGCGCCTTGTTCGCCTCGGTCTTGTCGAGATCGGTGACCTCGGTCTGGCCGTCGGTCAGGGTTCGCCCCGAGGCATTCGCCGGAGCGGGCGCCTGGAGGTTGTCCCAGTGCTCCGCGACCTTGCCGTCCTCGACGCGGAAGACGTCGAAGCCGACCAGCGTCGGAGCGCCGAAGACGTCGGCGTTGTCGTAGGTGTTGTGGGCGACCACGAGATCGCCGTCGGTGAACACACGGTGGGTCGTCACCGTGAGACCGCTCTCCGCGAGGACGGGTAGGATTCCCAGCACTGGCGCAGCGCCGGTCGGGACTCCGGGGTTGTGCTGGATGTAGTCGGGGGCGAGCAGCGCTTCGGCCGCGGCGACGTCGAAATCGACGAAGAGCGCCTGTCGTGCCGCGAGCACGAGTTCGGTGGGGGTGGATGCATCGGTCATGTCACTGGTCTCCTCGGTGGCTTCCTCGACGGGTGTCGAGGTGGTGGCGGTGGTTGCTGGTGTGGTGTCGGTGGTTGCTGGCGACGCGGAGGTCGTCGGGTTCGAGCCCGTCTCGGACGAGCTACTGCAGGCGGAGGCCACGAGCAGTGCTGCGAGCAGGGCGGGGGCGATGGGGCGCATAAGGGTCTGACTCCTTCAACTATTTCGTACCGTGCGGTACGCAACAGTCAACTCGGCCTGCGGGCCGGCTATTCCGATACGGACCGATAAGTACGAAATCTTCCCCGGACCAGCCGATCGCCCCGAACGATGGGTACGGTGTGGCTCCACGGCCGGGCGACCGGCCTCACGGGCACCTTGCGAGCGACGTCGTGGACGACACACAGAAACCGAGATCGCCGGGCCGGCCGAAGAACATCGACCGAGCACACGTGGTGAAGGTGGCGATGGAGTCGTGGTGGCGTGATGGCACCGATGCCGTGTCGCTCAACGAAGTGGTTCGTCAGGCCGGGGCGTCGAAGCCGGCGGTGTACCGCGAGTTCGGCAGCGAAGACGGCCTCATGGACGCTGCACTCGAGTACTACTCTGAGCACTACCTGCGCGGCCTGCTGGGGATGACCGAACACGATGGGCCGTTCGCCGAGGTACTCAGCTCCATGATCGAGGCGATCATCGGCCCGGACGGCGACCTGCCCCGCGGCTGTCTGCTGGCGAAGATGCGTGTGCTGTCGTCCAACCTCGGACCCAGCACACGAGGCAGGGTCGACGCGCTGCGCGACCACTCACGTGTCACCTACCAACGCTGGGTCGATCGCGCTCGCGCAGCCGGCGAGATCCGCGCCGACGTCCCGTCGGAGACGGCGGCCGCCTTCCTCGACAACCAGATCACCGCCTTACTGATGCAGACTGCCCTCGGCGAAGACGCCGAGACACTGCGAGCACAATCGAAACTGACCTTCGCCGGACTCCTCGGCGTCGCCTGACGGTGTGCGTGCCGATTACTCGGCCGTGGGCGTTGACCTGCGACGATGCCGGCCGATGCTGAAGCCCCGTGTACCGCATCCGGTACCGATTCCTCGCCGCGAAAGCACGCTTGGCGGTGCGTTCGGGTCGAGTGAAGGACCTCGAGATCATCGTGCTTCGCCACCCACTCGCCGTGCTCTCCGTCTCGATCGAATCAGGGCTCGCAACGCGCGGCCTTCGCGACGTCGTCGCTGCGTGGGAACGCGACCACGGCGCCTTCAGCGATGAAGAACTCGCAGCCGCGCGCTCCCTCGTCGACGGATGACCGCACTCGTCCTCGACACCGGCGCGCTGATCGCGCTGGACCGCAACGACCGCACAGTCTGGGCGATGCCCCGCAACGCGGGCCGGCCACGGGTTGGAGGCTCGTGCGCCGCCACGGAGCGCTCGATCGTTCCCGGTGTAGATCACTCCTCGACGCTCACGAGGTGGGCCATCGGAACCTGCTCGACGATCGAACGGAGCACGATCGTCGTCCGGACGCTCACGACGGAGTCGATCGGACTGATCTCACGCTCGAGAATCGAGTTCAGCTCGCCGGTGTCGGCGACGCGGATCTTCAACAGGTAGCAGTCGTCTCCGGCGATCTTGTGGAGCTCTTCGAGCCCGGTGACGTCGCTGAGCGCCCCGGCCGTGTCGAACCCGGTCGTCGGCTTCGCGTCAGTGACGAAGACGAACGCAAGCAGGCCCTTGCCGAGCGAGGCGGGATCGACCTCCGCGTGATAGCCGCGCAGCACGCCGTCGGCCTCGAGACGGCGGATCCGTTCGGCCACCGCCGATGCCGCCAACCCAACCCGCCGAGCGATCTCCGCCTTCGACGTCGACGCGTCCGACAACAGGATCGACACAATCTCACGATCTTTGCTGTTGATCATTCGTTAAACCTCTTCTGATAGCGTCGATTCAACATCACAGCACCCTACTGGACGACGATTCATCGATGGCGACAACCAAGATCGAACCACTCAAAACGCATCACGTCGAGGTGCAGGTCGGCGACACATCGGCGCAGGTCGAGTATCTCCACCGGCCCGGGACCAAACCGGCGCTCCTCTGCCTCCACGGCTTCGGGGGCACCAAGGAGGACTACGCCGACCTGGCGCTACGTGACGACCTCGCCGATCGCGAATTGGTGCTTGTCGACGCACCTGGGTTCGGGCGATCGACCATCGCCGAGCCCGACAGGTTGTCGATTCCGCTCCTGGTCGAAGTCGCCGAAGCCGTGTGTCACGACCTCGACCTCGACTCGTTCCACCTGCTCGGCCATTCGATGGGAGGCCTGACCGCCCTGCTGCTCGCCGACCGGCGACCCGAACTCGTTCGCAGTCTCATTGACATTGAGGGCAATCTCGCGCCCGAGGACTGCTTCCTCTCCCGCCAGATCCTCGACTACCCGGCCGCCGACCCGGTCGAATTCCTCGATGGCTTCCGCACGCGTGTCGCCGAGCGCCCGGAGTTCGCGTCCCGGCTGTACGTCGTCGGGCTCGACGCGAAGATCCGTCCCGAGTCGATACAGCCGATCTTCACGTCGATCGTCGAGCTGTCCGATCACGAGCCGCTGCTCGACGTGATCGGCGCGCTCCCCTGCCCGAGGTTGTTCGTCCACGGCGAACAGAACCGGCATCTCTCGTACCTCGATCGCCTCTCGGATCTCGGCGTCGAGGTCGAGGAGATCACCGAGTCGGGCCACTTCCCGATGTACTCCAACCCCACCGCACTGTGGCGTGCCATCACGCGGTTCATCACTCGATGTGAGGAGGTCGAACCGTGATCGAGGAACTCGCCGCTCACGCAACCGGGACGCTGTGCAACACCGGGCTCGGGGTTCTGCCGCTCGACTCCGGCATCGTGCCGATGCTGCCCGGACGACGGATCGTCGGGCTCGCACGTACCGCCCGGATTGCGCCCGGTCAGAACGCCGCAGTCCACATCGCCGTACATCGAGCTCAGCCCGGCGAGATCCTCGTGGTCGACGGCGCCGGGTCCAACCGGTTCGGACCCTTCGGTGATCTGCTCGCCGAGTGCTGCCAACATCAGGGCCTCGTCGGCGCCGTCTTCGACTGCACAATCCGCGACCGAACCGACATCGCTGCGCTCGGCTTCCCCGTGTTCTCGCGCGGATTCCATCCCGAGAGCACGGCGAAGACCGACCCGGGTGAAGTCGACGTCCCGGTCACAGTGGGCGGCGTGACCGTGTCGCCGGGAGACGTCATCGTCGGCGACGACGACGGCGTGGTCGTCGTCCCTCGAGCGCTCGTCGCCAACGTCCTCGTCGCGGCCCGAGCCGTGGCCGACCGGGAGGAACAGGTCCGCGAACGCCTCCGGGCGGGCGAGACCACCGCCGAGATCTTCGGGCTCGTCGACCCGACCTGACACGCCACTTCATCAGCCCCACCAGAAAGAAGCACCCCCATGGACGCCTCCGACACCTTCTTCAACCTCGACGACCGCGAGATCGGCATCGGCCGAACGCTCGCTCCCGGAATCGAGACACGCATCGTCGTCGGCGAGCAGTCGATGCTGTCCATCGTGGAGTTCGAACCGAACAGTCGTGGTTCGATCCACCACCACACCGAAGAACAGTGGGGCATCATGCTCGCGGGCAGCGGCACGAGAATCCAGGACGGAACCGAGACCGCCGTGCGGAAGGGCGACTTCTGGCGGACGCCGAGTGGCACGTCGCATGGCTTCGTCGCAGGACCCGACGGCGCCAAGGTCATCGACGTGATCGCCCCGCCTCGCGAGGACTACCGGATCGCTGGCTCCGGCTTTCGCGCCTGACGCCTGTGCGTGCCGAATACTCGGTCGTGGGCGTTGACCTGCGGCAATGGGTCCGTTCGGATCTGTGGAAGGAACCACAAGGTCCATCACGAGGCCCCTCGACTGAGGGACCTGCAACCTCAGCCGCCGGACAACAAGCCCGAGCTGCACAACAGCCGGCGGAGCTCAATCGCAGTTGGCGGCCCGGCCGCGCCGCCGGGTTGTTGGTTGGGTAGGGCCGGCGCACCGCTGCGTGGACCCCTTGCCTGAAGGTCTCTCAGCCTTGGGGTACGCGGTCGGGGCGGCTGGCCATCGTTGCCCGGGCACACCAGCCGAGGCAGACGATCTCTACCAACATGATCACAAAGAAGGCGATGTTGAACTCGACGATCACGTCACTCAGTTCGCGGCAGATGGCGCCGGCGAACGCAGCGGCATAGGCCCCAGAATGGCGCACCAGCACAGCAACGAGCATGGCAACACCCAAGCCGAGGTTGCGGCCTGCCCACGACGTTGCGAGATCATCGGCACCATCAACAAAGTTCACCGCTGACGAGGCGTCAAACAAGGTTTGCAACCCGATGATGGTGCCGCCAACTCCCATCAGTAGAGCGAAAAGCGTCATAGCTGTTAGAGCGGGCGGGTGCTGGCGAAGAGAGGAGCGGGAGAACGTCGCTGCACTTGCTACGGCTACTTCACCGGCAGTGCCAAAATTCTGATGGCCGAGTCCATCGGGTTCAGGTCAAAGAGTCCCGGAATTCATATCCGGTGACGAGTTCCCGGAAAGGCTCGCTCGTTTCCGCGAGGGCGAAAATCTGAGCGCGATGACGGGCGCGAAGGGGAACGGATAGCGTTACCAACTTCGGCAGCCGGGCGAACACAGCGAGGTCCAGTCCCGCGAGGCTCGTGCCAGGGAGCCGAAGATGCTGAAGGTTCACCAGGGGCTCGATCCAATCGAGGTTCCGAATATGGACGGTCTTATCGGAGCCCGGGTACGCGTTGCCAAAGGTGAGGGATGTGAGACCGGTGAGGTTACTAAGCGGCAAGAGGTCAGTCACGTCGTGCGCTTCATCAACCTGCAACTTTCGGAGGGATGTGAGCCCTGCGAGTGACGTGAGGTCTTGGACCTTCTTGGCACCGCCAAGCCGCAATTCGGTCAGCTTCGACAGGTGACCGATGGGAGTGAGGTCGGTGTAGCTTCCCCATTTGAGATTCAACTTCTCGAGTTGAGTTTGACCTGCCAGGGCATCCACAACTTCTTGCTTTACGCGCGACCAGATAGAGAGATCCTTGATGCGCGAGGGTCGTTGGGAGAGAAAGTCGATCCACTCGGCTTCAATTCGCTTCTCTTCAGACCGCTTGACAACCCCATCGCTCCAGAGCTGACTCACACGGATGACCGCGCGCGGCGCCCCGTCGTACTGGCTGGGTAGCCAGATTCCGGACGTCACTCCCACCGACGCGCCTACCTGCTGGCCCGACAAGAATTCTTGGTCACGAGTTGGAGCGTAGCCGGGTGTGGGTGCCCGAAACCCGGAACTGAGCGTTGACCAGGGCGAACACTGACCGATCCCGAGAGGTGTGTATCGCATCTTGTGTCGCTTCCTCTCGTCATTGGCCCTGTGGGTGCCGAATACTCGGTCGTCGGTGTTGACCTGCGACAATGTCGGCCGATGCTGAAGCCTCGTGTACCGGATTCTCTACCGATTCCTCGCCACCATGGCCCGCCTCGCGGTGCGTTCAGGCCGCTCCAAGGACCTCGAGATCATTGTCCTGCGCCATCAGCTCGGCGTCTTGCGCCGACAGATCGATCGACCCAAGCTGACCAACGATGACCGGAGCCTGCTCGGTGCCATCGCCGCCGCACTCCCCCGCCCGCGACGTCAGGGCTGGCTCGTCACACCCGAGACACTGCTGCGGTGGCACCGCCGCCGCATCGCCCGCCACTGGACCCAACCGGCACGGCCACCGGGCCGACCACCTATCTCCCCAGAGCTTCGTCGCCTCGTTCTTCGTCTCGCGACCGAGAACCCGACCTGGGGCTACCGGCGCATCCACGGCGAACTCGTCGGCCTCGGCCACACCATCGCCGCGTCGACGATCTGGCTGATACTCAAGAATGCCGGCATCGACCACGCTCCCCAACGATCTGCGGTCGCTTGGTCGCAGTTCCTGCGCTCCCAAGCCGCGGTCGCGTGCGACTTCGCCACCATCGATTCCGTGACGCTTCGCCGGTTCTACCTGTTGTTCTTCATCGACATCCCCACCCGCACCGTGTACTTCGGCGGGATCACGGAGCACCCCACCGGGCCGTGGACCACCCAAGCCGCCCGCAACCTGTTCCTACGCCACGTCGAACAGCTCGCCGACGCGAAAGCCCTCGTGCGGGACCGAGGCAGCCAGTTCATCGACGCCTTCGACCAGATCTTCCGCGCCGAGGGATGCAAGATCCTCAAGACCCCGATCCGGACGCCGGTCGCGAACGCGTTTGCCGAGCGATGGATCGGCACCCTGCGACGAGAGCTCCTGGATCGCACCTTCGTCTGGAACCAACGCCAGCTCGAACGCATCGTCGCCGACTACATCGACCACTACAACCAACACCGGCCCCACCGCTCACTCGCCCAACAGCCACCCGCCGGCGGCGTCGCGCAGCAGCACGACCAGCCGCTCGGGGTAGTGAAATCAACCCGCTGCGACGGCCTCGTCAACGAGTATCGAAATGCTGCCTGACCAGCCACGACCGAGTATTCGGCACCCACAGGGTGGATGACTGACGAGGTGGTCGAGATGCGTGTCGGCGTTGTTGGCCGCGTCGTCAGTGGCAAGCGCAATGGCTTCTTCATCGAGGTCGACGATGACAGTGAACGTCCGCACGGTTCGGGCGGCTGGTATGTACTCGTGTGGGGCGGCGAGACCGCCTACGACGACTGGTTCGAGTCGAAGGGGCACGTGATCGAAGCGTTCACCGAAGGTGAGTACGGGCAAGTCGAGTGGTTGTCCCCGGAACAGTCCGCCAAGATCTCGGGACGACATCGCCACGGCGAGTCACACCCATAGCCGCCGCTCGGCTCGCGCATGAGGCAAGCTGTCGCGATGGCGACTTGCCCCGTTTGTGAGTTCGATGGACTTGACGAGGAACCCTGGCGAGACGGTTCGGGGTCGCACGAGATCTGTCCATCCTGCGGCGTGCAGTTCGGCTACGACGACGCTTGCGGCGGCGACATCGACCGGCGACTCGGGTTC
>CAYGMW010000153.1:0-8182 GCA_964350975.1 uncultured Acidimicrobiales bacterium | reverse complement strand
GTTGGTGAAGCTCGTGGTTGCCGAGTCAGAGACCGCAGCGCTCCGGGCATGGTTGGAGGAGCCGGGTCGAGAGCTTGTCTCCTGCGATTTGGCGCGGACCGAGTTGATGCGGGCAGTTCGCCGCGCGGTGCCAGACCGCCTGTTGCAGGCGCGTCAGGTCTTGGATGCGGTCACTCTGGTGCACGTCACACCGGCGGTGTTCGAGGATGCCGGAAGGCTTGACCCGTCTGGATTGCGGTCACTCGACGCGATTCATCTCGCCGCGGCGCTAGACCTCGGTGACGACCTCGACGGATTGATCACATACGACGACCGTCTGGCGGGTGCTGCGGTCTCGAACGGTGTTGCCGTAGTGGCGCCACGATGACGGTAGGGGTGTCGCGTTGCCAACGAATTGCTAATGGCATCCAGCACCCTGGAGCGTTATCGAGCGGTAGGGAGTGTTCTCGGGGGTCGCCAGATGCCGCTCAGGGACGCTGGTTACCGCAGGACGACGCTGGATGCCTGGTGGGAGAGGTTCGTTCAAGTCCCCCCTCCGACATAAGCGTTAGTACACCCTGGCTCTGCCTGTCCGGGTCGTGGACGGACGGCGCAAGATTTCGCTCTCAGCCTTTTGCCCGAAACTCTGTCGTTCTGGTTATGCGGCGTTTTTGTGTTCGTTGATGAGGTCGTGGCATCGGGTTGAGCTGGTGGGTCGGGACACGGTGGGCGAGTACTTGGGGGTCGGTGGGTAGTGGCGGTCGTTGATCGAGCGTCCGGTGCGAATGGCGAGCCGGGCGAGCGATGTGAGGAAGCGGCAGCCGATGTGGGTTCACACGCTCGGGACCGGTGCTGAATTTCGCTGTTCAACAGCCAACTCCGGGTTTCGGGCACCCACAGCCTCGAGTATCCAGCTGGCGAATGCTCGGGCGGCGTCAGAGCGGTGGCGTTCGGGTTGTTGGACGAACCAATATGACTCGGCCACGCGGCAGGTGTGATCGAACGGCTGGACGAGGCGTCCCTCGGTGAGTGCTCGTGCGGCGAAGACGTCGAGCATCATCGAGAGCCCGCTGCCTCGCTCGGCTGCCGAGAAGCCAACGGCGTAGGTGCTCGCGAGATGTACGCGTTGTCGTTCTGGCAGCTGCTCGCCGATGCCGCGCAGCCAGGAGTGCCACCCAACCGACATGGCAGTGCAGTCGAACAACGTGTCGGTGCGCCAGTCCGCGCTTGGGGCTCTCTCGGGTGCACACACGGGGAACGCCTCGACTCGCTGAAGCAAGGTAGCGCCGGCGACGTCCTCCGCGAAACGAATCTCCACATCGGCGGCCGCCGCTGTCCGTTCGGGGTCATGGATGACGGTGACCAGGTCGACCACGATCTCCGGGTGTAGCTCGAAGAACTCGGGTAGCCGCGGCGTCAGCCAGTAGATGGCGAACGACAGGTTGACCTGCACAGTGAGGTGAAGTTCGTCGCGTCGGCCGAATATGGCCTGGGTACCCGTCGCCAACAATTCGAGCGCGTTCTGCACGATCGGCAGGTACGCGATGCCCGCTTCAGTCAGCTCGAGCGACTGGTGGCGCCGCACGAATAGCGGGCGTCCGGCGTGGCGTTCGAGCGCCTTGATCTGCTGGCTAACCGCGGGCTGCGACAGATGGAGTTCGTCGGCGGCTTTGGTGAACGACAAGAGCCGTGCCGCGGCCTCGAACACGCGCAGCTGGTTCAACGGAGGAAGCAGTTCGAGACGATCCATAGGATCATCATAAGTGTGGCTTATGTAGGGTGGTCGAAATGGTTGCTTGCGGCGCTGCGACGCGTGCGCCAGCGTTACGTCATGACCGCACCAGTCGCACCTCGCACGCCGATGAAGCGGGCCAAGGGCTACGACCCTGAACCCATGGTCGTGCCACCGTTGTTTCAATCATCGCCACGGCCACTGGGCATGGTGAGGTGGTTCCTGACGAAATACATGTGGCCGCAATCGGCTCTGTGGATTGCCCTGGCAGCGTTGATGCACAATGTATTCACACCATCGCTCGACCGGTTCGCCTCGCTCAGCGTCGACGATGTCGGCCTGCTGTGGCTTCGCAACGCGGTGATGATGTTGGTGATCATCGGCAGTCAACACTGGTGGCTGCACATCCGCAAAGCCCAGGGCACCGAGTTCAAGTACGAGTCGCGTTGGCTCGCGAAGAACCGCAAATCGTTCACCTTCAACAATCAGACCCGCGACAACATGTTCTGGACGCTCGTCAGCGGGGGAGGGATCGCGGCGCTGTACGAGGCGATCATGTTGCGGCTCTACGCCACTGACGCAATCCCTCAGCTCTCGTCGCTATGGGCAATCGCCGGGATGACGATCGCCGTGTTTTGGATCGAAGGGGTGCACTTCTACCTCAACCACCGGCTACTCCATGTTGATCCGCTGTACGGCTGGTTTCACGCGCTGCACCATCGCAACGTCAACACCGGACCGTGGACCGGAATCTCGATGCATCCCGGTGAGCACGTGCTCTACTTGTCGCTGCCGTTTGTGTTCCTCGTCATCCCCGGCTCGCCGTTCATCGCCACCTTCTGCCTGGTGTACCTGATGATCTCGCCGTCGCCATCGCACTCAGGGTTCGACCGCTTCAAACTCACCGAGGACACCGATTTTCACGGCGGCGACTACTTCCACAACCTGCATCATCGCTACTTCGAAGTGAACTACGGAATGTTGCTGCTGCCGATGGACAAGTGGTTCGGCACTTTCCACGATGGAAGCATGGAAGCACACGAAGAAATGAAGAGCCGTAGACGCGCCAGCGCCGAAGCAGGAGACACCGAGAACGTGATCGAAGAAACCTGCAAGTGAAACGCATCTATGACTTCGGCCGGGTCCCCGCAAAACGCAATTACACCGTCAGGGACCTGAAAGATCTGAAGGGGTCAGGCACTGTCTTATCGATGAGCAACCCGGCCAACGAGGCCGAGCTGCGTGCGTGCCTCGAAGCCGAGATCGACCTGCTGGTCGTGTGGGCTGAGCAACTCGAAGCGTGCCGACGAATTGCGCCGACGCAGTTTATGGGCATCGGTTCAACCTGGGCCCAGTTCAGCACGAGCGACGAGATTCTCGCCCATGCGGTCGATCTCATGGGGCGTGGCGGCGATATGTACTACACGATCCGTTCTTATGAAGTCATCGAGAAATTGGCCAACGAGGGAATTCCCGTGCAGTCGCATATCGGGTTGATCCCGACGTTCAGCCATCATGCTGGTGGGTTGCGAGCGTATGGTCGCACCGCCGATGAGGCTATGGAGATCTTCCAGACGATGCGCCGCCTTGAAGACGCCGGATGTTTCGCGGTCGAGGTCGAATGCGTCGCCGAAGATTCCTCACCTCGGTAAACGACAAGACCTCGCTAGTGACATTCTCGCTCGGCTCAGGTCGGGGCGGCGACGCAGTCTTTTCATTCGTTGCCGATGCCTGCGGCGAAGCATCAGAAGAAGCCCGGCCACCCAAACATGCGCACGCTTGGGGAAATGTTGGTCGGCTTCACAAGGAGATCCACGAAGAACGGGTCGCAGCGATGAGCCAGTTTCACGCCGAGACCCGCGGCGGGAACTTTCCCTACGACTCGACCAATATCTCGATGCTCGACGGTGAACACGAAAAGTTCCTCGAAGCTCTGGACGTCGTGTAGTCGGCCCCACGGTCACCGACGCGAAGCCAACGAGTTGGTTCGACATGGCCGCGGCGCTCAGTCGCAGCTCGTGCCCGATTGATCGTCACGGGCGATGAGGCGGCGGGCGGCGGCTCGCATCGGTCGTCGTCACAGTCCGAACTGGGCTCGCATCCCGGCGACGAACTGTTCGTCTTGTTCTGCCGAGTAGCGGTTCGCTAACAGCTGTGCCGCCCCATCGCCTGAGATGTAGCGGATCTGGTCGGTGCCATCGGTCGCGGCGCTGAAGATGACCTCGGCGACTTCGTGCGGTTCCTGGTTGGCATCGGAGGCCTCTTCCTGCAAGGCGGCGGCAGCCATGTCGACGAGGGGTTGGTAATCGGGGAAGGCAGGATCGTGGGTGAAGACGAACGATCGTCCTCCGAAGTCGGTGTTGACGCCGCCGGGTTCGACCAGCTTCACCCTGATGCCGAGCGTTGAGAGTTCGAAGTGCAGCGCCTCTGACAGCCCTTCGACCGCCCACTTCGAGCCGTGGTACAGGCTGCCGAGTGGAAAGGTCATACGCCCACCGACCGAGGAGATATTGATGATGACGCCGCTTCGCTGCTCACGCATCGACGGCAGCACCGCCTGGATGGTTTCGACCAGGCCGAACACGTTGACGTCGAACTGGCGGCGCAGGACCGACATCGCAGTGGCCTCGAGCGGGCCGTATGCGCCGTAGCCGGCGTTGTTCAGCAGCACGTCGATTGCTCCGAAACGTTCGACGCCCGCTGCGACCGCTGCGGTGATCGACTCGCTGTCGAGCAGGTCGAGTGCGGTCACCAGGACGTTGTCTCGCCCGACGAGGTCGGTGCCGTCGTCGGTGTTGCGCATGGTGGCCACGACGTTCCACCCGCGATCGGCGAACAGGGTGGCCGACGCCTTGCCGATGCCCGAGCTGGCACCCGTGATGAGGATCGTCTGGCTCATCGGGCACCTCCGCGGGCGCCGTCGCTGGTCACCGGGGCACCGTGTGTGTCATTGGCCAGGTCTGTGAGGAGTGCTTCGGCCACGTTCTTGCCAAGTTGGTCGCAGGCCTTCGGGCTGTCGCCGGAGTACAGCTTGCGGTCGATATGTGTTGCTCCGTCAGCCTTGTCGTTGACGATCCGGATGCCCTGGGCCTCGAGTTGCTCGCACTGGAGCCACGGCAGATGGCCGGGGAGGTAGCCAAGTGACGGTGATCGCTGGTCGAGGCTGTCGGGGAACGCAGCCATGTCGTACCCGGCGTAGGGGTGCGGACCGTCGTGATCAACAGTGGCCGCCAGCATTGCTGCTGGGCCGTGGCAAACGGCGACGAGGTAGCGATCTGTTGCCTCGATCCATCGGATCAGAGCACCGACGTTTGGGTCCTCGGGCAGCCCGACCATCGCACCGTGGCCGCCCGGGAGGAACAGCGCCACGTAGGGTGAATCGTCGTCGAGTGCGTCTTGGGCGACCAGATCCCGCAGTGACAACGGCCGGTCGAACGCACCCCGGTGGTCAGCCAAGAACCCGAGCACCGCCTGGTCCTTGATTGGCGCCGACCACTCCTCGATGACGGCCGGCGCTCCCGTCGGCGTCACCACGTCGAAGTCGAAACCGGCCGCGGTGAGATGCATCAGAGGGACAGCGGTTTCTAGGGCGTTCTGCCCGGTCGAGAACAGGGTGCCGTTGGTCATCTCGAAGTAGCGCTCCTCGGTGCACAACACGAGGATCTTCTTGTCGCCGTCGTAGGTCCGGCCAGCGAAGTCGGCCTGCTCGTAGTCGCTCTTTTTGGCAACTCCGAGCAAGCGTCCGAGCGGTGATGGGATATAACCGCGGCCGGTGTCGTCGGGGGTTGGCGCCATGCCGAGCATTCGCTTGATCGGGTTCACGTCGGGTGCTCCTCACTCGTGGGGTGACCGGCGAGGGCGCCGATCCGTCTGCGGTTGAGTATGAGCGCGGCTAGGCACGGCCGGACTTGCCGAACCTGCCAATCGGCTCGCTCGACACGTCAATGTCCGTCACGCGCGCTGGAGTCCCGTTGCGAGTTCAAGCCTCGAACACCTCAGTCTGCTGACCGAGCCTCGGCACGCCATGCCTCGGGGGTGGTGCCGGTCCAGCGGTGGAACGCTCGGAACAGGGAGTTCGGATCGGCAAATCCAAGCAGGAAGCTGATCTCGGTCGCGTTCAGACCGGTCGACTCGAAGTAGTGCCGGGCGAGGCGCTCCCGAGTTGTGTTGAGCACGTCGAGCCAGCTTGTGTCTTCAGCGGCCAGACGCCGCTGCAGGGTTCGACCCCCGATACCGAGGCTGCTTGCCACGTCGCTCAGCGCGGCCCGCCCACTGGGCAGGAGCACGAGCAGCGCCTCGGCTACTTCGTCGCTGACCGACCGGAACTCGCCGGCCTCTGCGGCTCGCCGTCGAAGCCCGGGCTGGAAGGTCTCCCACATCTCGTCGTTGCGGGTAAGAAACGGGCGCCGGGCATCGAACGCACCGAAGGTGACCTCGTACGCGTCGCCGCTGACCACGTCACAGCCGAAGAACTCGGCACACGCCCCGAGGTCGTCGGCGGGGCCGATGACGGTGACACTTCTCGGCACCATCTCATGGCGCGTGGCCCGGCGTGCCAGCGCCACCATGAACGCGAGCTGGGATAGGCCCAGCACCCGTGCCACGTCCGGTCGTTGTTTGCAGCGGTATCGAGCAGTCGTCTCCGCGGCACTGGTCTTGACGTCGAGCAAGAAGGGTCCGACGAGCTGCATGTGCTCGCTGAGTCGGGTCAGGGCCGTTGTGAGATCCGGTGTGCAGATCGCCGCGAAGTAGGCCGGGTCGAACAGTTCGGCCGACAACACTGCGCCAGCACGAACTGCGACGTCAGGCCCGCCTGCCTCGGCTTCGGTTGCGTCGAACAAGGCGTAAAAGTCGCCGACGGAGATCCATGAACCGCCACCGTCGAACAGGTTCAGGGGCAGCCCTGCCCGTCGAAGTACCGCCTCAGCATCCAACCCCACGTCGCGCAGAATTACATGCCAGGGCTGCCCGACGTACACCGGTTTGTTGCGGTCTCGACGCATGACCACCTCCGAGATGCGAGGTTCCGGACGGGACCCGACCAGCGTAGGCCGCACAGGAGGTTCCGAGCGATGGGCACAACCAGAATGCCGGTCCGATGACCGAGCGCGTCGTGATGCAACCCCTCGTCGAGGCCGACCAGTTCGGCCCAGCACCGCGAGGCTGTGAACTGGGCTCTACCTTTGGGCAATGAGCGATTGGGCAATGAGCGATTGGCGAGATCGAGCCGGAACGACCTTCGACACCTTCAAGCAACCCGCCACGGGGTCGCGGGGTATGGTCTCGACCAACCACCCGCTCGGCTCCGCTGCGGGGCTCGAGATGCTCGCGATGGGCGGCAACGCGGTCGACGCCGCGATCGCTGCGGTGTTCGCGCTCGGCGTCGTCGAACCAATGATGGTCGGGCCGCTCGGTGGCGGCTACATGAACGTCGCCATGGCCGATGGCACGTCGCATTGCGTCGACAACTACACGTTGGCACCGGGCGCTGCGACGCCCGACATGTATCGGCCGATCTCCGACGAGTGGCCTGGCTATCTGCTGACTGAGGGTCGGGCCAACCAGGTTGGCCACCTCGCCGTCGGCACCCCAGGCAACCTCAAGGCGTGGGACGAAGTCCACGAGCGCTTCGGTCGCCTCCCATGGCAAGCCGTTCTCGCGCCGTCGATCCGGTACGCGAGGTCGGGCTTTCGGTGCTCTCAATACCTGAGCCGCCTCGCCGCCGATAACGCCGATGACATCGCCCGCTTCGCCGCGACGGCCGCGATCTTCCAGCCCGGCGGCCAGACTGTTCAAGCCGGCGATCTCATCGTGCAGTCCGACGCTGCGGCCTCGCTCGAACTGATCGCAGCTGAGCGTTCCGGCGCCGTGTATGGCGGTGAGCTCGGCCGGGCGATTGTCGACGATATGGCGGCCAACGGGGGACTCATCACGATGGACGACCTGTTGTCCTACCGCACCCGCCACACCGACCCAGTGCGCGGCACCTATCGCGGTCACGAGATCATCGGGCCTCCGCCCGGCAACAGCGGCATCACACTGATCATTGAGATGCTGAACATCGCCGAGGGTTACGACATCGCAAGCATGGGTTTTGGGACCGTCGAGAGCTGCCATCTTCTTCTTGAGCTGCTCAAGATCGCATTCGCGGACCGGTTCGCGTACCTCGGCGATCCGGCGACGGTTGACATCCCACTCGAATGGCTGACCTCAAAACAGTACGCGGCGAGCCGCCGCGTCGACATCAACCCAGCGCGAGCGTCGACGGCCCGGGCGGGCACACCCGACGGCGGGTCAGCCCACACGACCCACCTCACCGTCGGTGACGCTGACGGCAATATCGTGTCGATGACCCAGACCATCAACGAGCTGTTCGGCTCGAAGGTGATGGTGCCAGGCACCGGGCTTTTGCTCAACGACACCCAAGCAATGTTCGACCCCCACCCCGGCCGACCGAACTCCATCGCACCG
>CAYGMW010000152.1:0-8231 GCA_964350975.1 uncultured Acidimicrobiales bacterium | reverse complement strand
CACCGACCTCGGATGCGACGACGAAGCGTCTCTCTCCGAGGTGCTTGACGATGTCTCAGCAGAGTTCGCCACCGACTAACCAGCGGTCCAACACGCAGGGCCTCAGGTCACGCTGAATCGGGTAGAGCCTTTGTCATGTTCCACCAACGCGCCGGTCACTTGGGGCCAGTCAGTTCGAGGCCGTCGAGGTCGTCGGCAGCACGCCACTCGGCCAGAAGTTTGAAGAACGGCACCGGACCCTTTCCGTAGGCCGTGTTTTGGCCGCTTCGATCGCCGGGGCGGCCCTCGTTGTTGTAGTAGCCCGGGGTGCAGGACTCGAGGAAACTCAGGTTCATGCGAGCCAAGCCGATGATGGTCTGCACCCAGGCCTCTTCGGCGTCTTCGGTCACCTCGACCAGATCGACGCCTCGACGGTTGGCCTCGCCAATGATGTAAGCCAAATGGGTGCTGATCTCATCGAGCATGTGCGGATAGTTCGCCGTGAACCCGCCCTGGGTGTTGCTAACAATGAACAGGTTCGGAAAGCCACGGGTGTGCATGCTGTGCAACGTCCGGACCCCGTCGGCCCACTTCTGCGTCAACGACAACCCATTGCGTCCATATGGCTCACAACCGGCTCGGCGAGTGAAACCAGTACCGACCTCGAACCCGGTGGCATAGACAATGCAGTCAAGTTCGTATTCGACGCCGCCGTAGACGATGCCGTTGGGGGTGATGCGGTCGACGCCTTGGCCCTGGGTGTCGACCAGGGTCACCGTGTCGCGGTTGAAGGCATCGAGGTATTCGTCATGGAAACAGGGCCGCTTGCAGAACTGGCGATACCACGGCTTGAGGGCCTCGGCGGCCTCGCGATCGGCGACGATGTCGTCGACCCTGGCCCTGATCTGGTTCATCTTCTGGAAGTCGGCCAACTCCATCGTGCGAGCCAGCCCGGCCTCGCTCAGATCGGCGTTGTCGCCCGCGTCGCGGATACGGATCAGCAGATTGCCAATGATGTCGGTCCAGCCATCGTCGACCAGGTCTTCGCTCTCGGGGCGACCAGTGACGAGGTTGTTGAAGTTCTCCATGCGCCGCTGCTGCCAGCCCGGCTCAAGTGATGCCGCCCATTCAGGGTCGGTTGGGCGGTTGTTGCGCACATCGATCGACGACGGGGTGCGCTGAAACACGAACAGCTCCGCGGCCCCTTCGGCCAGGTGAGGCACGGCCTGCACAGCGGTTGCGCCGGTGCCGATAATGCCGACCCGCTTGCCGGCAAGCCCGGTCAGCCCGCCTTCAGGGCCGCCACCGGTGTAGGCGTAGTCCCAGCGGCTGGTGTGGAACGAATGCCCTTGGAAGGTCTCGATGCCCTCGATGCCGGGCAGCTTGGGCCGATGCAGCGGCCCGCTTGACATGACGACATAACGAGCCCGGATCGCGTCGTTTCGGTTCGTGTGGACAGTCCAGCGGCGGTCGGCGTCGTCCCAACGCAGCTCGGTGGCTTCGGTCTGGAAGATCGCCGTGTCGTACAGCCCGTAGTGGGCTCCCATCTTGGCGCTGTGAGCCAGGATCTCCTTGGCCTTGACGTACTTCTCGCTGGGCACATACCCGAGCTCTTCGAGCAGGGGCAGGTAGATGTAGGACTCGATGTCGCACATAGCGCCGGGGTACCGATTCCAGTACCAAGTACCCCCAAAATCGCCACCCTTTTCGACAATCCACACGTCGTCGATCCCGGCTTCTTTGAGCCGAGCCCCGGCTAACAGGCCACCAAAGCCGCCGCCGATGACGAGCACCTCGACCTCGTGGGTGAGCGGGTCGCGGGTCATTCCCGGCTCGACGTAGGGGTCCTCGACGAAGTGGGCGTACTCGCCAACCACCTCGAGGTACTGGTCGTTGGCGTCCTGGCGCAGACGCTTGTCGCGTTCGGCCCGGTAACGCTCCCTCAGCGCATCGGCGTCGAAGTCGACATCGGTCGGCGTCCCAGTAGATGTTCCAGTGCTTGTCTCAACAGATGTCACGGCTGGCCCCCAAAGCTGTGGGCTTCAGTGTTACACCGGGGCCGCTGTTGGTCCCAATGCGTCGACCGTGGCGCTGCGTGTATGCGTTGCGTATACTTTCCGTATGACGCAGACGTTGAGCTTTCGTGCCGACCCATCACTCGCCGAAGAACTCGATGCCGTAGCGGCCGAAGCAGGCGTACCACGGAGTGATCTGCTGAACCAGGCAGTGCGCGAGTACCTCTATCGCCTTCGCTGCGAGCGCGACGCTGAGCGGTACGCGGCGCAACCCCTGACCGAAGCCGAGACAGCGCCGTGGCCCAACGAGGCATGGTCAGACGACGACACCGACTGGACCGAGGTGTTCGGCCAATGAAACGGGGCGAGATCTGGTTCGCCGATGTCGGGCGAGGCGGGGATCGTCCCGTGCTCGTCCTCACCCGCGACCCCGTTGCCGAACGAATCGACGCAGTCGTCGTGGCCCAGCTGACAACGACCATTCGAGGCCTGACCTCCGAACTGCGCTTGGGACCGTCAGATGGCTTGCAACGGGACTGTGTCGTCTCGTTCGACAATCTCCACACCCTCCCGAAATCGGCATTTCGCCGCCGCGTCGCCACGCTACGACCTCCACGACTCGTCGAAGCTTGCGACCGACTCGCCGACGCGCTCGGCTGCGGCGGCCAGTAGCGGCTCGTTCAGCTGGGTCGTTCAGCCAGTGTCGATACGTCGTGGTGCTGGGACTTGCTGCCGATGGCGATGAGGCTGATCGAGCCCAAGATCAGCAGACCGCCAAGCACCACTGAGGAGGTGATGGCGTCGTTGAAGACCAGCACTCCCCCGATAACACCAACGACTGGCACGAGGTATCCGATCACCGAAACTTGGCCGGTGGTGCCGATCTCGTTGGCCTTGAGCATTGCGCCGAAGCCGAACAAGGTCACCGCGCCAAGGCCGACGATTGCGAGGACGTGCCACCGTTCCCAGCCTCCGTCGGGGGCCACCCCTTGGCCGCCGATCGCGGCCAGCATCCCGACCGACACTGCGGCCGCCATCAGCTGGGCTGAGATCAGATCCTGGGCCCCGTACTTGACGGCAAATGACCGCCCGAAGACGGCGCCGGTGCCCCCAAACAGCGAGCCGATCACCATAAACCCGACACCTGCGAGCGATGTTTCGCCATCACCCGAACCGGAGCTGAGGACGAACACACCCAGCAGCGCTGCACCGAGTCCCGCGGCCTTGATGCCATTGAATCGTTCGTCGGCGAACACGAAGTGGGCGATCAGCGCAGTGATGGTCGGTCCCAGAGCGACCAGCAGACTCGCCGTACCGGCCGGAAGGCGTTGGAACCCAAAGTTGAAGAACAGTGCGGGCCCAGCGGTCGACATCACACCGAGCACCGACGCAGCCCCGACCTGGGCGAGCGTTGGCCGCGGTCGGCGAATCGCGTAGATGACCATCGCACCGATCAGGGCTGGCATCCAGGTGATGGTGAAGGGGTTGAAACCGTCGTCGAGCAGGCCCTTGGCGATGAGCCCGCCCATGCCAAACAAGGTCCCGGTGAAGACAATGAACGGCCACGGCCCATACCGGGTCGGGTTCGATGTGGCCGTCTGCATCGGGAAACTCTATGGCGTCGGCCCGCCTGTCGACGCAATACTCAGGGGCCGATTTCAAGAGGGGGAACCATGGCCCGACTCGACGACGACACGGCCGTCAACGCGACCAGCGACAACGGCACCTACACCGCGACGTTGTCGCGCGATTGGGCGATCTGGGGTCCCATGGGTGGGTACGTCGCCGCAGTGGCGCTGCGGGCCGCCGGTGCCGCGTGTGGCCGGGCTCGGCCGGCGTCGTTTACTGCCCAGTTCCATGGCGTCGCCGACTTCGCCCCAGTCGAAGTACACACCCGTCTCCTGAGAACGACGAGGGTCGCGACATCGGTCGAAGTCGACATTATTCAGAACGAACGGTCGGTCCTTCGCGCAACCGTCTGGGGCGTCGACGAACTCGACGGCGTCGAACATCACACGGCAAGGCGGCCCGCGATGGGTTCGCCGTTCGACTATCCGACCATCGACGAACGTTTCGCCCAACAAGCCGAGAGCAAGCGTTCGGGCTATCCGTTCTGGGACCGGCTCCAGCAGCGACCCCTCGACTGGATCGACGACTGGGACAACACCCCGCCCAGCGACCCAACGGCCGACTCGTGGAACCGATTCGTCGACGCGGAGACCTTCGACGACCCCTGGACCGATGCGTGTCGCCTCCTCATCGTCAACGACATCTACGCGTGGGTGGCCGTCGGTCCGGCTCATCGCGGGTCCGACACCATGCAACGGTTCTACGCACCAACCATCGAGCTCACCACCCGATTCGTGGGCGATGCCCGCGACAGCACATGGCTGTTCTGCCACGCCGAGGCACCCGCGGCAACAAGCGGCGTCGTCGTGCACCGCGGCGAGGTGTGGACCGAAGCGGGCCAGCTCGTCGCTCTCGGCGGAAGCACCCTGCTGAGTCGACCCCTCGCCCAGCAGCCCAACTCGTAGCCGCGCCGACAGGTCGCGCAGGCTGCGGTGGAGCGACTAGAACGAGCGGATGGTTTCGATCACGATTCCCCAGCCCGACGACTGGCACGTCCACCTGCGCGACGACGACATGCTCGCCGCCGTTGTTGGTTACACGGCCCAACGTTTTCGCTACGCCCTCGTCATGCCCAACCTGGTGCCCGCCATCACGTCAGCTGCAGCGGCCAGGGCCTACCGCCAACGCAGCTTGGACCATGTTGCGATCGAGGGTGCCGACTTTCGGCCCCTGATGGCGCTGTACTGCTCCCACGACATCGACCATGACGACCTTCGGGCCGGAGCCGCCGACGGGTCGATCGCCGCGGTGAAGTACTACCCGGCTGGTGCCACCACGAACTCTGAGGCCGGTGGCGCATCGATGCTCGACCACCTTGGCCTGTTCGAAACCATGGCCGAGGCGGGTATCAGGCTGCTGGTGCACGCCGAATCAACCGACCCACACGTCGACATCTTCGCCCGCGAGGCCCACTTCCTCGAGCACCAACTCGCCGCGGTGTGTGCCGCAGTGCCCGAGCTGGCCGTCACTGTCGAACATGTATCGACTCGGGCCGGCATCGAGTTCGTCGACGCCCACCCCCAGTGCGCGGCCACCATCACGCCGCATCACCTCGCCCGCGACCGGTCGGATCTGCTCGCCAACGGCATGAAACCCGACCTGTACTGCAAACCAGTCATCAATTCAGCCGACGACCGCGAAGCCTTGGTCGCCGCGGCCACATCGGGAGCGGCGGCCTTCATGCTCGGCACCGATTCGGCCCCGCACCCCATCACGGCAAAGTACGGACCAACGGCCAAGGCGGGTGTGTTCAACGCGGCCTACGGGCTTGAAGTGGTCGCCGAGGTGTTCCACCAAAACGGCTGCCTTGATCAGCTGGCTGCATTCGTCTCGACTAACGGCGTGGCCTGCTGGGGTGTCGAGACACCGAATCGCACCATCACGCTGACCCGCGAGTCGGTCGACCGCGACATCGCCACTACCTTCACCACCACCAACGGCGACGAGGTCGTGCTCTTCGGCACCGAAGAAGCCGCCCTCTGGACAGTAAGTTCGAGGTCCTGACATGAACGACCCAGCGGCAATGTGGAACCACAAGTACGGCGTCGCCGACTATGTGTACGGCATCGCACCCAACGATTTTGTGGCCGAGGTCTTCGCCGACGCGGCGCCCGGCGATGTGTTGTGCCTGGCCGATGGCGAAGGGCGCAATGGTGTGTGGTTGGCCGAGCGAGGCCACCGGGTGACTTCGGTCGACCTGTCGAGCGAGGGTGTCGCCAAGGCGGCGCGACTGGCTCAGGATCGCGATGTCGAACTCGACGCCCAGGTCGCCGATCTGGCCGACTACGACTTTGGCATGGCCCGATGGGACCATGTGGTGTCGATCTGGGCCCACACTCCCCCAGCAGTACGGACTCGGATCCATCGAGCCATGGCAACCGCCCTCAAGCCCGGCGGCACGTTCGTTCTCGAGGCCTACACGCCGGCTCAAGCTCCCCGCGATACGGGCGGCCCGGGAGTCGCCAAGATGACCATGACCCTGGCCGAACTGAAGCGCGACCTCGTCGGCCTCGTCATCGAGCGGGGCGAAGAGTTCGACCGCGACGTCCACGAAGGCCCTGGTCACACCGGGTTGGGTTCGGTCGTCCAGGTCATCGCCCGACGGCTTCCATGACCTGACGTCGTTCTGGGCTAGAGCAGGACCGGAAACCAGTCGTCGCGGAGACGATCGCCTGGGCTCATACCGTGGCCCGGAAACGGCGGGCTGGTCGGACCTGGGCGAGCCACGAAACGGGCGTCGTCGCCCACAAACCGCAGCGACAACACCCGTCGTTGTTGGTCGGTCGGATGGCCGCGGGCGCCAGGCAGCGTTCGGTAGTGGATCGCCACCGCGTCACGGGACTGCATGGCCCATTGGAGCACGTCGAAGTCGTCGGGGGGGGCGTCAGGGTCGGGAACCGGGAGGTAGTCGTCGCTTGCCGGATAGAAGTCAGCCTCGCTCAACCAGCGGGTCGGCAACACGTCCTTGGTCCAGCGGTGCGACCCCGCGATCAGGCGCAATGACGCGTCGTTGACCGGGTCGATCGGGATCCAGAAGCTGACCGTGTGGTCGCCATCGACGAAGTAGTACGGCGCATCTGAATGCCACGGCGTCGGCCGAGGTGTGCCCGCTTCCTTCACCAAGATGTGGTCATGGAAGAGCTGAACGTGGTCCGAACCCATGAGGGTCGCCGCGGCCTGGGCGGCTGGGGATTCACGGGCCACCTGCTCGAACTCGCCGATGCGCTGCCAGTTGCAGTAGTCGTCGAAGAACCGCCCAGGCTGGCCCGCAGGCACGTTTTCGGCCCAGTACGGGCCCGGTTCGGCGATATTTCGAGCAATACCGGCGGCAATCGTGTCGACCCAGTCAGCGAACAAGCCCGGAATCATCACCGCGCCATCCCGGCGGAACGCCTCGATCATCGACGGGGTGACGAGGTCGTGAAGCTGCGACATCACTCCAGTACAGCGCATCGCGCCGGCCTAGAGGCGTTCACCAGTCCACAGGTCGAGGACCGACTCCATCCAGGCCCGATTGGTGACGCCAAAGGCCGGGAAATTGAAGCCCATCAGGGTGTCCTCGGCTGAGCGGTACGTCGACGGGAACCCGAAACATCCCGTATCGACGAACGCAGTGCGGTTCGTGTCACGCAACTGCTCGACATCGCCGACGAGGTGATCAAGACCGACAGCGCGCATCTCGTCGACCCAGATGTCGACCATCGGGTCGTACTCACCGATGCGGTCGCCCCACCACTCCTCAGCGGTTTCGAGCGAGTTCGGACACGATGGCCAGAAGCTGTTGCGGGCAAAATCGTCGGCATTGATGCGGCCCACATATTCGTCGGCCAGACCGAACATGGCATGACCCAGTTCGTGGGCCGTGACGCGGAATGACTCGATCGGACGGAACGGCCAGACCACCACCACGGCGTTGTCGAAGGGTTGGTCGGTCGTGCGCTCCAAATCCGCTGGTTCGCGAAACGCCACGGCTTGACCAGCGTGCGACACCATGCCCGGAAACTCTTCGGCGGGGTCATAGGCCAGCACCACGATCACTTGATTCGGCACGTACTGCGGTTCCTCGGTGGTGTTGAGCCAGTCCGACGGAGCGGCCGGGCCTTCCTCGATCGACCACACATTGAACTTGTGCCGATTCGAACGGAAGGGCTCGAACCCGAACAAGCCGAGGTCGCCATCGATCGGGTCGGCAACAACCTCATCTGGGGGCAGCGCCCACCCGTCAGCTCCAGCAATGACAGCGGTGCCATCGAACCCGAGCAGCGACGCCGCGTACGTCGCGAACTGGCCGAGGTCGTCCCAACCCCACGGGGCAAAGATGAGGTTGATGCGGTCAGCCCCGAGGTCGTTGTGCCCCTGCACGAGAGGTACGAGCCCGACCGGTACCGGGACCGCGGGAGTCGTCGTGGTCGGCGCCGACGTAGTTGTCGGCGGTTCCGTCGTGGTCGTCGTCGAGGTCGGAGCGGCCGCGGTCGTCGAGGTCGACTCCGCTGTAGTGACGTCGGGTGAAGACGAACACCCCACCGCGATCACCATCACCACCAGCGCAGCCGCCATCGACCTCATGGGGCTACCGACCCACAAAACCGTCGCCCGGGCGACGGTTTT
>CAYGMW010000151.1:0-8237 GCA_964350975.1 uncultured Acidimicrobiales bacterium | reverse complement strand
GTAGCCCGACTTCGTGAGCCAGCCGAGTCGCCGCGGCCTCACGGGCGAAGGCTCCAGCTTGGCGAAGGAAGTACCCCGACCCGGGCCGACGCTCGATGACGGTGCGGGTCGCTCCCCCGCCGTCGACGAGGTCGAGACGATGCATCGTGGCCGCGGTGCCGCCAAGCACCGGGGTTCGAACAGTGATCATCCACCCCGGCAGGACCTGGTCGACCAGCAACTGGGCCCGCTCGGTCTCGCTCTCTAGGCCTTGCACGCCCAGCCCGCAGCTTCGATAGCGACTCGAAGACTCGACGCGATTGTCACCGCTCCAGGAGTGTCGCCATGGACGCACACCGTGTCGGCCCGAACCGGCACATCGACGCCGTCGACGCTCGTGACCACGCCATCGCTCAGCATTCGCAGGACTCGTTCGGTGATCTGACCCACGTCGTGCAACACCGCTCCTGGCTGCGACCTCGGCGCAAGCTGGCCCGTCGCGGTATATCCCCGATCGGCGTACACCCCTGAAATTGTCGCCATGCCTGCGTCACCAGCAGCGGCCAGTAGCTCGGTTCCGCTCGTGGCGCTGATCGCAAGACCCCCGTTGAGCCCCCGCACGGCCTCGACACAGGTCGCAGCGAGACCAGCATCGACCGAGGCCATATTGTCGAGCGCGCCATGCACCTTGACATAGGCAACGGGTCCGCCTTCTCCAGCGGCGACGGCCTGAAGGGCCCCAATCTGATAGCGCAGCAGCGCAATCAGCTCGTCGCCTACAACGGTGGGCATCGGGCGGCGCCCAAACCCTTGGCGATCATCGAAGCTGGGGTGGGCACCGATGCGAACCCCACGCTCAACGCATCGCCTGACGGTCGCCATCATGACGCTCGGATCACCGCCATGAAAGCCGCACGCGACATTGGCTGATGTGACCACGTCGAGCATCGCCATGTCGTCGCCCATGGTCCACGCGCCATAGGACTCGCCAAGGTCGGCGTTGAGATCAATCGTTGGCTTCATCGAGACCCGACATTACCGATGGTCCGTGTGACGCGTCGTGGGCGCCGCCGATCAAGCTCGAGCGGTACAACGCCTCAGTGATGGCGGCCTTGGCGTCCACGGTCACCGATTGGTGCCGGTGGTCGCGTTCGGAGCGTTCGTGTCGAAGGGCCATGAGCGCTTCGTCACGGTCGACCCACCTCAGATGAACCATCGCACCCACGGCGGCGTTGGCGATCTCGTCGATGTCGGCCGAGATCACCGTTGCGATACGCGGATAGCCGGCAATGGTCTGACGATCGGCAGCCAAGACATGGACCCGACTGGCCCCGTCGACCTGGATTTCTCCAGGGGCGGTGGGTAGCGACCACACAGTGCGGGCCTGAGGAGGGTCGAGCTGGCCTCCGATTTCGAGCCCGACGGCCATGCGGTCGCGTTGCATCGACACCCTGACCGGGGCAGCCACCAAAGCATCGAGCGACGACGCCGAGAACAGGCTCGTCTGGGGGGCTGGCATGACCCGAATCGTCGACCGGCGCGCCGCGCGCGGCGGCAAACTCCGACCAGCATGTGCCGTCCCGCGGGCGACCGTTACGACCGCAAGCGCATCGCCCACACGAAGTGCCCTGCCGTTCATGCCGCCGACACCGCAGCGAAGGTCCGTGCCACGACCTGTTGCCACAAGCGGCACGTCGAAACCGGCCCCCGCGATGAGCTGTCCGGCGAAACTGTCAGCCAGTGGAGCCACTTGCACCACGGTCCCCGGTGGCAACCACACAACAGCCCGGTCCAGCGACGGCGACCCGTTCACCCACACCTGGCAACCAGCGGTCGCGACTTGGAGGCCGCCGGCCGCCACCACCTCGAAATCGGCCCGACCACCAATAACTTCAAGGACCGCCGGGTTCGTGGTGGTGGTGAGTACTTCGAGATCGTGATGGTCGCGCCGATCGAGCACACCTCCGGTCGGCATCCCCCAGCGGGGTCCCATCACCCGACCCCGATCCTGGATGGTGACGAGCGGCGCCGCCCGCGTCATCACCAGCGCCGCCTCGGGTCCGACGGGGCGGCTCACTGGTCGACCCATGTCGGGGCCCACCTGCCGTCGTGCATCAGCTCGGTCAGCCGCTCAACCTCTGATGATGTGACCCTCTCGAACGTCAGTAGATGACCAGCCTGGACGGGGGTCACGACACGGGCACCTGGATCGAAGTTGCGAACCGGGGTGCGGCCGATGACTGACCATCCCGTTGGGGTCGTCGTCGACGTCACCGAGGTCTGACGAACCGCAACCGACACCGCCCCCGGTGGGATCGAAGGATGGACCTGGTTGCGGCGGGCAATGTCCCAACGGGCGTCCAACAGCCCGGCGTAGATGAATCCGGGTGCGAAACCGACCGCGAGGCAGCTCAACTCCTGGGAGGCGTGGTCGTCTGCGGCGCGGTCGGCCGAAACACCGAGCAGCGATGCCACCTCGTCAAGGTCCGGTCCGAACAACCCGCCATAGGCGATCGGCAACGTCCACTGTCGGACCGGCCCAACGGGCGCTGCGGCAGAGTCATCAATGGCCCGGCTCAACCGGCCCACAACATCGAGATAGGTCGTGACGAGGGGGTCGAACGCGACCAGAAGCGACGTCAGAGCCGGCACGACGACGAGTTCGTCCGCCGCCTCCAACTGGCGCTCGATACCTTCGATTCTGGCCGTCGCATCGACCGACGGAGCGTCGGCCATAACAACCACCACGGCGGCGTCGCCCGACGGCTCAAAGCGCGGTTTCATGGCGCCAAACTTCGACGTCGCGGCACGAATCGGGCAGCCGGAGGTCGATCAGCCGCGCGTCGGTGTACTACGTTGAGCGACCGTGAGACGACGCAACGGGAACGCCTTAACACGTAACGAGGAGCGCGTGCTACGCACAGCGGTCGAGCTGCTACGCAACGGGACGAGCTCGTTCCACGGCTATCCGCTGGCTCAGGCCATGCGGGGCGACACCCAGATGAATTACGCCACGCTCTATCGCTGCCTCGACAGGCTCGAACAGCGAGGGCTGCTGGTGTCGACTTGGCGTGTTCCCGATGGCACAGCACAATCGCGTCGAGTGTACGAGGTCACCGGCACCGGGCTTGACGCGGCGACCGACCTCGAGTCATCACAGCCATTGTCAATCAGGGCATTCGGCAAAGCCGGGATGTGACCTCGCGAGGCACTCTCGGCCGCGCCTCGTGGCGCTGAACATGACCACCGGACCTCGCTCATCATCGGCTTCGACCAAGGCACCAGTGATGAGCTGCGCGGCCTCAAGATCGCCGATGAGCGACGGGCCAGCGATCAGGGGCAAGCGCACCATCAGACCCACCGGACCAGCAGCTAGGCGCAACAGTTCGCCGATGGCTGGACTATTCGCGGCGTTCATCTCTGGACCGCGAGCCACGGAGCGCCCCAGCGTTCCACGACCCATACAGTCAGCGCTGTCGAACCCCTCCATGTCTCGGAACGGTAGCACGCTTGGAATACGACTGATCGCATATGCCGATGTCTGATGACGTCCCTGCATCCGTGCAACTTTTGCACCGGGTCGCCCTCGCTGGGCTGCCAGCGAGCGAGCGAGCCGAACTCAACGCCCGGTGGCATGCTCACGCAGCTGATGCGGCCTCTGACGGAGCAGGATCGGCTCGGTTGCTGTGGCAATCGCTACGCGCTGTTGCGTCCCACACGGTTCATACTGCACCGACCGACCCCCTGATGGTTCCGCCGATCCTGTCAGCGGTGAGCCAATGTGCCGGTGTGATCATCATCGCGGCATTGTTGACATCGTCGAACTACGCGACGACGAACGAGATGGCGCTGTGGGTCATCGGAGGTTGCTTCGCAGCCGTGGTAGCGCTCAATGCACCGCTCAGGCGGTGGTTGCCGCTGCTTGCCACGAGCCACGCGATCGGTGTGACCGGCACCATCGTCGCTGCGTGGTCGGTCGCCGACGAAGGAGTGGCGGGAGCCATCATCGCCGTGGGCTTCGTCAACTTCGTGTTGGTCACCGTCTTTGGCATCGCCGAATGGTTCGCAGTCGGAGCAGGCCAACCGGCACCTCCGTGGTTGCGGTCCGTTTTGACCGTGCCGCTCTACCTGTCGGCGAACCTTGTGTGCTTCGGCGTCATCGTCGGAACAGTCCGCAGCGGCGGCCTGGCCACGAGCGCTGCGGCTGCCTTACTGGCCATCTTTTCGGTGTTTGGCTCGGGTGCGGTCCTGCGAATTCGTGAACGTCACGGCACACTCTTTGGACCGCATCCGCTCGACTGAGATCCATCCAGCGACTCCCCCGTTTTGGAGATGTCATGACTTCATCCGCTACCAACGTTCTGGGCGAACCGCTCGAAGACTGCTCCCAGGACCCCCTTACCGGGTGGTTTCGCGATGGGTGCTGCAACACCGGCCCTGGCGATATGGGTGTTCACACGGTGTGCGCAGTAGTCACCGCTGACTTCTTGACGTTTTCGGCGTCGGTAGGTAATGACCTGTCGACGCCTCACCCGGAGCACGGATTCCGGGGCCTCGTCGACGGTGACAGCTGGTGCCTGTGCGCACCACGCTGGCAAGAGGCCTTCGACGCGGGTCATGCTCCACCAGTTCGCCTGAAGTCAACCCACATCTCCACGCTTGAATGGTGTTCCCTCGACGCCCTTCGATCCATGGCCGTCGACCTGTGACCCGCAACGACCCAGCCGGGAACGAGCGCCCCTTCACGGTGCTGTTCCTGCACGCTCATCCCGACGATGAGTCGATCCTGACTGGGGCCACGCTGGCCAAAGCGGCCGCTGCCGGGTGGCGCACCGTGGTGGCGATCGCAACTGACGGAGATGCCGGGGTCACCTCGCTCGACCTCGCCGGCGAGGCGCCGGGCGAACGGCGCCGTCACGAGGCCGCTGCGGCGCTCGCAGCTCTCGACGTCGCCCGGGTCGAGTTCCTCGGATACACCGACAGCGGAATGGCCGACGAACCCACCGCTGCCGACGCCTTCAGCACACTCGACGCAACATCCATCGCCGCGACGATGGCCGACGTGTTCGGCGACGAAGCCATTGACATCATCGTGGGATACGACCGCAACGGCCAGTACGGCCATCCCGACCATCGCCACGTGCATCGCGTCGGCCGAGCCCTTCGCGATATCTGGGCCCACGCGAAGCTCGTCGAGTCAACGTACCACCGCGACTATTTCGCTTCGCTGTCCGAACACCCCTACGGCGAGGTTGGCGACGACTTCGCGGTCCCGGTCCACGAGCTCACCCACTTTGTCGAAGGCAACGCGTACTTCGAAAAGAAGGTCGAGGCGTTGAAACACCATGCGTCACAGGTTCCCGACGACTTCGACACCGAAACCCCCGACTATGAGCCACTTGCGGTCATGTTCGGTACCGAGTGGTACGTCGCTGTCGATGAGGTTCCCGACCAGGCCCATACCGTGTTCGAGCGCGCCCAGACATGGTCGGGCGCTCCGCCTCGGTGGGCCTGACCGCCACCACCGCGGCGACGCCGAGTTTGCCGCCCCCGTTGGAGGCCTTGCTACGGTGAGCGCGACCACGATCCGGGGGAACTATGGCCACCTTTGAGCGAATCACCGTCAGCGACGACGCCGTCTACCCCACCATCACGTTGGCGAACCCCGACAAGCGCAACGTGCTCGCGCTCGACACCATGCTTGAGGTGACCGAAGCCCTACGGTCCATCGGCAACACCGATGCGCTGGGTATCACCATTGCGTCGAGTGGGCCCGTGTTCTCAGCCGGCCACAACTTTGGCGACATGCTCGGTGCCAACTACGCCGAAGCCAAAGCACTGCTTGATGTCTGCACCGACATGATGACCCTGACCCAGCAGATCCCCCAGGTGACCATCGCTCGGGTTCATGCCCTTGCTACCGCGGCTGGCTGCCAGCTCGTCGCGAGCTGCGACCTGGCCGTTGCAGCCGAATCGGCAGCATTCCAAGCCCCCGGCGGCAAGGGTGGACTGTTTTGCCACACCCCGATGGTGGCGATCTCTCGTGCTGTTGGCCGCAAGCGGGGCCTGGAGATGGCACTCACCGGCGATCCCATCGACGCCCAGACTGCAGCCGACTGGGGCCTGATCAACCGGGTCGTGCCCGACTCCGAACTCGTCGAGGCCACCCAGGACCTGCTCGAACGGGCCACGCGCGGCAGCGCCTATTCCAAGGCAATGGGCAAGCAGGCCTACTACGCCCAGATCGACCTGCCCCAGGGCGAGGCGTACACATACGCATCTACCGTGATGGCCGCCGGGGTGACGACCGCGGATGGCCAAGAGGGCATCTCGAGCTTCGTCAACAAACGTCGCCCCAACTGGACCAACCGCTAGGCCGACCGGCTCGCCTATTCGAGGGTCGCGTACTGGGTCGAGCGGTCAGCAGCCCTGGTACCAGCGACCTCGTCCACCGCCTCAGCCAGGGCCTCGAGGTAGGCGCCGATCACGCCGGTGTTGGAGTTCGACACTGTCGAGTGCAGCGAATCCGGAGGGCCTTGGCGATCGTGGTACCAGCCTCGAGCCTGCAGCGCATCAGCGAGGGCAAACACGTCGATGTGGCGCTCCGACACCGGGTCCGACGCAAAGGCGATCAGGTGGTAGTGGCCGTCGCCAAGCACCCGCAGACCGTCGATGGCGTTGATTCCCGCCCTCATCTCGGCGGCGTTCGCCAGGGTCTGGCGAGTCAGCTCGACATAGCCGTCGGTGCCGAGGTGCTGCATGACAGCCCACGCGGCGGCCATCGGCAGACCCGAGCGCGTGCCTTGCAGGTTGGGCGATGCATAGAAGCCGCCAAGCCAGGCGTCGAAGGTGAAGGTCTGGTAGCGGCGAAGCTCCTTGGTGCGGTGCAGCACCACCGAGACACCCTTGGGCGCGTACCCAAGCTTGTGGATGTCGGCCGAGATCGACGTGACCCCCTCGACCCTGAAGTCCCACACTGGAACGTCGTGGCCCAACATCTCGACAAAGGGCAACACGAACCCGCCCATACAGGCATCGACATGGAAATTGATCCCTGCCTCGTGGGCGACGGCCGCCAGGTCCTCGATGGGGTCGACCACACCTTGGGGGTACTGGGGGGCCGAGCCCACCATCAGCACGGTGTTGTTGTTGATCAGGCTGGCCATGGCGTCGACATCGGCTGTCCAGTCATCGGTGACTGGCACCGTATGGACCGTGAGATGGAACAGGTGGGCCGCCTTGTGGAACGCCGCGTGGGCCGACGAGGCAACGATCATCTCCGGTTCGGTGATGCCGCGTTCGTGATGGTGCCGCTCGCGGGCAGCCAGCACGCTGCACAAGATCGATTCGGTACCACCGCTCGTCAAGAAGCCCGCAGCGGTGTCGCCATGCAGCATCGCGGCCGTCCAGCTCACCACCTCGCGCTGGATCTCGCCCAGCGACGGGAACGCCGACGTGTTGAGTGCGTTCTCGTGGAGGTACAGCTCTGCAGCCCGCTCGGCTACCTCGTGCACCGACGGCCCCCCGTTGTAGATCATGCCGAAGGCCTTGCCGTCGGCCCACTTCACGTCGTCGCGTCGCTTTGCGACCAGGTCGGCGATGACGTCGTCCACGGGACGGCCAGATGTTGGGAGCGAGCTGTGTGCCATGAGACTGGTGTAGATGGCCCGGCGCTAGGTTGCAAGTTGTGTATCTCTACGTCGATATCGAACACGAGGGCGGGTACGCCAAACCCTCTGCGAGCTGGATGTACGCGGCACGGGCTCGCATCACCTACGCGCTCGAAGACGTCGTCGACGACGACGTGCACCTGATTCGCTATAGCCGCCTCGACGCCGCGGCCATGGCGCGGCTGAAACCACGGGCCATCTTGTTGTCCGGGAACACGTCTGACCCCGACGACTTTGCCCCAGGCGAACTCGATCCCATCTGCGAGATCATCGCCACAACCGACCTGCCGATCTTTGGCTTCTGTGGCGGTCATCAGCTCATCGGCCGAGCCTTCGGTCGGCCCATGACGAGGATCGGGCCGGCTGATCCGCCAGTGAACGACGACGGCACCCCAGCATGGATCTTCGAATACGGCTACGACACCGTCGAACTCGACCCGCACCCGCTCTTTGAGGGTTTGGGCAACGCGGCGGTTGTTCGTCACGCCCATGGCTGGCAGCTTGACCCTCAGCCCGATGGCTTTGACGTCGTTGCCCGTACCGCGCTCACACCGGTCCAGGCCATGGTGCACCCCACCCGCCCCATCT
>CAYGMW010000150.1:0-8241 GCA_964350975.1 uncultured Acidimicrobiales bacterium | reverse complement strand
CACCGACATTCCCCAGGCAGGGGCGTCAATCGTCGTCACGTCCAACAACGATCCGGCGCTGGCTCGCCGCCATGCCCAGGCGCTCGCAGCCGAGGTATGGGCCCGGCGAGACGACTTCCGAAACGAAAGCCTCACGCCTGAGCTGGCGCTGCGCCAGGCCCTGTCGGTCGTTGCCGAACGTGGCGGCCCGGTCGTTGTCAACGACACCGCTGACAACCCGGGGGGCGGCTCTCCTTGTGATGCAACCCACGTCTTGAGGGCGTTACTCGAAGCCGATGTCGAACGGGCATGCTTCGGATTCATCTACGACCCCGAGGTCGCGGCCCAAGCCCACGCTGCCGGTCCCGGATCGGTCATCGAGGTGAGGCTCGGAGGCAAACACGATTCGTTGCACGGCGAGCCGCTCGAGCTGTCGGTGTATGTGAAGACGGTGTCCGACGGCCGGTTCGTCCACACGTCGCCGATGCTGGCCGGGCTGAAGGCCAGCTACGGTTCGATGGCGCGGCTTCAGGTCGGAGGCCGAGGTGGAGTTGATGTGCTCGTCGGTTCGGCCCGCTCCCAGGTCTTTGATCGTGAGGTGTTCGCCCTCCACGGGATCGACGTCACCACCTACGACCTGGTCGTGTTGAAGAGCAGCCAGCACTTCCGGGCCGGCTTCGCGGAGATGGCGACCGAGATATTCACCGCCGACAGCCCGGGGCTCACGACATTGCGCGTAGAGAACTTCGAGCACGCACGCGCCGACGGGCCACGCTGGCCCCTCGACCCGAACACCACCTGGACGCCCCAGGCCTGATCCTCGAGGTTCGGTCCCCCGCCGGTGAGAGCCGGGCGCCGCGGCCACCGACGCGGTTGCGCCGGTGGCCGTGGCGAGGGCTCGGATCAGCTCGCCGGAACGCCGAGTGCTTCGGCCAACTCCTCGACGGAGATGCCGAGCGTGACCGCGGCCGCGTCGAGATCCGCAGGCCGACCGAGTGCGGCCATCAGCTCGTCGACACCGATTCCCAGCTGGGCGGCCGCAGCGTCAAGATCGGGCATGTCGCCTTGGCCGGGTGCACCGCCCTGGCCGGGTGCGTCGCCCTCAACGTCTTGGCCGTCATCTGCTCCCTGCGCATCATCTGGTCCCTGCGCACCATCGGGTCCCTGCCCGCCAGCGGGTCGGACATCGGTGTACTCACCGTTGAGACAGCGCGAGATGTACGGATACGACTGGCCGATGACGTATGCGTAGACGCCGTCGATTTCGGTGCCCATGCACTCGTCGAGGTCGCCATTGTCGGTGTGAACCCAGTCAGACACGTATGTGCCGTCCGGGATCGTGCCGTCAATCTCGACGGACTCACCTCGGTAGGTGCAGTTCGTGCCGGTCCGTGGTTCCGACACCAGCTCATAGCCGGTGTCGTACGCCGCCGACTTCGAGTAGTACATCAAGAACCCATCGGCGGCGAAGCCGACATGGATCAGATCCTCGTCGGTGTCGAACGCCTCCACGAGGAACTGCGAGAGCCCGTGGTAGTGGTACTGACCGCCCGGCTGAACATGGGCGTTGTTCACGTCGAGTCCGAGGTTGTAGAGGTCCTGCAGCGCTTCGATGCGGTAGTTCTCCCCGCTCTCACAGGTCACCGACTCCCCCGTACCCGGCTCCATCGCGATCCCGTTCACACCGACGCCGGACGCCTGGGCGAACGTCGCGTTCCCCGTGTACACGGGCTCGGTGGTGAACTCATAGAACAACTCCTGTTCCGTGATCTCGTTCGGGTTCCCTGCGTTCGGGAACTCGCCAGTCTCGTGGTTCGGCAGTGAGTTCGACTCGATCGTCCGCACCGACCCGTCGACGGTCACCGTCACCGAGGTCCCGAACTCGTCGTCGACCAACACATAGGAGCCCAGGTAGCCCGACATGGCCTCGACCACCGTGGAGTCGCTGGCCTCATCTACGGGGTCTGCGGTCGCCTCATCTTCCGGGTCTGGGGTCTCGCTGCCCTGGTCGCTGTCAACCGACGAGTCAGCCGACGCCGAGTCAGCCGACTCCGAAACTGCTTCTGCCTCCGAGGCGGCGGGCTCTGGACTGGTGTCGTCGGAACACCCTTGTCCAGCGAAGGCGATGATGGCGGTCACGACGACGAGGCGAAGTGATGGAATGTTTGGCAAAAAGGTCATACCCCACCTTGGCGACCGTTCTTGGGAGAAGCCTGTGAGCCCAGTGTGAGCTTGGGCAGACGTGCGCGTTCAGCTCGATTGAGGCAACTTCGCGTCGAAGCGGTGGCGAGCCCGGTGACATGGAGCACACCGAGGCTCGAGTTCGTCGATGACGGTGCGACGGGTGCGTTCCCATGGCGGGTTGTGGTCGAGTTCGACAAGGTCGGTCGATTGACAGTCCACGCATTCGTGGCCATGGGCTTCCATCACCACCCTGCGCTGACGGGCGGTGGGTAGGCGCTGGCGGCCAGAGGCGTTGATCGGCCTCCGCTTGGCGTCGTGGATGAGCAGCCGAACGAACGACTGGTCAAGCAGACGCATCACAGCACTCTTCGTGGTCGGCGTACCGTCATCGAACGTGATGCCATCGCCACGAACGTGGAACACGACTTCGGTGACGAGACCGACATCGAACCCCAGGAAGAGGGCAACGAACGCGTCGGCGCGTTGTTGAGCCAGGCTGGGATTGACCCACGCGTCTTGCCCGCCTGGGGCCGGTTGCCAGCGTCGGCGCAGGTCACGCAACGTCGCCCCCAGACGTTGGGTCGCCTCGCCGGAAACCGATGCCACGTTCCGTGGTGGAGTCGCCACCTCGGGTCCACCAGATCCGTCCGCGGACGGATCCCGGCCACCCTGCGCGACCTGCGTGGCCTGCTCGACCACGTAGGGTCGACAAAAGTCGTCCGCGGACGGCTGACTGATTGCCTCCCCATCGTCGAGCGAGGTGGCGGCGATCTTGCGCACCAGCTCATCGATAGCCGCAACCACCGGCTTGGAGACCGACGGCGGCAACACCACTCGCATCACCGTCATGCCATCACCATCGGTCCACGTCGTGAACGACCGGGCCTCGTGCAGGCGCTCGTCGCGCTCGTCGTCGGACTCACCGCCATCGGCCAACGACTTCGCGATCGCCGCGCTCAACCGGTTGGCCGACCGCTCACGCGCCAAGGTCAACAACTCGTGTTCGTTGCCCTCGTCGGCCCAGCGGGTGAGTATCCGCACCTTGGCATACGAGATGTCCTGAGCCGCCCACGCCGCGTCGATCAATGGCAGGTAGCGCAACTCATGGCCCACACGAATCCACTCACGGGCCGTAGCCGACTGCACCTGCAGCCTCTGCGAGATCCACAACGCGGCCGACGCGACGCCTTGCCGCCACCATTCAAGTCCCTCATCGAACTCAGCCGCTAGGTGCACCAACCGGTACTGATTCGCGCTGATCTGCCACCCCAACGACAGCAGCGCTTCGCCGGCTGACACTTGATCCACACACGACATGACGAGCACCCCCAACAACGCGCCCACAAGGCGCAAGGGCCGCTCTCGCTTGAGCAACGGCCGAAGAAAAAGGGACCGCCAAACAGGTGAGGCAATCGACACCCGCCAGCCAAAACCGACCTCAGCTGACCCCGCTGACCCTACCGACCCGGTGGGACATCAGCCCCTGCATCGCGACCCTGGCTGTGGTCGTGACTCACACCGTCAAGCGAGCGGGTTGAAGCGGGCCTCGACGTTTGCATTTCCGCCGGCGAGGCTTGCGGGGCTGCCATCCGCGCGCCAGCACGCAGCGCCGGTCATGAGACCAGTGTCGAGGTCGAGTTGCACCCCGTTCATACCGCCGGCGACGTTCGGCACGACAGCGATGTCGTGACCCAGCGCAGCCAGCGCTGCTCGGACCGAGGGGTCGAAGCCGGCCTCGAGCTCGGCCGTCTGACCCTGGGTCCAGAGTCGGGGTGCCTCGACGGCCTCCTGGAGCGACATGCCGTGATCGATCACATTGAGCAGGGCCTGGAACACCGTTGGAAAGATGCGAACCCCACCCGGTGTGCCGAGGCCGAGCCAGGGACGTCCGTCGCGACGCACGATCACGGGCGCGGTGCTGCTCACCACGCGCTTGTGCGGTGCGATGGAGTTCGGTCGGCCGGGGTGGGGGTCGAACATTGCTTGGGTGTCGCTGAGTAAAAGCCCGGTGCGTTCTACGACTGGTCCAAGGGCGAGGCTGCGCCACCGGCTGAGCGTCAGATCGCCGAGGAAGCTCTGGTCGCGTTGATGAGCGAGATCTTCGATGCAGCCGACGGCACTACGGCGTGCCGCGGATGCATCGTGAGCTCCGCCACGGTGGTGTCGTCGTGAACGTCAAACGGGTGCGACGCCTGATGCGCCTGCACGGTGTGGCCGGGCGGTGCATCCGGCGTCGGGTCCGCACCACCTTGCCCGGCCCCGACGGGTACGCGATCCCCGACCTTGTCGGCCGGGCGTTCACGCCCGGCGCACCTGATGTGGCGTGGTGTCAGGACATCACCTACATCGCGACCGGTGAAGGCTGGCTGTATCTCGCGAGCGTGTTGGATCTCGGATCGCGTCGGCTGCTCGGCTACTCGATGGCCGACCACATGGGCACCGAGTTGGTCCTCGACGCGCTCGGCATGGCCATCGCCACGCGCGACGGCGTCGTGGCCGGTGTGATCGCGCACGCGGACCGCGGGTCTCAGTACACGTCGAACGACTACCTCGACTTCTGCCAGTCCCGCCAGCTGCGCCCCTCAGTAGGTCGGGTGGCGACGTGTTTCGACAATGCCGTCGCCGAATCGTTCTGGGCTTCGCCCAAACGCGAATGTATCCAGGGTCGCGTGTTCGCCACCCGCGCCGAGGCCCGCCGGGCGATCTTCCACTGGATCAACTGGTATAACCCGGCGCGGCAGCACTCGAGTCTGCACCACACCTCGCCCATCACCTGGGAACAGCAGTACCGTCAAGCGTCATAACCCAACCCTGGGCAGTCCCGTCCGCCAAACGGGGAGATTCCCATACGATCCGCCCGATGCGACGGACTCATCAACGAATACAGAAACGCCGCATGACCAGCCACGACGGAGTTTCGGGCACTCACAGGCTGGGTCGCAACCGAATTCCTCAACATATGAACGCCTCCATGCCCCAAGAGCGAGAGGCTCAGAGGGTTCGAGCTTCGACCAGGAGGCCCGCTGGACTGCCGCGTAGTGGGGTGTGACGACCGGTACTCGTCGCAGTGCTCCGGCCCTGGTCAGGGGGACGCTGACGCTTGCTGCCGACCTCGAATCAATAGCACTCACTCAGGATCTCGCTCGGAACCTCGTCAGACCCCACGTTCGCTATCAACACCCCATCCATCGACACACATCAAACTGGTACTTGACATCTCATGCTTGGGATGTAGAATTCCGCCATGGTTGTTCAGGGAGGAAAATCCATGGAAAACGCCCCGCCGGTCAGACAAGAAGCTCGCCGAGGCCTGCGGTGCAGGCTCGCAACAGCGTTGGTTGCGATGCTTGCCATGGCCACCGTCTTTACGGTTGCGGAACCCGCACCTGACTCCGCTGCGGCCAGCGAGACGCGGACGAGAGCGGAGATCACCCGTTGGTATCTCTACTCGTTGGGTCGCATGCCGGATGCGGGCGGCCTCAACTTCTGGACTGACTACTCGCAAGAGGTCGGACCAACGACGTTTGCCGGTGCTGCCTACAACATTCACCTTTCGGCGGAGTTCTACAACCGGAATTTCAGTTCGCAAGGCCGGGTCACTGCGCTCTACCGCTCCGTTCTCGACCGAGACCCCGATGCCGGCGGACTAAACTTCTGGGTTGGCGAGCTTTCATCGGGCCGCCGAAGTTGGGCGCAGGTCGTTGCCGGGTTCGCATACAGCAACGAAGCAATGAACCGGTTCCATGCCATCAACGCTCAGGACTGTGGCGTCGAAGCAGTCCTGCCCAACAGTCAGCTGTACGACCAGCACCGGTCATCAATGAGCAGCGAGGCAGTGTCCCAACGGAAAGCCAAGGTCGACAACCGTTTCGGGATCGTTGTCATGAACGCGTGGATTCGTGGAACGCAACGGCAAGCCTTGACAGGTGATGGCTGGGTGTGGGCGGGAGCTGGTTGGTTCAAGATGGAGACTGAGCCCGACAGCGACCGGGGAGCAAGAAGGACTTTCTCTCCGAACGACAGCCGAGCGACCCTCGTCATGGACCATGCCACTGGAGGAGCGTTCCTTTCGGTCCACGCGACAAAGTTCATTTTGAACCTTCGATTCGCCCCTGACCTCAACCTGACGACCCCGGCGTTTTCGATCTCGCAGACCTACGCATCGTCGAGCGCAAACTGGTACACCGTGGACACACCCCGGTACTCAGAAAACAGTTCGGTGCACTTGAACCGTGTTCGTGGCCGCATACACATAACGGCAGCAGCACCCGGGTTCAACAGTAACATTCCCGGCCTCGGCGACATCTCAGAATGGCTCAACGATGCACTCACCCCGAGCGTCGACGCCCAATTCTGGGTGTCGCCGAATAGCGGAACGTCGTTCGGTTCCACATGGTTCCAGGGCGACAACTTCCCGAACTTCGCTATCTACCGCTACATCGCCTGCACCGGTCAAGTCCAATTAGCGAAAGATCAACGCCATCCGCGGACCGCTACAGCCTGGCTGGGAATGGCGAATAGGTCGTTCTGGTCTTACAACCAGTACTACGGGCCAGACACAAGGGCATGGGGCAATGGGTACCGGTACTACCTCTAAGGAGCATGAAATGACAACGAAGAAGTTTCCAACTCAACGTGTTCTGGTAGCCGTCGCCATCGCTGGAGCCGTGGGCGCCACATCGATCTGGGGTTTGCGACAAAGCGGAGCTGAGCAGATCACAGCAGGCGCAGCTGCTCAACGAAGCGCATACACCAACGGCGATCTCAGGGTCGAAGCTCGCCGAGTGCTGCCAAACCCAACCCGAGATCCAGTCATGCAAGCGGTTCTTGCTGTCTTCCCGAACGCGTCCCTGAGCGACGTAACAATCACCACCAACCGACGCCAGGCAGCTGAACGGGCGCAAATTGCGACTGCCGAGTGCTACCGGTCGAACTTTGACCTGAACGGCGACCAGGCCTCAGATTGGGCTCGCCACGAAGTTGATCTGACGTTTGCCGACGAGGACGGAGAATCGCTCCTGAACTCTCCGCCAGTCGATGAGAACCGTCTCGTACCACTTACGCCGCTTGACGCGGCAGCGCTCGCTCCTGTCGACGAGGAACCAGCGCCAAGATTGGAAGATGAACTCTCTGGTGGGCCAGAGCGCCTCGACGCAGACGAGATGGTCGACTTCACGCCTCTTCGCGAGGAGGTTTCAGGCGAAGACCCGACACTCGAAGAGCTGCAGGCAACCGTCGACGAGCCTGAGGCTCCCAGAGACGACCTGGCCGATGACATCGTCGTTGACAACCTCGAATTGGCGCCCGAATTCGAGAACCCCTGCAACAAGGTTCCGCAGACAATCGCCGGCGAACTACTGTTTGGCGATGCAGCCAACCTGCAAGTCGAAGGCGCGGAGGTCCTGTCTGCGGACGAGCTGGAGCGGCTTACCGAAGTACTCGACCAGTTCTGCGGGAACGACAGCGACGACGATTGCTACACCTCAGAATTGGTTGAATCGATGTATCCGATCCACGTCGATGCCATCGAACGACTGGCCGAGCAGGGCTACATCGATCTTGGCTAGACGCCCGTGATTCTCAGGCAGATCCCAATTGCGAGTCGTTTCGCGACCTCGATCATCGTTGCCTTTCCGTGCCGACGAGAAGACCTTCAGCCGTTGATCTCGCCACGATTCTCCGTGGATGAGATCAACGGCTCTGGCTACTTCGCCATCGCGATCGTTGATCAAGTCGAGACTCGCCCCAAAGGTATGCCTCCGCGGCTTGGCAAGCGGCTGAGCATGATCGAGTACCTCGTGTTTGCGTCATACACCGGCCCCTCAGGCCAAGCTCTATCAGGTCTCGTCATGGTGCACTCAGAGACAGACAGTCGCCTCGCTGCCTGGTTCGGTGGACTGGTCTCCCCGTATGGATTCAGTCGAGTCGATCTCGACCGCACGATTTCGCCGTCTCGAGTCTCTATCTCGTCAAAGGCTGCCCAGCTCATGATCGAGGCAAAACCGACGGCCCCTGAACAGAATGCAACCGAGACTCTCGGCGGCCTCGCAGCACCACGATCGTTCAACTTTGTAGATC
>CAYGMW010000149.1:0-8266 GCA_964350975.1 uncultured Acidimicrobiales bacterium | reverse complement strand
CTCGTCGTGGTCGTCGTGACCTTCCTCGTCGTGGTCGTCGTGACCTTCCTCGTCGCCGTGGTCGTCGTGATCGTCACCACCTTCGGCTGGTTCTTCGAGACGCGCCGCGGTCGAGACGTCAAGCGCGTTGGTGAGACCCAGGTTCACCACCGCGTCGTCAAGAGCTGGCACGAAACCATCGAGATACACAACAAGATCGGCCTCAGCCAACGACGCAGTGCTGCGCGGCGACAACTCCATGTCGTGCGGGTCAGAACCGGCAGCAGCAAGGCTGGCCGGCGAGACTCGGTCTCCACCCACGTTCTCGACAGCGAAAAGCAACGGGTAGAAGGCTGCAGTGACATTGAGCTGTGTTATCTCAACCTCTGGGTCCGGAGCGGAGGCTTCGGCCGACGTCGTCGTTGCAGCAACCGTGGTTTCGACAGCCACCTCGTCCGAAGGCGATTCCGCAACAGCGGTGTCATCGGCAGAGTCGCTCCCGCAGGCGGCCAAAGCGAGCCCCGCCGCAACGACCAAGGTTCGCCTTGACCATCGACGCGTCACGCTCCGAACGGGGGTCGGCACACTTGTTAATGGCTCGGTTGTTCGTGGTGCAGTGTCGTTCACTTGGGGATGCTCCGTGATGGCGAGAGAGTTGACAGACCGACTACTCTAGCCACTGGTTGGGAATGATTCCTATACCTGTTGGGAATCGTTCCGGATCTTCTCCGGCCGTGCCGCGATAGCCTCCCCCTCATGTCAACCGACTCCGCTGAAGTCGTTCCGCTCGCCGGGCAACGTGTGCGCGAAGCCGGCCAGGTGTACACCAAGGGGCGCCGCGAGCTTGTGGCCCTCCTCAGCGAATTCGGCCGGCCTGCCACGATTCCTGACTTGCTGGAGCTCGGCCCGGTCCTCACTCAGAGTTCGATGTACCGCAATATGGTCGATCTCGAGGCTGCGGGAGTGGTTCAACGCATCGTGGGCGGCGACGATCGAGCCTACTTCGAGCTGGCCGAGGACCTCATTGGCCACCACCATCATCTGATCTGCACCGAATGCGGAGCAATCGAAGACTTCGTTGTGTCGGCAGCGACCGAACGCAGCCTCGACGACGGACTCGCCGACGCCCTTGCCGGGTCGGGGTTTCATCCGACATCGCACCGGCTCGACATCCTGGGCATCTGCGCTCAGTGTCAAGGTAAGCCGGCAGACCAAGGCACCCGCGACGACCTCGACAACCGATGAGCGACCACCACGGTCACGCTCACAGCCACGGTCATAGCCCTGAAGACTGGGGCGACTGGCGCACCGCCACCACACTGAGATACGTCGTGGCACTCGTTGCCGTGTGTGCTGCCGCAACCGCGATCGGCATTGTGGCACTGTGGCCATCGTCTGCTGGGCGAGACGCGGCGGTTACCGCAGCGTCGGAGATCGGTTTGGTGACCGACCGGTTTAGCGCCACGGTGATCGAAGTCGAGGACCTCTTGTGCGACTATCTGGTCGACCAATTGCCTCAGCAATGCCGAATCGTCGCGGTCGCACTCAACGAGGGCCCCAATGCCGGTCAGACGGTCTACTTGCCTGAGTTCAACCTGACCATTAACCGATCGGCTCCCGACATCGGAGTCGGAGACAAGATCGTCGTCGGGTTTGAACCTACGACTGACTACTACTTCTACGCCGATCGTGATCGGCGGATCTCACTGATGTGGCTCGGCGCCTTGTTCGCCGTCATCGTGATCGGTTTCGGCCGACTCCGAGGCCTTCTCGCTCTCGTCGCCATGGCCTCGACCCTGGTTGTATTGATCTCCTTTGTCGGGCCATCGGTGCTGGACGGAAATGATCCGGTCGCGGTGTCGATCGTGGCCGCTGCGGCCATTGCGCTCGTCAGCTTGTACCTCACCCATGGGGTGACACCGACAACCACGGTGGCGCTCGCCGGCACACTGTCGGCGCTGGCAGTGACCTTCGGCCTGTCGTGGGCGTTCTTTGAGATTGCCCAGTTCGGCGGCTTTGCCACCGAAGAGGGGCTCATCCTCCCGTTCGTCTCCGACGACATCAATCTGTCTGGTTTGCTTCTCGGAGGCGCTGTGCTCGGCGCCCTCGGCGCGCTCGACGACGTGACGGTCACCCAGGTCGCCACCGTTGCCGAAATCCGGCGCCACAAGCCAACCCTCAGCACCACGGAACTCATGGCTTCGGGCATCCGCGTCGGCCGCGATCACATTGCATCGACGGTCAACACCCTGCTGCTCGCCTACGCCGGCGCCAGCATGCCGTTGTTGTTGTTGTTCGCCGTGTCGGATCAGTCCCTCGTGATGATCGCCAACTCCGAGATCATCGCCGTCGAGATCGTTCGGACCCTCTGCGGCTCCATTGGTCTCATCGCAGCTGTTCCGATCACCACTGCGCTCGCCGCCGCGGTGTTGCGACCACGTGATCCGCAGGCTTCAGCCGATGCACCCATCGAAGCCGCACCACAGCCCCCTCGGTGGGAAGACTTCGCTCCCGACGAAACCATCTAGGCACTCGTCGGCCTGGCTCAGCCAGCACTCAAAGGGCCCTGAGTCGACTCACCCGCCCTGTGGGCTCGGGTGGTGGCTCAGCGCGTTGATCAGATCGGCGATCTGATGATGCTCCTCGAGCGGATGCCGCAATGGGTGGTCAGAGCGCACCAAGTACTGGTTGCGGCGTCCCTGCTTGCGGCGTTCGATCACCTCGGCCGACTCGAGGTCCGACAGGATCTGGGTGGCCGTGCGCTCGGTGATGTTGACCCGCTCGGCGATGTCTTTGAGCCTCAAATCGGGTGTGGCTGCCACCGCGAGGAGGACGTGCGCGTGATTGGTGAGGAACGTCCAGGATCGCTCGGTCGACATGATCCAAGGCTAGCGCCAAACAGACGAAAACTAACGCCGGTAACTTTTTTCTAGGAAATCAATTTCCGGTGTTATAGTTCCGCCTCGTGACACACCCCAGCTTGTTGACGACAGCACCGATGTCCACGGGAGCAGCCCAATGACGGAGTCCATCCTGCTTGTTGTGGCCGCATTCGCCCCCCTCGGAGCCGCACTCGCCGTGATGGCGCTGCGACCGAAAGGTTTGGCAGCGGGGCGCATCGTCACCATTGGCTGCGGCGTGGCGTTTGGCGCTGCCGTTGCGCTCCTCGTCATCAGTGGGACTCGCTCCGATGGGCGGGCCGGCGACGTCGGAGGACTCGACCTCAGCGTCAACCGAGCCAGTGCCTTGCTGTTGGCGGCAGCGACGGCCACAGCAACCGTGGTTGCCTCCTTTGCTCGTCGAAACCTCGACCTTGACGCCCGCTCGGTGCGCTTCTTCAGCCTGTTTGGCGTCCTCGTCACCGGAAGCGCTCTCGTGGTTATACCGGGCAGCGATCTGGCACTTATCGTCGGGTGGGTCGGATCAAGTTGGGCCCTCGTTGGCTTGGTCGGCCACCGCTTTGAGCGCGCCGCAACGGCGAGATCTCAACGTCACGCCGCCCAGGCGCTCGTGGTTGGTGACCTCGCATTGATCGCTGCAGTCGCTCTACTGGCGAACACCAACAGCGCCACATCTCAGGACTTCGCCGCCATCTTGTTGGTGATCGCAGGGGCATCGAGGTCGGCGCTCGTGCCTTTCCATCGCTGGCTGGTCAGCACATTGGCCGCCCCAACACCGGTATCGGCCTTGGTGCACGCAGGTTTCGTGAGCGGCGCCGGGCTGCTCATGATCCGCTTCGGGTCACTGATCTTGAACTCAACGCTTGCGGTTCATGTCGCCTTTGCCGCAGCGATCGCCACGGTTGTGGTGGGCATCGCGGCTGGCGCCAAACGGGTGGATGTGAAAGGAAAGTTGGCCTGGTCGACCGTGGCCCAGATGGGATTCATGGTCCTGCAGTGCAGCGTTGGTGCCCTCAGCAGCGCGGTGTTCCACATCATCGGGCACGGCATGTACAAGGCAACGATGTTCTTGGGGGCCGGCGATGCCATCTCCGCAGGCTTGCGCTCCAAACGGCGCTCGACGCCGCTGGCCACGCCGACAGCGCGGGTCAGGCTGGCTGCTTCGGCCGGTTGCGCCACCGCTGCAGTCGTGCTGGGTTGGTGGGTTCTGCCGCCTGACGTCTCTGACGGCGGTGTTGCCCTTGTGGTCATCTTCGCCTGGGCCACTGCGGCCCACGGCGTCTCGGGATGGCTCGCACGCGGCGCGTTGCCAGCGAACCGCGCGCTCGGCGTCGGCGCCGCCGGAGCGTTCGCGGCAGTGTTCGTGTATTTGGCCGGGCTTCGGCTGATCGAGGCGTTCCTGAAGCCTGCGTTCGGCGGTCTCGACGCCGACGCCGGCGTCAGCGTTGCGACCCTGTTGATCACCCTCGTTGTGGTCGTAGCGATCGCGGCCTTCGTCAGCCGCGCCGACCTGGCCCTCACCCGCCACGCCTCAGCGATATTCGCAACCTGGTCGGCGCGAGCCGCCCATCCCGGCGTTGCCGGGACGTGGCCTTCCAGACGACCAGCATCGTCAGCTCCGGTTGCCGCGGCGAGCACCGAAGCGCTGAACGCGAACACGTCGAGCGGCGTCGTGAGGTCACAGATCCGCGCCGACGTAGCTCGCGCCGGCGCAGTCATTGCCCCGTCGTGGCCATTGACCTCCTTTGTTGCAGTGAACCCGCTGGGCGGGCTGGAGCAGCTTGGCTTCGACGCCGCAACCGAGACCGCCAGCCAGCTGTTCGGTGCCCGCACTCATCTGTCGCTTGACGAGTTCCGCCGCGACCACGACGCCGGCCTGACAAGCCTGGCTGACCTGCGATTCGCGATCGAGTCCCACTTCGTCGAGGCATGCTCGCTCGGGCCCGTCAAGGTGAACGGCCGCCATGTCAGCGCCGCAGAGATCATCGAAATCGACCTGCTCCACGGACCAAGCACGACCCCTGCGCTCGGGCCACGCACCGCACTCGAGCGTGCTGAATCACCCTCGGGCCCGCTGGGCGAACTTATCGACGCGACGATCGTGCATTCGGCAGCCCAATTCGTGGCATCTGGGTCCAGCACGTTTCAGCAACAGTGGCTGGGCGACAGCACCACCGTATCGGCCCTGCGAAGGCACCTCGCTGCAGACGCGCTGCGTTGGCTTGCCAACCTCGGGACCGACCCCGCAGACGTGATCGCCCGGGCGTTCGCGATCACTGGCATCGTGGACTCGAACCGCGTCGCGGAGATTCGCGGCCATCTGGCACGGCTGCAGGGGTGGGCTGGATACGCGAAATGGCGCACGGACTGGGCCCACTCCGATGAGTCGCGGCCGGCACTTGGGCTGATTGACCTCGTTGCGGCTCGGGCGGCACTCGAAGCAGCCCTGCTGCTGGGCCGGCCCGCCACCGCAGAACCGACGGTGGCAGGCGAAACCAGCCCAGCGTCGCTGCGTTCCCGGGTCGGCGAGGTTGCGGCAGTACTGATCGCAGGTTCGTCCGTCGACGACGCCGCCGGTGAGAGCATCGGACAGGTCCTGGCCCACGTTACCGAGACAGCCCGGGCGCGTGCCTGGCTGTCTGCCCAAGAACGCCATGTCGAACACGAGTTGTTGACCATGCTCGACCGCGTCGACCCAGGGGCACCACAACGTCTGCCCGATGCCCAGCTGGTGTTCTGCATCGACGTGCGCTCCGAAGGGCTACGGCGCCACATCGAAGCCAACGGCGCGTACGAGACCGTCGGTTTCGCCGGGTTCTTTGGGGTGGCCATGGCGGTGCGGCGACTCGAATGGGACCGTTTCGAGGCGAGGTGTCCCGTCCTTGTAGCGCCCTCAGCACGCGCCGTCGAGCGGCCTGCCCCTGGCCCCGACGGCCAAGCCCAAGCCGAACGGTTGCTGAGCCGCGACCGTTTCGCCGCTGGTGCCGCTGCGGTTCACAGCACGACCAAGTTCGGCCTTGGCGCCCCGTTCGTCATGGCCGAGGCTGCGGGGTGGGTTGCCGGACCGCTCGCCGCGGCGCGAACCCTGCTGCCCTCACGCCTTAGTGGTTCGTCGGTGCCCGCACGGAGGCCCGCCACGGTGATCGAGTTGGCCCCATCGGCCGACGGCGGACTCGACCTCGATCAACGGGTCTATACGGCCGAAGCCGTGTTGAGAACCATGGGCGTCACCGACCGCTTCGCTCCGCTGGTCGTGTTGTGCGGACATGCCAGCGACAACACCAACAACCCCCATGCGACCGCACTCGACTGTGGCGCATGCGCGGGGGCATCCGGTCAGGACAATGCCCGGGTCGTGGCCCGCCTCCTGAACGAACCTGACGTGCGTGCAGGCCTGCGCGACCGGGGGATCACGATCCCCGACTCAACACACTTTGCCGCCGGGCTGCACGAAACCGTCAGCGACCGGGTCGACCTGCTCGACCTTGACGCGCTGCCCGAACAACATCGCGGTGTCGCCGCCCAACTCGCGATCGACTTGGCAACCGCAGCAGGCGCGCAATCGGCGAAACGGGCGTTGCATCTCCCCGGCCCAGCACAATCGGTCCGCGATCGCGGTGCCGACTGGGCCCAAGTCCGCGCCGAGTGGGGTCTGGCCCGCAACACCTCATTTATCATTGGCCCGAGGTCGATGACGGCGGGACTGGACTTGGGCGGACGGTCGTTCCTTCACACCTACGACGCCGATCAGGACCCTGATGGCAAGGTGCTCGAAACCATCATGACGGCGCCACTCGTCGTGGCCCACTGGATCTCATCGCAGTACTATTTCTCCACGGTCGACCCCGAAGTGTTCGGTGCTGGGGACAAGGTGGTGCACAACATCAGCGCCAACACCGGTGTGATCTCGGGCGAACACGGCGACCTTCGCGTCGGGCTACCGCTCCAAAGCACCCATTGCGGCCCCAACCGCCACCATCAACCAGTGCGTCTCTTGGCGGTCATCCAGGCTCCGTTGGAGCGGATCGAACGGATCATTGACGAACACCCCATCTTGACCACACTCGTGGGAGGCTCGTGGATCAGACTGGCCGGACGGTCGCACCCTCACGAACGCTGGTCCATTCGCACCCCAGCTGGCACCTGGAGTGCCGAACCCCGCCCCATCGACACCACCACTTCCCTGGAGACCCCATGAATACCTGGACCGGATTCACCACGATGGCCCGCATCGAAGTGGTGATCGATGGCGAACATGTGCCAACTGTTCGCGACCTGCTGCTGGCAGCGGGAGCCAAGGGCTACACCGCAATCCAAGGTGTGTCTGGCTTTGGCCACTCCGGACCCCATGAGGGCCGCCTGCTGTTCAACGATCGCAATAGCTTGTCGCTACTCATCAGCGTCGTGCCTGTCGACCGGGCCGAGGAGATCGTGGCCGGCATCCGCCAGCTCCTCGACCAGCACCACGGCGTGGTTCTGATCAGCGAAACGCAGGTCAGCCGAGCCGACTACTTCTAGGCCGTCGGAGCAGCCGTCGCGGCCCGAACGCGTCACCCAATCTTGGTCAAGGTGCTGTTGGAACAGGCCGAAAAAACAGCATGTCAGTGTTTACAGCTTCCGACCCCGGGACCGAGACCGACACCGAGACCGAGACGACGACGATCTTCCAGCTCGGGTACGCCAGTGCCGCATGCCGGTCATTCACAACTGCCGAACTCGACCGCTTGCTCGCGTCCTCACGCGCACGAAACGAAGAACTTGGCGTCACCGGGCTGCTGCTTTATCACGAAGGGTCGTTTCTTCAGATTCTCGAGGGCGACGAAACCACGGTCGATGCGCTCTACCGGAGGATTTCGGCCGACAGCCGCCATACCAACCCGCTTCTGTTGTTCCGGCGCCACGACGAAGAACGGCGATTCCCCGAATGGACGATGGGATTTGGCCGGTTCGACGAAGCGACGCCTGCACCTCCAGGGTTCGACCGCTTCATCCAGACCGGTTTCGCAGGCCTGACCAATGAGGACTGCGACATGCTTCGCAACGTGCTCTTCGGTTTTCGCAATGGCAGGTGGCATCCAACTTCGGGCTAATCGCCGACTTCGAGGCTCGCACCTGGCCGGCCACGAAACGTCCCACACCTCCGCTGACGGGACGTTGGACCCTTCCGCACAAGTGGCCGACGACTCATGATCGACCCAGAGGAGACCGCAACGCCCACGCTCTGACATCGATCAGGGCCGATGCGCCTCCGGAAGGGCTCAGCTCATGATCGACGTCATCGACCTGCATTCCATCGACACCATGGCCACCCAATCGGTTGGGCCATGGGTGTCGATCTACCTTCCCACCGAACGAATCGGCCCGAGTGCGGCGTCGAAACTTCGCCT
>CAYGMW010000148.1:0-8387 GCA_964350975.1 uncultured Acidimicrobiales bacterium | reverse complement strand
AGGTTGTACCCCTCGCCCGAGGCGGAGGGCACCATGTCGGTGACCGGCTGCACGAGCGCCAAACCACCCGTGGATCCGTGGAACTCGGCATCGCCATAGCTGAAGACACCGCCGTCGCTCCCGAGGAGCCAATAGCCCAGGCCCGTTCGCGTTGCAGCCATACCAACAATGGGTGCCTTGAGCGCAAGCGAACTCGCGTCGCCGTAGTGCACCGCGTCACCAAAGTGCTGCACCGCACCCTGTGCATTGACGATCCAGTAGCCCTCACCGGTGGTGGTCGCTGCCGCCGCGACGGCGTTGACCGTGGTGCTCTGCCCAAACGAGCTCACACCGCCGAAGCGCAGCATTCGGCCGGTCGAGGTCAAAATCCAGTACCCGTCGTCGGAAGGTGCTCCCGGGATCGACGTCGTGCTGGTTGAGGTGGTTGGCGTGGTCGTGCTGGTTGACGTGGTCGTGGTCGTGGTTGAGCCGCCGGATTGGCCGCTGGCAACCGTCACCGTGAATGGGCTGGTGGCGCCCTCGACCAACGGAACGAGTCCGCCGTGGGTGGTCGTGTTTTCGAGTCCGAAGGCGAAGGTCCGCGGCGTCGTGAAACCTTGGGACAGACCCGAGACTTGGCGACCGAAACCCATCACTGTCATCTCGCCATTCATGGCCCGGTACGAATCGATTTCGGCGCCACCATCGAGCTGGGCCATCCACAATGACCAGCCCCGATTGGGGTCGGCTGCGGCCATCCATTCGGGGTTGGCGAGGTCGGCCGAGAACGACTCGGTTAACGCGCTGATGGTCGCACCGTTGTTTCGGATGATCACGTCGTTGGCATCAAGGGCCCCGCCGGGAGTTCCTTCGTACAGGACCCAGTAGTTGCCATCAGCGGGGACTTCGAGGACTTCCATGACGGCACGGTCGGGCGAGATGCTCCAACGGGTTGTTCCTTGGCCATTCGTGACTGTGGATTGCAACACCACCCGCAGGGGGCCCGAGGACACCACGTCCGTCGTGACGTGGTCGAACCCTGGGTGGAAGTGATCCCCGGGGAAATTCAAATTGGGAATACCCCGGAACATGCCAGCCGAGCCGGTTGCGGTGCTCCACTTGATCCAGTCTTGGCCGCCGGCCTCGATGGACGAAAAGCCGCCACCTGCAGTGTCGTAGTACCAGACCACTCCGCCCGCAGAGATCCGATGCACATTTCGTCCGGCGTCGGTGGTGTTTTGCATCAACGACACTCGACCAAGCCCAGAATGATCGGCCACGGTGTACGTGCCGGCCGTTGCAGTACTGCGGAAGTACACCTGGAACGTACGGGTCGACGTGGTAGCTCCGGACAACAAGATGCTGAGCTCGCCGCTGGCCTTGGTGGCCGTCGAGTAGCCAGAACCGCGCACGAACTGGAACGGCACCCCGCTGTTGCCGAGACCATCGATACGGTCGCCCGACGCGTTCACCTCGACCACCTTGATCGAGTCTTCTTTGAAGACTGCTCCAGCGCTACCTGCCTGGGCGAACGCCGTGGTGAAGTTCATGTCGAAGGTGACATCGGTGTCGGCGCGGTCGACGCCTGCGGGGTTCACGGTCACGATCACTCGATGCGATCGGCTGTTGTCGTGCCAGGTATCGGCAGCACTGGCCGGCGAAATGGCAACGGCGATACACACTGCGGCAAAGGCAGCGACGATCGATACGACGACGTTCGGCGTTACCCGCTTCCGTGATGACAACGGTTCCGATGACACTGAAGCTGGTGACACGGGCTTCTCTACAGGGGTGAGTGCGGTGAGTAGTCAACTCAACGCTCGACGGACGACGCGATGACACGCCGATTTGGTGCCATCGGCGTGTTCCCACGCGGAATCAACACTTCGGTCGGACCATGAGACACTACCACCGAGAGTGGCCAATACTGCTAGTGGCCGACGAACAATCCCAGACGCCGTTCGGCCACTGACCGAGCGCCCTCTCGCGCGTCTGCGGTAGCTGACAATCGGGCTTGTTCGGCAGCCTCGTGGTCAGTGATCATGCGGACCTGGGCCGCGAGTTCGCCACGGAGGGTGGCCTTGATCGACCGCAGCGCCAATGGAGCATTGGCCGCGATCGTGGTTGCGTACTCAATGGCAGCGTCACGAAGCTCGGCGGCATCGACCAACTGGTCGGCCAGACCAATGGCGACGGCCTCATCGCCCTTGTAGCGCTTGGCCGAGTACAACACCTCCGCCGCCCGCTGGGCTCCAAGTACACGAGGAAGCGTGACACTCAAACCAAACCCCTGATGCAGGCCAAGGGCCGCGAAGTTGGCACAAAAACGAGCCTCGACACAGGTCACACGAAAATCGGCGGCGACTGCCAGACCGAGCCCTCCGCCGATCGCCGGACCCTGAACAGCAGCAACGATCGGAACTGCGACATCGAACAGGCGGGCACCCTGGCGGTACAACTCCAAGGTGGCCGAGCCGCCGATGGCCTCACCCGCCGAGCCGACACCCGAGCCGCCGATATCGGCACCGGCGCAAAACGAGCGGCCGTCAGCGGCCAACACCACTGCGCCGATCGTCGGATCGTCGGCGAAGTCGAGCGCAGCATCGGCAATCTCGCCAATCTGGCCATAGCTCAACATATTGTGCGGCGGCCGCTGCATGACGAGCAGGCCCACATTGCCAATACGTTCGGTGTGCAAGGTTTCAGACATCGTGACTCCTCGGTCGTCGTGTCGTCGGATTGGTTTGGCGGGCCACGGAGCGACGCCGCACCACCGCAGCTTCGAATGCCCTGGCTTCGACTTCAAGGGGATGGTCGTGGTAGCTGAGCTGGCGAATCCATTCGACACCGTAGCGCCGAGCCATTCCCCACCGACCCCATCGCTCGGCCTGGCGCACATGCATGAGCTCATGGGCGACCAGCGCGAGGTGACCTTCGTTGTTTGGATCGATCGCTCGACGTACGAACACCGTGCGGCCAAGCGTGAGGCCCCCATGACCCGAGGGGATCCGGGCCGGAGCCACGACCCTCACCCGGCTCAGATCCATATCGCAGACTTCGGCTCCGAGGGCACTCACCAGCGCCGGTTCGAGCCGTTGGGGTGTCGGATTGATCGCCCTCACGAATGCCTCATACGCCGCGTACACCGGCACCGACGCAACCCACGCAACACCGACCCGAGCCGAGACCAACCAACGACCATTCATCGGGCTCACCCTACCGAGTTGCTGATAACCGAAGGGCCCGGTGAGAGACTGGTGACGTGTTTCCTCTCAACGGTCTTCGTGTGCTCGATCTGTCCCGAGTGGTGTCAGGCCCGTTTGCTGCCAGGATGTTCGCCGATTTGGGCGCCGATGTCGTCAAGGTCGAGCCGCCCGAGGGCGATGTCACCCGCAACTGGGGCAAAGAAGTTGGCGGTCTCGCGGGCTTCTACCACCAGCAAAACGCTGGCAAACGCAACATCTGTATCGACCTCAAGCATCCCGACGCGGCCGAGGTGGTGCTCGGCTTGGCCGCCGTTGCCGACGTCGTCATCGAAAACTTCCGGCCTGGCGTTGCTGCCCGGCTCGGTGTGGGATGGGAACAACTGTCGCAGGTGCAGCCCGATCTCGTCATGCTGTCCATCAGCGGGTTCGGCCAAACGGGGCCCGAATCTCAACGTCGCGCATACGCTCCGGTCATCCACGCCGAAGCCGGGCTCATTGGCCGCCAAGCCACCTTCGACGAACGCTCGGGTAGCGATCCGATGTTTTCGTTTGCGGACAGCTACTCGAGCTTGCATGGCATGGTGGCCACCCTCGCCGCTCTCCGGCTCAGGGATCATCTGCGCCACACCGCCCCGGGCGAACCAGCGGGCCAACACATCGATATTGCAATGCTGCACGCCATGGTCGCATCGGACGACTATGCCCACCACACCGCCGACGCCGAACCCATCGTGCGATTGGGCGGCACGGTCTTTGAGACCTCAATCGATGGTGGTACCTGGCCCATCTTGTTGGCTGGCGAGGCCAGGTATCTCTGGCGACAACTTTCGACGCTCGCTGGGGTGGCCGACCCCTCGCCTGCAGGGGCCGATCTGGCCACCAAGATCGCCAGCCGCGACGCGGCAATTCGTCAGTGGGTGGGCTCCTTTACTGACCGGACCGAACTGTGCCACGAGCTCGACCGGCTCGATATTGCCTGGGCCGAGGTTCGATCAAGCCACGGCGTGCTCGACTCCCCTACGGTCGCCGAGCGAGCCGTGTTCGCCCATGTCGACGACGGCGTCGGCGGGTCGCGGCGCGTCGTCGACACGCCGTACCGGTTCAGCAACGCCAGCAGCGGTGTCATGCGACGCGCCCCACATCAGGGCGAACACCACGCCGAGGTCTTCGCCGACTGGTTGGGATGGCTTCCCGACCAAGTCGACGAGCTCGAGGCCAGTGGTGTGCTCGTCGCACCCGTCGTTCACGACCCGAGTTGAGGCCGCCCCAACAGGTCCATCACCTCGTTGAAGCTCGGCGTCGAGTCCTTGCATCGGGCGAGCAGCTCATAGATGGCTGCGGCCCCTTCGTGCAAGTTGCCGGTGAGACCAACCTCACCAAAGCTGGCCGCGATCTCGTGCATCTCGGCCACGAATCTCCATGCCTTCGGCGCGGTCGACTGCGCCGATGCCGCAAGCCGGTCAGCGACGCCGGGCTGAGAACGAGCCCACTCGTCCATCAACGGTTCGATCACGCCCGCACGGGCCGCGTACGCAGCGACACCGAGCAAGAGCGCACTCGAGCCCTTCGACCACGCCGAATAGGCCATCTTGAGCGCCGATGCGGCACCGATGTCCCCATCGACGACCACAGTTTCGACCGGCGAGTCGGCGAAGAGCGCAACCACCTCGTCAGCGTCAGAGCCCGACACGAACATTCGGGTGGTGCCGTGGGCCCAGGCCGGGGGCCCCACCACTCCCGCGTCGACGACGTTCGCGTTGGTCAAGACAGCACCGACCTGGTGCATGGTGGCGGGGGCGATGGCGTTCGCGTCGATGTACAGCCCCGCAAAACCGGTGCTGGCAACAGCCATCGCCACGTCACGGGCCGCCGCGGGTGGACAGATCGACACGACCACGTCGACGTTGGCACACGCAGCGGTCAGGTCTCCCCCGTTGCTGGCCCCGGCGTCGCCAGCACGCCGAATCGACAGCTCGCTGCGGCCCGAGGCGCAGAACTTGACCTCGTGGCGGGGCGACAAGGCACCAATGAGCGACGAACCCATCGCACCGGGGTGAAGAACCAAAACTTGTGACATGAACGGCTGTCTATCAGCCCAGCACGTCAGGTCCTGACACGACGACTTACCAGGCCGCAGAGGTCCACAGCCCGCCGAGCAGCAGGCCCGTCGAACCGTTCGACCACCACCGCACGATGCCGTCGGTACCTACGAGGACTACCGCTTCGCCATCAGGACTGGCATCCGCGCCGACTACGCCGCCGTCGAGGGCGGTGCTGCTGAGCTGGCGATCCAGCTCGAAGTCGGTCACGGTCAGCCGGACCGGGCCGTCAGCGACGAACCCTGAGTAGGACTCGGGATCGGCAACCAAGGTCTGCTCGACGACCGCGAGGGTGTGGCTGTTCAGCCAGGTCGGATAGTGCCAACTTGCATTCACCGGCTGTGCGGCTGACTCAAAGGAACCCAGTTCGCCATCGGTGACGCCAATCAGCACCACGTGGCCATCGATTCCAGCCGCAAGGGTTGCGCTGTCTGGTGTCCACGCGAGCGAGTCGACCGAACCGTCAAGGGCGAGCGTCGACACCGTTTGCCCGGTCGACACGTCGACCACCTGAACGTCGGCGCCACGAGCGAACGCGAGCCACCGCCCCCCGACCGAAGCCACGGGGTCAGAACCTGGTCCGAGCGAGGCAACCCCGCCTTGGGCATCGTGCACCTCGACAGAGGAGGTGCCGTCGGCGCCTATCCGCTCGACGGCAACGCGACCTTGGCCGAGATCGGTCATTGCCGTGAAGCGCTGGGCCAACGACGGATCGTCGCCGATTTCCAAAAGAGGAGGCATTGCGACCACAAACTCGTCACCGCTAGCCCGGTCGACAAACACTGCTCCCGGGCCACCCGTGACTGCCACCACCGATGGTGCCGAACCTGCGAGTTCGCCGTCACCGGCGTCGCTGGCTGCAGTCGTGTTGAGCCCGACGGCGAGATCGTTGGCCGACGAGTCGGGCGCGGTGATCTCAGCCGCGGTTGGCGGAGTCGACACCACCGCGTCGCTCGACGCCGTACACGCGGCCAATGCCGACGTCGCGAGCACGAGGGCCACGACTCGACCCCGGGTATGCCAAAGAATGGGAGCGGTACTCACCTTGGTCACCTCAGTTCGGACATTCGAGAGGATCGTTGACGCCGCGGCGATCAGCGGTCGGAGCAGTTGGATCGAACCCATCAACCGTAGGGTCGCACTCCAACGGGCCAAGTGGGGTGAAGTACGCGAGGTCCCACGACAACTGGAAGTCGTTGGCACCAAGGGTGAACACCGGCGTCCGCAGCGTCGTGATCGATGCGTCTGAATCGACGGAGTCATCGCCACCCTGGTTGGGCAACATGACGTTCCAACCAATCGGAGCGGGCGAGAACTGGACGTAATAGTCGCCAGGCGGCCGGTCGCCGAAGAAGTAGAAGCCCGGCTGGGTTGGGTCGCCACGAAGGTTGTCGCTGAACGTCACCGCTTCGAGCGTGCCGTCGGCGTGGAAGAGTTCGACTCGGAAACCGTTGAGGCCAGGCTCGCCGGCCTCGCGGATCCCGTCACGGTCAAGGTCAAGCCAGATGGTGGTGCCAACACCATTGTCTGGGGCCTTGATGACCATACCCGTCTTGCGTGGTTCCGACGCTGGCAGTTCGAGGCCATTGTCCGCCCGGTCGGCGCGGTAGGCAAACGAGGTCCAGCCAATCTCGCCACCAAAGGGCGATCCTTGAGACGCGTCCATGTCGTACTCAACAATGATCGCGTCGCCACCTTGCCACCGCTGCCCTGGACCAAAGTCGCCTCGAATCCGAACCGCCTGCACCAAACGCAGGTCAGCGGGAGGAGGGCCCCAATCGTCGACGCAGCCCGATGGCCAGGTCCCGCCGTCGTCGAGTTCGTTGCGACATGGGTTGGTCTCCAGTGAGTACTCCAACACCACACCGGGCGGACTCTCGACGATCCGCAACGGCGACTGCAACGACGGACGCCATTCGCTGCCGCGGGCAACACCGGCCAGCACTGGGCTGACACCGCTGTCGCCGATGAAGGGCAATGTGTTGTACAGCGTGAAGTTCGTCAGCTCGACATTGCCCGAGTTGTACACCTCAAGGCGATAGTCGCTTTGACCAAGCGACTTGGTCTGGGCCACGCACGGGTAGAAGGTGTAACCACCTTCGTCGGGGCAGGGACTGGCCGGGGCGGCAAGCGTCGCCCAGTCGAGTGGGGCCAAACCCGGCTCGCCGTGCACCAACATGACGGCCTCGGTCTGGGCCGCCTCGTTGACATAGAACCAGCGGCCGCTTTGACACACCTCTTCTGATGTGCTGCCGTCTTGGTCGACGTCAGCACCGTCAGCGACCACCGAACCCGAACATTCGACAAGGTTGGTGGTGTTGTTCGTGTGGGACAAAACCTCGATGGCGTGGTTGCCAACCGGCACGCCCATGGCGACCTTTGCAAACACTCTGACGTCTCTCGAGTCGCCCGGCACCAGTGTCTGGTTCCAGTTGAACCGCACCAATGTGCGGTCGGGGCCGCCGTAACCATCAAGCACTGTTGCCCCCGGAGCCGCTCCGCCCGACACATACTCCCAACCGACGTACTCCAGCTCATCTGGCAAGTGCAGGGCAAGGAATGGGTCAATGAGGTTGAGCTGTGCATCCCAGGCATTGGCAACTCGCACCAAGAAGCTGACCTCAGAGGTTGGTTTCAGGCTTCCGGTCTCGACCCAGATCTCGGGGGCAGGTCGAGCCGCAGGAACAATGACGTTGATGGTCGAACAGTCCGATCCGCTGCCCGCGTTCGTCGACGTCCACTGTCCACAGTTCTGCACCGAACGAGGTGTCGTGTACCAATTGCCGTTGCGGTCGGGCCGCGAGGCAACACCGCTCACCCGATGTGGATCTGACACATTGAACGACTGAGGAACCGCACCGCCGCCGTTATAGGTACCTCGAACCGCGTTGGTGCCAGCCGGCAACCCGTACCAGGCGCCAGATCCACCGCCGAAGGTTCCAATCGTCGACCAGGTAGAGCCAACCCGATATTGGAAGGTCGCGGTCACCGATGTCGGCGACCATGTCCCGGTGTAGAAGCCGTTGGCCACAATCTCAGGCGGAAGTTCGTCAGTGAACCCCAGCCCGGAGACGTCGAGGATGCCCCACGACCACGTGCTGAG
>CAYGMW010000147.1:0-8430 GCA_964350975.1 uncultured Acidimicrobiales bacterium | reverse complement strand
ATCCTTTAGCGACCAGTACCTATGGAATGAGTCGGTCGCGAGCGCCAACGGCGCAGTCGACCAGGCCGACCCCGACGTTGGCGACTTCCTTGACGCCGCGATGCGGTTTGGTGCCGACGCTTTGGCCACCCGCCAACTGTGGGCCGACCGTATCGAGCGACTTGCCGAAGATGGTCCTGTCGCGGTGTGGGGCGCAGGTTCCAAGGGAAGTTCGTTCTTGAACATCTTGAAGGACCCGGCTTCGGTTACCTACGTCGTCGATGTAAGCCCCGCAAAACATGGCCGGTTCGTTGGCGGGACGGCGCACGTCATCTCGTCGCCAGATGTCTTGCCTGCCGATCTCGCCCACGTGGTGATCATGAACCCGATTTATCGCGACGAGATCGGTGCCGATCTCGAGGCGCGTGGCCTGAGCGCCACCTTGCATTCGGTGCTGTGAAGAGTGAGACGTCGTCCATCGCGGCTGCGACAGGGCAGACTGTCACCTATCTCCGACTAGGACCGGGACGCGACTCGCGTGGGCGTAGCTACTGACACCTTGATTGTGCTTGCCACCGCCACGGTGGGCACCGCGGTGCTGACTCCGTTGGTGCGACGAGTTGCATTCAAGGTCGGCGCGGTGGTGGCTCCCGACGAGCGCCGCGTGCACGAACGCCCGACGGCGACGTTGGGCGGAACCGCAATGTTCCTGTCGTTCCTTGCCGCCTTTGCGGTGGCATCACGGCTTGATTCCTTCGAACAGGTCTTCACCCGCTCGTCGGAGCCGCTGGGTGTGGTGGTAGGCGCGTCGGTGATCTTTCTCGTGGGTGCCGTCGACGATCTCCGCCCAGTTTCGGCCCCCGCGAAGCTCGCCGGTCAGGTGCTGGCGGGCAGTTCGCTGTACCTCCTTGGCGTCACCTTGTTCTTTGTGCGGGTCCCGTTTGGTGGCGTGTGGGGCTTGTCGCCCGACATCATCCCAATGATCGCGGTCTTCTGGGTCGTGATGATGGCCAACGCGATCAACGTCATCGACGGTCTTGACGGGCTCGCGGCCGGAATTGTGGCCATCGCAGCCGGGGCGTTCTACTTGTACAGCCAGGAACTCCTGGACGCGGGTCTGATTGCGTCGAGCAATGGCGGGCCGCTGATTGCTCTCGTGGCGCTGGGTTGCTGCCTCGGGTTTTTGCCCCACAACTTTCACCCGGCGCGTATTTTCATGGGCGACAGCGGGGCCCTGTTCTTGGGCTTGTTGATGGCTGCGTCCACCATGAGTGTTGGTGGGCGAGTGGTCGACCAGTTTTCCGGCCAGGTGTTCTTCTTCTTTGCCCCCATGCTGATCCCCCTGGTCGTGCTCGGGGTGCCTCTGTTCGATAGTGCGTGGGCTGCGATCCGTCGGGCCCGCAGCGGAGCGCCTGTGACCCAAGCAGACAAGAACCATCTGCACCACCGGCTCATGCGTTTGGGCCACGGCCACCGTCGGAGCGTATTGATCCTTTGGGGCTGGACGGCGTTGTTGTCCGGCGTGGTGCTCTACCCGACCGTGACAGGTGATGGCGATGGCGTTGTGCCGTTCGTAGTTGCAGGACTCGGCCTGCTGCTCTACACGATGTTCCACCGCGGGATTCGTGGTGCGGTGGACAGCGGGCACGCATAGGTTGCAGTTTCGGCTCGGATCGCCTAGCTTGTGCATCCGTTCACAAGCGCCGTAACGCTCCTGTGAATATCAGGGCGAGTTTTGTTACGATCCTGCCCGTTCTTGTTCCCCACACGACGCTGAGCAACCACTGATGGACCTCGAGAGCCGCCGCGAGCTGAACAACGGGTTTGGTGACTCACTTTCTCGCGCGTTCGAACTTGCGGCCACGCCGGCGTTGTTTGCTGGACTGGGGTACGTCGTCGACCGGCTTGTTGGAACACAACCCATCTTCATGATCGTGTTCCTGCTGTGGGCAGTTGTTGCCCAGGTCCTTCTGTGGTGGTACCGCTACGACGCCCAGATGAAGACAATGGAAGAAGAGCTGCTCGCCAAGCGCGACGCTGGGGCGATGTCGACCTCTGGGTCATCTCTTGCCACCGCTGAGCGGTTGTCGCCGACCCGCTTCGAAGTGCCGCGACTCCACGATGGTCGCCTGTCGGCTGGTGTCACGCTCGAGGACTCCGCCCAGTGAACAACGCGATGATCACCCAGCTTGACGGGCCCGATGTCGAACAAGACATCGCCCTCGACATGGTCAAGCGGGCTCTGCCCGTGCTTCCCGTGGTCCTGTTGCTCACCTTCGCCATCTGGGGATGGCACGGTGCGGCCTCCGCCGGCGTCGGCGCGGGCCTCGTTCTTCTGAATTTCTTGGTTGCCGCCGCGCTCCTCGGCTGGGCTGCCCGCATCTCGCTTGGCATGTTGATGGGAGCCGCACTTTTCGGCTTCTTGATTCGGCTTGCGCTCATCTCCATCGCCATTTATGTCGTGAAGGACCTCTCCTGGGTGGAGCTGGTTCCTTTGTGCTTGACGCTGGTGATTACCCATTTGGGCCTCTTGGTCTGGGAAACGCGATACGTTTCAGCGTCCCTTGCGTTCCCGGGCCTCAAGCCTGATGCCAAACGTTCGGCGAAGACCTCGGTCTCCGACGAGCTTGACCACGATCCGACCACGCCCCCAGAGGTAAAGACCACGTGATGCTCGGTCTCGAGTTCCCAACAATCGATCACCTTGTCGAATGGCCCTCCTTTTGGGGCAACAACGAGTGGTACACGCTCAACAAGATCGGGCTGTCAGCACTCATTGCTACAGCGATCACGCTGACCGTGTACTTCCTCGCCGCTTCGAAGGCCAAGACCCGCTTGGTGCCCGTCGGAGTACAGAACGTCGCCGAAGCTGGAATCGATTTCATCGACAACAGCATCATCGACCAGACCATGGGCGAAGAAGGCCGAGGCTGGAACCCGTTCCTGTTGTCGATCTTCACGTTTGTGCTCATCACTAACCTGTTCGAGGTGGTGCCGGGCTGGCAGATGCCGGGCAACGCGCGTATGGCCTTCCCGGCCGTCTTGGCGCTCACCGTCTGGGTGGCCTTCATTGGCACCGGTATCAAGCACCAAGGCCTGGCGTACTTCAAGAACGCCATCGCCCCACCTGGCGTGCCCGGTGCGCTGCTGCCGCTCGTGGCGCTCATCGAGTTCGTCTCGACGTTCCTCGTCCGGCCTTTCTCGCTGGCAGTTCGTCTCTTCGCCAACCTGCTGGCTGGTCACATCCTCCTCGTGACCTTCGCCGTTCTGTGCGAATCACTTTGGACGACCGAGTGGTTCGCGGTATTCCTCCCGCTGCCGTTCGTCATGCTGGTGCTGCTCACTGGGTTCGAGATCATGGTCTCGTTCCTGCAGGCCTACATCTTTACGATCCTCGCTGCGGTGTACATCGGCTCGTCGATGCACGCCGAGCACTGATCCCCCTGATCGCTCCGGGACTTCTCGGAACCGAAACCCAGCCGGGTTCGCCCGGCTCAAACAATCGACCCAAGCGGCCCTCACGGGCCAAATCGAATAAAAGGAAGACAGGAAGATGGAATTCCTTGCTCAGCTTGCCCAGGTGACTGGCGAAGACCAGATCGCCTTCGGTGAAGCCGTTTCTGCTGGTTTCGCATACGGCCTGGCTGCCATTGGCCCCGGCATTGGTATTGGCTACCTCGTTGGCCAGTCCGTCCAGGCCATGGCTCGTCAGCCAGAGGCTGCCGGCATGGTGCGCACCACCATGTTCCTCGGTATTGCCTTCACCGAGGCTCTTGCCCTCATTGGTTTCGTCGTCTTCATTCTTCTGAAGTTCGCCTGAGCTGTCGGGAGACCACACGATGAACACTCTTCTTCTCGCGGCGGCTGAGGGTCCGAACAATCCGATCCTGCCCGTCACCAACGAGATCATCTGGGGTTCGCTCGCGTTCTTTGTACTGATGATCGTCATGAGCAAGGTCGCTTACCCGGCCATGCGCAAGGCAATGGACGATCGCACGGCCAAGATCCAGGGCGACCTGGACTCAGCCGAGCAGGCCAAAGACGAAGCTGCTCAACTCAAGGCCGAATACGCGGCGAAGCTCGCCGAGGCTAAGGCCGAAGCCGCCAGCATCATCGATGCTGCTCGCGCTGAAGCCGAAGCAGTTCGAGCCGAGCGCATTGGCGCTATCGATGCCGAGATCGCTGCGCACCGTGCGCAGGCTGACGCCGACATCGAAGCTGCAAAGCAGCGAGCCATGACTGAGATGCGTGCACAGGTCACGGCGCTTGCAGTTGGCGCGGCCGAACGCATCGTCGAGCAGCAGCTTGATGCGTCCACCCAGCAACAACTGGTCAACAACTTCATCGACCGCGTCGGCTCCCAGAGCTGAACGGTCACGGCTGGAACCTCCAGCCAGTTCGAGGAAACACATCGATGAGCGACAAAATCGACGGGTACGCAGCGGCGGTTACAGCTGTGGCCTCGGTAGAGGGCAACCTCGCTACCGTGGCCGACGAGCTGTACCAGTTCGCCCGAGCACTTGAGTCCAACGACGAACTACGCACAACACTGACCGACCGGGCGATCCCGGCCAGTCGAAGGTTGGGCGTGGTTGAGGCGCTGCTCGACGGGCGTGCGCACCCCACTACCACCAACCTGGTGTCGATGTTGGTCGGCGCTGACCGCGGGGGAGACCTGGTGGCTGTTGCCGATCAGGTCATCCAGCGGGCCGCCGACGCACGCGGCCAGCAGGTGGCTGAGGTCCGTAGCGCTATCGCGCTCACCCAGGACCAAGTAGACCGACTTGCCGAGGCCCTGGGTCGTGCCATCGGCAGCTCAGTCGACGTCCAAGTTGTCATCGATCCCTCTGTCATGGGCGGCCTTGTCGCCCAAGTAGGCGACACCGTCATCGACGGGTCTATCCGGACTCGTCTCGAGAAGCTCAAGGAACGGGTCTGATCCATGACTGACCTCAACTTCGACACCGCATCCATCACCGATGCGATCAAGATCAACCTCGATGGGTATGACCCGTCGATCGAATCCGGCACCGTCGGACGCATCATCGAGGTCGGCGACGGCATCGCTCGTGTGTCGGGCCTTCCTAATGCCGCGGTCAACGAACTCGTTGAGTTCCAGAGCGGCGACCTTGGCCTGGCTCTGAACCTCGACGAGGACTCGATCGGTGCAGTGGTGCTCGGCGAGATCGACAAGGTCGAAGAAGGCCAAGCCGTTAAGGCAACTGGCCGGATTCTGTCGATCCCTGTCGGCGACGGCCTGCTCGGCCGTGTTGTCAACGCCCTTGGCGCCCCCATTGACGGCCGCGGCCCACTTCAGAACGTGGTCGACCGTCGCATGGAGATCCAGGCGCCCGGCATCATGGGTCGCCAGCCCGTGCACGAGCCAATGCAGACAGGCGTCAAGGCCATTGACTCCCTGATCCCGATCGGCCGTGGCCAGCGTGAGCTGATCATTGGCGACCGCAAGACGGGCAAGACCACCGTTGCGATCGACACGATCATCAACCAGCGCGGCTTGGGCGTGAAGTGCATCTATGTCGCCATCGGGCAAAAGGCGTCCTCGGTTGCTCAGACCGTGTCGGTCCTGGAAGCCAACGGCGCCATGGAATACACCGTTGTTGTCGTCGCTGCGGCGTCGGACTCGGCTCCGTTCAAGTACCTCGCACCATTCGCCGGCTGCGCCATGGGTCAGCACTGGATGGAAAATGGCGAGCACGGATTGGTTGTCTATGACGACCTTTCCAAGCAGGCTGAGGCCTACCGTCAGATGTCTCTGTTGCTCCGCCGCCCACCGGGCCGCGAGGCCTACCCCGGCGACGTGTTCTACCTCCACAGCCGCCTCCTCGAACGTGCTGCCAAGCTCAGCGATGCGCTCGGTGCAGGAAGCTTGACTGCTCTGCCAGTGATCGAGACCAAGGCTGGCGACGTCTCGGCATTCATTCCCACCAACGTCATCTCCATCACCGACGGCCAGATCTTCCTCCAGGACGACCTGTTCAAGTCTGGTGTGCGTCCCGCGATCGACGTCGGTATCTCGGTGTCTCGAGTTGGTTCCGCGGCCCAAACCAAGGCCATGAAGAACGCGGTAGGCACCCTGAAGTCCGACCTTCAGCAGTTCCGTGAGCTCGAGGCCTTCGCCGCCTTTGGTTCGGACCTCGACCCGGTGTCGCAGGCCCAGCTCGAGCGTGGCTACCGCCTCACCGAACTGCTCAAGCAGGGCATCCAGGCCCCGATGCCGATGGAAGAGCAGGTCATCTCCCTATTCGCCGGCACCCGCGGCCACCTCGACAAGGTCAGCGTCGAAGACGTGAACCGTTTCGAGACCGAACTGTTGCAGCACGTGCGTGAACGTCATGCAGGTGTGCTGTCCGCGATCCGTGACACTGGCGCAGCCGACCTCGATCAGCTTGGCAACATCGTCTCGGCCTTTGCTGCTGGCTTCGTGGGCGGTCCGCAGGGCGCTGGCATCCATGTCGACCCCGAGGCTCAGCCCGAGGCCAATAGCCAGTTGGTCGATTCTGATGTCACGTTGCCAGAGCGCGACATTGCTCGTCCGGACGGGGAAGGCTGATAGCCGATGCCTGGAGGCCAGGAACGAATCCTCAAGCGGCGGATCGCTTCGGTCAAGTCGACCAAGAAGATCACACGGGCGATGGAACTCATCGCTGCTACTCGTGTCGTCAAGGCAATGCAACGCGCCAACGCAGCGCGACCCTATGCCTCGCGCATGACGTCAGCTATCGAGGACCTGGCCGCCGGTGGGGCGGGTGTGAACCATCCGCTGCTTCGCCAAAGCGAGTCAGTTTCTGCGGTGGGGTTTGTGGTCATCACCTCCGACCGTGGACTCGCCGGTCCGTACAACTCGTCAGTAATTCGTGCCGCTGAACGCGAGATCATGGCGACGCAAACCGAAGGCAAGGACTACCGCCTTGTCATCATCGGTAAGAAGGCCCGCGACTACTTCCGGTTCCGCAATTACAACATCGAGGCGTACTTCGAAGGTATGACGGACACCCCGTCATACGATGACGCCAAGGTTGTGGCCAACCAGGTTGCCGAGTTGTTCACCAGCGGTACGGTCGACCAGGTCATCTTGACCTACCAAGAGTTTGTTTCGATGGGCACGCAGAAGGTGGCGGTGCGTCAGTTCTTGCCTCTTGAGTCGCTCGGAACCGTCGCCGCTGTCGGCGGCGGCAGCGAAACCGGCCGCGCCGGATACTCCTTCGAGCCGTCGCCCGAGGGTGTTCTCGAATCGCTGCTTCCTCGCTACATCGAATCTCGCCTGTTCTCGGCGTTACTCGACGCATCGGCTTCGGAACATGCGAACCGTCAGCGGGCCATGAAATCGGCAACCGATAACGCGGATGAACTCATCACCAAGCTGAGCCGTGCGTTGTCTCGTGCCCGCCAGGACGCAATCACTACCGAGATCATGGAGATCGTCGGTGGTGCAGAGGCCATGGGCGCCGACATCATCTTCGACGACATCATCGAAGGTTCGGTACCGGTTGACTTTGCGAGCCTGATGGCGGGCATCGCTCAACCAACGACACGCGCCATGAGCACCGAAGCACCGTTACAAGCCGCAGCGTCTTTCGCCTCGTCGCCCGTCGCCGTGATGGAATCTGCTGACAGCGCGCATCCCTACGGCGCAGGATCCCACGCCCCACTGCCCGACAACTCGGCGCCCGAGGGTTTCAGCATCAAGGGCAACACCGATTCGATGTTGTTCCACCGTCCCGATAGCCGCAGCTATGGCGTCACTGTCGCAGAGGTGTGGTTCGATACACCCGAGCGAGCCGAAGCTGCCGGGTTCCGCCTTGCCGGTACCCACCCGAAGAACACCTGACCCGACGTACCCGTGGCGAGTCGATCTCGTCGCCAGCCACCACAGATTCATGCCAACGGGGTGACCACCGCCCCCGCCGCACACGAGGAGCACCACAGCTATGACTGCCACTGAGGAAGCAACCATGCTCAAGACCGGCAAGGTCGTCTCGATCGCCGGGCCGGTGATCGACGTCGAATTCCCCAAGGGTTCGCTGCCTGAGATCAACTCCGCCCTGACCTTCGACATCACCATTGCTGGCGAGACCATCAATGTGGTGGCCGAGGTTGCCCAGCAGATCGGTCACAGCCGCATCCGTGCTGTTGCGATGAAGGCCACTGACGGTCTGACCCGCGGCACCGTGGTCACCAACACCGGCGCTGGCATCCAGGTTCCGGTTGGCGATGTCACCTTGGGCCATGTGTGGAACGTGGTCGGTGAACCTCTCGATGTTCCCGCAAGCGAAGTCAACGTCACCGAGCGTTGGGGCATTCACCGTCCAGCCCCTGACTTCGATGCTCTCGAGCCGTCGGCCAAGATGTTCGAAACCGGCATCAAGGTCATCGACCTGCTCACTCCGTACAAAGAGGGTGGCAAGATCGGCCTGTTCGGCGGCGCTGGCG
>CAYGMW010000146.1:0-8476 GCA_964350975.1 uncultured Acidimicrobiales bacterium | reverse complement strand
GGTCGCCGCTACCGGCAAGGTCGATGGCTCGGCTGGTGATTGCGTCGACACCACCGGCGAGGCGACACACCTCGGCTCCGATCGCCGCATCTGACGCGGGCTTGAGGCGGGCCGCGTTGCCGTCCCACCAGCCCCCGTACAGTCGCCAGATGCCACGAATCGCGAACTCTGGCTCGTCATACAACGGCCGCAGATAGGGCAGCTCAAGGATCTCTGTGGGCACCGAGACCGTGTTGACGATGTCGTCAAGGGTGGCCCCGGTATTCATGGCGTCGATGACCTCACGAACCAGGTTCTCGAGTGTCGTCGCCACAGTGTCGAGCACGGTGATGATCCGGTCAGCACCACGAATCGGGAGCCCGTGAGCAGGCACGAACAGCTCTGCGCCCTTGGTGGTCATTTCCCTCAGAGCTGCGGCCCACTCTGCTGGATAGCGCTGAACCTTCTGGGGGTTGCCACAGTTCGGGAAGTTCCAAATGAACAAGTCGCCTGCGGTGATCATCTTGTGGTCGGGTAGCCACGTCCAGGTGTGGTCGTCGGTCTCGCCGAGGGCGTGGTGGTACTCGAGGTCGATTCCACCAACGTTTTCGACGTGCGAACCGTCGTATTCGGTGTCGACCCGCAGGGTGCCCGACGGAATAAAGGTACGACCGGATCCGATGCCGAGCTGGCCAACATCGCTCCGGGGAACACCTCCGAACTGACGCAAATTGATGGCCTGGTTGTAGCCGTCGGTCGCCGCGTAACGATCGAGGCGGACGTTCACCTTGCCATGGCCGAACACACGCGGTGCTCGATGACCCCGGTTCTCTGCATCGACAGCGAAGGCCCTGCTGCCACCGACATGATCGACGTGGCCATGGGTGTAGACGATCGTGTGGAGCGGCCGATTGGACCATGAGCGCATGGCCTCAACCACAGCCCCGCCGGTACCGACACCGCTGGTGTCGAAGGCCAACAGCCCCTCGCCGGAGTCGACCAGCACCACATGGCTGAACGACTCGACGAGCGCCACCCCGTCGGCGAGTTCGGACAGTTCTTGGGTGATGCGATTCGGCGGGGCCACCACCGTGCCCGAGTCGAGAATCTGGTCCGAAAGGTCGAGGGGGTGCAGCGCCATGGCGGTCAATAATGGCAGCTCGACACTGAGCGACGCGAGTTCGGCGATCGACCAGCCCTATCCGACGTCGTCTGGTTGCTCACCAGCGGCGAGAGAACCCACCCACTCGGCCAAGGTGATGCCGTCAACTTCGGCTGTGAGGAAGTCGCCGCTCGACAAGATGGTGTGGCCGAAACCTTCGAGCGCGTAGTCCGACAGCTCGACACCGGCACCTTCGACGAGGGCCTCGTTGGCGTCCATCATCTGGCGGAGGCTGCCCTCTTGGGGCAAGCCTGACAGGGCAATAAAGAACGTCTGAACACCGTCAGAGTCGTAGTCGAAGCGGCCAAAGTCGATGTCGGCGTTGCGGGAGCCAGCTTCGACGAATAGCCCGGCGAAGCCGTCTGCTCGAACGGCTTCGACCCAAGCTGGGTCGTAGTAGAAGGCGTCCTCGAGACCCCATGAGGCGAGGAGTTCGGCTGCGACCACGTCCGAGGCCGGGTAGGCACCCGAGGAGTCGCCGAGCCCCGTGACTCGGGCGCTGGGCCAGCGTTCGGCCACGACCTGGCTATAGAGCGGAACCGGTATGGACCCAGCACTCATTCCGGTGACGAAGATCTCGGTTGCATCGGGGTATGCCATCTGCATCCAGTCGATGGCCGACTCAACGTTGGCTGAGCCCGTGTGGCTGACCACGAGCCCGTCTCCGTAGTCGGCGACGGCGTTGCCAAGGTGTACGTCGCCGGTGCAGTACGGGACGTACACCAATGAATGGTCGACGAACGGGTTCGCGGGATTGTCGCGGTCGTAGATGCCAGCGCTGCGCCCTGAGGTTTGCAGCGTCCTGGTGAACACACCGCGACCGGGGTCACAGGTAGCGCTGTTCCAGCACGCTCCCCCGCCCTCGAGGACCAGCACCACCTTGGTGGGGTCGGCGGCTTGCTCATAGAACGCAAACTCGCTGCCGTCGGAGCACACACAACCGTCGTCGTGGATCACCTCGTTCCACTGACCGACCTCGAAGATTGCATCGCCTTCGGTTGGCTGACTCGCTGTCGTCGTCGGGGCGGCCGTGGTCGTTGTCGCCGGTGAGTTCGTCCCAGCGGTCGACCCACCGGTCGCGGCCGTCGTGGTCGGCCCAGTGGTCGCGATCGGCTGATCGGCGCTCGGCTGGTCGGCGTTCTCGGTCGAGCTGCACCCAGCGATGACGAGGGACGCAGTGACCAATCCGATGATGACGCGTGAATCCATGGCGGTGGACAGTATCGGCGCCGCAGCCCAAGGTCCGAATGGCTATTGGCGCTAGCGGTTCGGTAGCGTCTGGTCCATGCCTGTTTCGCCATTCACCCTTGAGCCCATGCCCACCACCATCTCGGGGCCCGGGACTTCAGCCAACCTTGCGGCCCAGATCCGACCCCACGGCACCAAGGCGTTCATCGTCACCGACCCGGGTGTGTATGGCGCTGGTGTGGTTACCCCGATCACTGATGCGCTCACTGCCCAAGACATTGAGTGGACCGTCTTTTCTGGCGTCGATCCCAACCCGACCGACGACAATGTCGCCGCCGGCGTCGATGCTCTGACCGCATTCGGCATGGAAGGCACCGTGGTGGTGCTGATCGGTGGCGGTTCGGTCATGGATTGCGGCAAGTACATCGCCATTGCCGCACCGTCGGGTGTATCCGATGTGTCGATGGCCTTCGCCCCTGACCTCGACGGCGAAGACCGCATCGACTTTTCGACCCTGGCCCCGGCATCGTTCCCAACGGCCCCGGGCCTGCCAACCATTGCGATCCCCACCACCTCGGGTACTGCGTCTGAAACCAATGGCGGTGGCCTGATCACCGAGACAGCGACCCACCGCAAGCTGACCTTCTCCAACCCCGATGTACGGCCCAAGTCGATCATCTTGGACCCGGTCTTGACCGTTGGCCTTCCAGCCGGCCCTACTGCGGCATGCGGCATGGACGTGCTCACCCACGCTCTTGAGGCCTACACGTCGGCGAGCAACAACCCCTATGCCGACAGCCTGGCTCTGCACGCCATCCGTCTCGTCGGCGAGTGGCTGCCCACTGCTGTTGCCGATGGATCGAACCTCGAAGCCCGGGCCCAGATGCAGATCGCGTCGCACCTCGCTGGGCGGGCGTTCTCGTCGGGTCCCCTTCTTGGGCTGGTCCACGCCACCGGTCATCCGATTTCGGCCCAGTTCCACATCGCCCACGGCCAGACCTTGTCGACGATGATGCCCCACGTCATGCGCTTCAACCGCGACGTCGTCGCCGAGCGCTACGCCATGATTGGCCAGGCTCTTGGGGCCGAACGCGACCCCGATGCCGCAATCGCGGCTGTCGAGGCGCTGTCGGCCACAGTGGGCACCAATAAGTCGCTCACCGATCTAGGGGCCACCGCCGACGACATTCCTGGGTTGGTGACCGATGCATTGCGCGACCTCATCATCCTCAACACCCCGCGCTACCCCACCCGTAGCGAGGTCCACGAACTGTTCACCGCAGCGCTCTAAGCCCACGTTTCTGCCACCGAAAATCGGGGTCACCAGCCCGGTTTTCGGCGGCAGTTTGGGCTTTAGGGTTGGGCGAGAAGTCGGGCGGCGTCGGTGGCGCCATAGGTGAAGATGATGTCGGCTCCAGCGCGCCGCATCCCGACGAGCGACTCGAGCAGGCAGTCGTCATAGTTGAGCCATCCGTTGGCGGCCGCGGCCTTGAGCATCGAGTATTCGCCCGACACGTGGTACATCGCCACAGGTAGGGCCGTGGCCTGTCGAACCCGCCACAGCACATCGAGATAGGGCAAGCCAGGCTTGACCATCACCCAGTCGGCACCTTCAGCCTCATCGAGACGAACCTCACGCAAGGCTTCCCGGCCGTTGGCTGGGTCCATCTGATAGGTCTTCTTGTCGCCGCCTCGTGGGGCCGAATCGAGAGCGTCGCGGAACGGCCCGTAGAAGGCGGACGCGTACTTCGTGCAGTACGACATGATCGCAGTGTTGGTAAAGCCGGCACCGTCGAGGGCCCGACGAATGGCCTCGATACGGCCATCCATCATGTCAGACGGAGCCACCACATCGGCACCTGCCTCGGCCTGGGCGACGGCCATCGCCGCGAGAATCGGCAAGGTCTGATCGTTGTCGATACGGTCGTCGACCACAAGGCCGCAGTGCCCGTCGGTGCTGTAGGGGTCGAGAGCAACATCGGTGATGACCAAGAAGTCGGGCAGGGCCGCCTTGAGCGCTCGAGTGGCCCGCAACAGCACATTGTTGGGGTCGGTCGACACCGTGGCGTGGGTGTCCTTGTCGGCGTCGGGAATGACCGGAAACAACGCCACCCCAGGGACACCGAGGGCGTAGGCCTCTCGGCACCTCTCGATGAGCAGGTCGATCGACAGCCGCGACTGGCCTGGCATGGCGTCGATCGGGGTGTCGACCCCTTCACCTTCCTGCACAAACATTGGGTGAATAAGGTTTTGAGGCGTCAGGCGGGCTTCGCGCACGAGGTTGCGCATACCGGCCGACGCCCGATTGCGGCGGGGGCGTTCGAGCATCTCACCACGGTACCGGTTCGACACTTATGCAAAGCTGCCGACATGGCTGGACCGCTCCGGTTTCCCTTGAGCTATCTCGAATGCGCGACCAGGTTTCGTCAAGTGGCCCATGCACGTGGGCTGGGCGTCGAGGAGCACCCGATCGACGTGTCCGGGCGTCACGGCGAGACCCTGAGCATTGATGTTGTTCATGTCGGCGCGCGCCAGCCGCGACGGGCGGTGCTCGTCATGTCGGGCGTCCATGGGGTCGAGGGTGCCGCGGGTTCGGCGTTGCAGACCGAGCTCCTCGGACGAATCGAGCTGCCAACCAACAACACCGATGCGGTCGTGCTGGTGCACGCGGTGAACCCGTGGGGCATGTCATGGTGGAGACGCCAAAACGAGAACAACGTCGACCTCAATCGGAACTGGCAGGAGTTCGGGGGGCCGCTGCCCCACAACGACGCCTACAGCGCCATGCACCCAATCGTGACCACCGATGTTGCGGACTTGCCTGGCACTGACACCTTCGTGGCCCAGCTTGCGGAGATGTCGGCCACACACGGGCTCGCTTGGGTCCGCGAGGCGGTCTCAGGCGGCCAATACAGCCATCCCGACGGGCTGTATTTCGGCGGAACGCGACGCGAGCAGTCGACCCAGATCGTCGAAGAAGTCGCGGTCGCTCACCTTGGTGGAGTCACCGAAGTGCTGATTGTCGATCTGCACACCGGGCACGGCCCATATGGGACCTACACCTTGTTGTCTCGGGCTCCATTGGGCACCGACGACGACCGGTGGCTCAAGCGGGTGTTTGATCCCGAACGCGTGGAGGCGACGGCGTCGAATCCTGAAGCAACGTCGGCTCCGAAGCGGGGCCAGCTCAGCGTTGGCATCATCGAGCGACTGAACCCGGGCCTGGGGCGATCAGTAACCCTCGAGCTCGGGACCCGAAGCGAGACGAGGATGCTCGCCGCGGAGTTTCAGGAGCATTGGGTGCACCGACATGGTGATCGTGCCGATCCGGCGCACCACGAGGTGGTGTGGCAGCACCGATGCTGCTCGATCCCCGATGACCCCGAGTGGGAAGACGCAGCGCTCGCCCACGGGCAGCTGGTGCTCGACCAGGCTCTGTCCGCAGCCCTTGATACTGGACTGTTTGATACTGGACTGTTCGATACTGGACGGTTCGACAACACACGAGACGAGTACCCATGAAACCAGGTCATTTCGCGGCCGATGCCGACCCGGCAGAGATCGCAGCCCATATCTCCGAGAGCGGATACGCCATTGTCGACAACCTGGTCGAGCCTGACGTCATGGATCAGCTCCTCGCCGAGGCTGAGCCCTTCATTGCGGCATCAGCCGCCGGCCGAGACATCTACGACGGGCTCCATACCCGGCGCACCGGCGCCCTTGTCGCCCGCTGCCCGACCAGCCGGAGCCTGGTGATGCATCCCCAGGTGGTCGACACCGTTGGGTTGTTCTTGGCTCACGCGTCGGCTGTGCAGCTCCACCTCACCCAGATCATCTCGATCGAGCCTGGCGAGACCGCCCAGCAGCTACATCGCGACCAGATGGCCTTCGATTTCTTTGACTTCCCTGCCGACTATCACGTCCAGTGCAACACCATGTGGGCCATGACGGACTTCACCGCAGCCAACGGAGCCACCCATATCGTTCCCGGCACGTCCGGAGGCGAGCCCGGCGGTGCTGAGATCCAGGCCGAGATGGCCAAGGGTTCGGTGCTGTTCTACGACGGCAAGGTCCTTCATGGCGGTGGTGCCAACACGAGCAACGGCGTACGCCGGGGCGTCAACATCACCTACGCCGTCGGCTGGGTGCGACAAGAGGAGAACCAGTTCCTGGCTTGCCCGATCGAGGTCGCCCGCACCCTCGACGATGACTTGTTGAAGATGATGGGCTACCAGCAAGGAGCCTTTGCCCTCGGGTATGTCGGCGACCAGACCGACCCGCTGGCCTTTTTGAGGGGTGCCGACACGAAGACAAAACTGGTGGCCGACTTTGCTGACCGCGGTGAGTCGTTTCGCAACTTCGTGGCCGACCTGTGACCGCCCACCCTCGCGAGCGGATCTTGACCCGGTGGCCAGAGGTGGAGGGGTACTGCGACGAACTCAGCCATGTCGCCGGCGCCGTGGTCGAGATGAGGGTGTCGAGTCGGGTGTCGTCGTACTCGGTCCAGGTGGCCAGAGTTGGCGCGACCCGAGACGTCGTATGGTCAGCACCGGGGCTGACGACCGGCGAGCACCCGGTGCCGCCCGAGGCGTGGAGAACCGGCTGCGACTGGCCCGTGGCCTTCGAGATACCAACCGGCTCCAACTGGCCATCGGGGTTCTACGAAGTCAGCTTTCGCTCTGATTCGAGCGACGGGCCCGAGAGTTCGAGCGAGGCATTCTTCGTTCTGCTCGATCCACGAGCCTTTGCGAGCGCGTCGCCGCCAACCAACCGCATTCTTGTGGTGCTGGCCACAAATACATGGAATGCCTACAACCAATGGGGCGGAAAGTGCCTGTACTCGGGTGCGCATGAGGTGTCGTTTCGTCGACCGATGGAGCGGGGGTACCTCAGCCGACCGGTCGCCGCCGACGGCTTCGACGGGCGCGTCACCAATATTGCTGACCCGTCTGACCCGACCCATGAACGCCTCGTGCAGTTCCAAGTCGAACACCACCTGCCCTTGTGGACTGCCAGCGCGGGCTGGTGGAACGGCGAGCGGCGTTTCGTGCAATGGGCCGAGCGGGCCGGCTTCGGTGTCGACGTTGCAACGAACGCGGACCTCGAGTTTCGGCCCGGTATCGCTGAGCGCTACGACGTCATGGTGTCGGCGGGGCACGACGAGTATTGGTCCAGGCCCATGCGCGACGCGGCGGACCGTTTTGTCGAGCGGGGAGGACGCTGGCTCATCTTGTCGGGCAACACCTGCTTCTGGCAGGTTCGGCTCGACCCCGAGACGGGCTCGATGGTCTGCTTCAAGGGCTCAGCTCGCACCCACGATCCGGTCGTGGGGACACCAGACGAGCACCTGCTGACGACGATGTGGTCCGACCCGCTGCTTGGTCACCCCGAGTCGACAACGACGGGCCTCACCTTCACACGCGGCGGCTATCACCGCATCGGTTTGGCCGAACCCGAGGGTGCCGGGGCCTACACCGTCCACGATCCAGACCACTGGCTCTTCGATGGCGTGGACGTTGTGGTCGGCGACCTCATCGGAGCCGGGTCATTCGTGGTTGGCTACGAGGTCGATGGATGCGCTGCGACCTGGTCCGACGGTCTGGCGACACCTACTCACGACGACGGTGCACCCGACAGCCTCACCGTTGTTGCCAGCGCCCCAGCCAGGCTGATCTCGATCACCGCCGACTACTGCGAGGCTCCTGAACGGCTCTGGGCCAGCATCGACCCACCTGGCGATCTCGAAGGTGTCGCCATGATGCTGTTCGGGTCGGCCTCTGCTGACAACGTCGCCAAGATCGCTCAGGGTCATGCCATGATCGCCCACTTCACCAGGGGTGCTGGCGAGGTCGTCAATGTGGGGTCAGCCGACTGGTGTTATGGCCTGGACCGCGATCGCGACATCCAGCACATCACCGCCAACGCCCTTCGTCGGTTTCTGGCCCGCTGATGTCAGCCACGTGTTGGGGCCGTTTCGGTTCGTGCTCCTGAGGACTCTGTTGGTTGGGTTTTTGTCGGGGTGGCGGGTTGGACCATTGGTCGATGAGCCGGTTGGTGTGGTCTTGGACCACTTGCCACTCTGATGCGGTGTCGCCCATCCACAGGTGGGCGCCCATGTGGTGCAGCCGACGGTGATGGGTCGGACAC
>CAYGMW010000145.1:0-8479 GCA_964350975.1 uncultured Acidimicrobiales bacterium | reverse complement strand
CGCCCGCCACTAGCGCCCTTCGCCCCGCCCCTTCCCGTTCTTAATGCCGATATTCGTCAGTATCGCCACGATCGGCATTCAGAACGGGAAAATCGCGCTAGTTCAGGAGCACCACAATGTCAGAGTCCTCATCGAAGCCATTCGACGTCGACAAGATGACGGCGAGCAGTCGGGCGTCGGTGTCGATGATCGAGCATTGCCAGATCTCAGTCCTCGAAGCCGAACCAGGCCGTGTGGTGCTGCACCTGCCCAAGGACGGCAACACCAACCACATCGGCACCATCTACGCCGGTGCGCTGTACACACTGGCCGAGGTGCCGGGCGGCACCCTGTTCAGCACCACGTTCGACTCCAGCCGGTACTACCCGATCGTCAAGGAACAAAGCATCCGCTTTCGCCGGCCAGCCACAACTGACATCACGGTCACCATGACGATGACGGCCGACGAGGCCGCCGCGATCGCAGCCGCAGCCGACGAACATGGCAAGGCCGACTACACCCGCACCGTCGAACTCGTCGACGAACACGGCACTGTGGTGGCGATCAGCACGAACGTCTACCAAATGAGGGTGTTCGGGTCATAACATCATCAGCCGTGACAGCAGCATTGGCCGATCAATACATCAGCGAGGGTTTTGTCGTCGTTGCTGGACTCGTGTCTGAGGCCGACCGCAATGCAATCGCCAACGAGATCCCCAAGTTCGCTCGGGGCGATTATGCCGTGGCCAATCCCCCAGCGCTGCCGGAGAACCCCACCGATGCCGACCTGCTCGGCTCGGTGCTGGCCGTGCACTTTCCCCATTGGGTCAGCTCGGTGATCGCCGACGCGGTGGCCCACCCCGCCATCGTCGAGGTGCTGGCCCAACTCACTGGCGCCCACCTGCCCTATTGGGATGGCCGGGTGAAGTGCATGCAGTCGATGCTGTTCTCCAAGCCGCCCGGCCTCCCTGGCCAGGCGTGGCACCAAGACGAGCGCTACATCCCGACCCGCGATCGGTCGCTGATTGGCGTGTGGATAGCCCTCGACGACGCCACCGAGTCCAACGGATGCCTGCGCGTGCTGCCACGATCGCACCGCATGGGTCAGATGTTTCCCCTGCGCCAGCACGACAACCCTGACGAGTTCGACCCCGCCCAGGAGTCATACGGCTTCGACAACATTGCTCACGACGAGATCGCGGTGCCGGTGCAGGCGGGCGATGCCATCTTCTTCAATGGCTACCTGCTGCACCGCAGCTTCAAGAACCGCTCCACCGACCAATACCGTCGGTCGCTCGTCAACCACTACTGCTCGGCATGGTCGCCGCTTCCGTGGATGGTGCGCGACGGGCTCGACATTGGTGTGGCCGACTATCGCGAGATCGTGCCGGTGGCGGGCGACGACCCCTATCCCGAACGCGGCATCGCCGCGCCGCCGACCGAGGTGTTCCTTCGGCCGGCGGGCGGCTCGTTCACCGACGCCCAAGAGGTGCTGCGGAGCTAATCAACGGCGGTCGCTGCGCCGGTCAACGGCGGTCGCCGACTACCACTTCGTAGCCGGGCTCTTCGGGCTCGTCGTCGAACATCTCGGCGGGGAAGCCGTCGGCCAGGATCGATAGTCCGGTCTGATCTTCGAGGCGCCGAATGATGTTCGGCGACCATTCACGGGCCCCATAGCGGGCCTGGCCGTCTTCGAAGATGCGCACCAGCTCGGGACCGAGCTCGAGTTCGACCCCAGCCCGCTCGGCCACCGCGTTGAACAGCGACACGTCCTTGATGACCAGGTCCATGGTGAAGCTGATGTCGCGGCTGCCGTTCAAGATGACCTGGCTCTCGGTCTCATGAACAAACGAGTTGCCCGACGAGATACGGATCGCCTCATAGGCGGTGGCCAGGTCCATACCCGCAGCCTTGGAGGTCACGAGGGCCTCGCACAACGACACCAGGTTCGCAGTGGCCAAATAGTTGGTGACGACCTTGAGCACCGACGCCGAACCCAGCGGCCCGGTGTGCAAGATGCGACGTCCGAGGGTGGTCAACACGGGCAAGATGCGCTCGAAAGCGTCGCGTTCACACCCGGCGAGGATCGAGATATTGCCCGTTGCGGCCCGGTGGCAACCACCCGACACCGGGCAGTCAATTGGCTCGGCCCCAACGGAGGCCACCAACGCGCCGAGACGCTTGACCTCGGCCTCGTCGGTGGTGCTCATCTCGGCCCAGATCTTGCCCGGACCCAGACCATGGATCAGGCCATCTTCGCCTTCCATCACCGCCGCACTCGCAGCAGGGCTGGGCAGACACGTGATGACGATGTCGTTGTCGGCCGCCATGTCCTTGGGCGACACCCCCGCCTTGGCGCCCCCGTCGAGGAAGGGCTGCATCGCCGCCGGGTCAAGGTCACGCACCGTCAGGTCGTACCCGTTACGGAGCAAGGAACCGGCGAGCTTGCCGCCGGCGTTGCCGAGGCCGATGAATCCGACCTTGATATCGGCGTTGGAGTTGGTCACGGAAGTCCCCTTCTGCGCCGCGACTTCGGCGCGTGCGCAGCGTAGAACCTACGGTGGTCGGATCGTGACGTTTCTCGCTCACGACGCCAACCGCACCACGTCAAGCTCAAGGGGCAGCAGTGAAGCCATCTCCCACCATCGCGTTCGTCCACGGAAATCCTGAGTCCAGCGCCGTGTGGCCTGACCTGATCGGCGCCCTCGCCGCGCGAGGCACGAACAATGTCGTCACCTTGTCGCCTCCTGGATTTGGAGCGCCGGTTCCCGACGGCTTTGGAGCGACCAGGCAGGAGTATGTGTCGTGGCTGATCTCTGAGCTGGAGGCTCTCGATGGACCCGTCGACCTGGTTGGTCACGACTGGGGCTCTGGCCACGTCATGGGGGTGGTTGATGCCCGTCCTGACCTGGTGCGCTCCTGGGCCATCGACATCGCTGGTTTGTTTCATCATGACTATGTGTGGCATGACGCGGCCCAGGCGTGGCGCACCCCTGGGGTCGGCGAAGAGGCGCTCGGGGCCATGGCCAGCCTGTCCGTCGAAGAACTCGCAGGTGCTTACCAAGGTTTGGGGCTCGGCCCCGAAGCCGCTCATGACATGGCCGAAGCGATGGGCCCGGACATGGTCCGCTGCATCTTGGCCCTGTATCGCAGCGCCGATGAGGCCGAGGTCGCTGCGCTCGGTGACCGCATTGTCGACTCGACGGTGCCGGGGCTTGCCATCAACGCGACGGCCGACCCCTACGTCAACGCCGGGCTCACCGCGGCGATGACCGCTCGATGGAACGCCCAGACGCTGACCCTCAATGGCCGCGGCCACTGGTGGATGGCTGCGTCGGGCGAAGGTGACGCGCCCGGTGAGGCCGCCGACGGACTCATCGCGTTCTGGTCGTCGCTCTAGCGTTGTCGCTACGACTCAGTCGACACGTGGTGGCAGCTGGGTCACCGTCAAGGTGTTGGCCGAGTCGATGGGCACCTGGGCCATTTCGAGGTGAAGCCGACCGCCGGTGCTGTACGGATGGGCCGCAATCACGTCGTGGTTGAGTTCAACGCCGAGACCCGGCGCCGTCGGCGGCATCATGAAGCCTGAATCCCAGGTGAGCGAGCTGTTCACGACCGTGTCATGGAAGTCGCTCATGATCGTTTCGAGGATCAAGAAGTTCGGCAGGCTGAACCCGAGTTGGGTGGCAGCAGCGTGGGCGACTGGGCCGCAATAGATGTGGGGCGCCACCTGGGCGTTGTACACCTCGGCGAGCACGGCAATCTTCTTCGTTTCCCACACCCCGCCGCTGCGGCCGATGTCGGGTTGCAAGATGGTGACCCCCGCCTTGAGGGCTTGGTGAAACTCGACCTTGGTGGTCAGCCGCTCGCCCGTGGCGACCGGAATCGTGGTCGATCGGGCGACCACCCCAATGGCATCCATCTGGTCGGGAGGGCAGGGCTCTTCGAGCCACAGCGGATCGAACGCCTCAAGCCGACGGGCCAACCGAACGGCCGACGCGGTGGTCATCTGGCCATGGGTGCCCACCAGCAGATCGGCCCGATTGCCGACCGCCGCCCTCAACTCGCGGAACATGGCTTCGGTACGGTCGAGCTCGGTCAGCGACAGCTCCCGACCACCCTGCATACCGTACGGGCCCGCCGGGTCTTGTTTGAGGGCCGTGAACCCCATGTCGACGTACCGAACGGCGATCTCCGCGGCTGCTTCGGGATCGTGATAGACGTCGCGTGCTCCCGGCAGCGGGTTGGCGTTGGCGTCGACCTCAAGCGGATACAGGTAGCTGTAGGTACGCAGCCGGTCATGGAAGCGCCCCCCGATCAGCTCGCACACGGGCACTCCATGGGCCTTACCCAAGATGTCCCACACGGCCATTTCGATTCCGCTGAACACCGCCATCATCGAGATATCGGGACGCTGGGTAAACCCGGCTGAGTACACCCGCCGGAACATCGTCTCAACGTGGTGTGGGTCGGTCCCGGCGATGAAGCGATCGAACGTGTCGACCACCATCTGGGCGGCAATATCGCCCGACACCGGGATGCCGTAGCACTCTCCCACCCCCGTCAGACCGGTGTCGGTGTCGATCTCGACGAACAGCCAGAACGCGCCACCCATCCCGGTGGGTGCGACGGTGACATAGGTCCTGATTGATTCGAGGCGCATCTGGCGAATCTAGAACACCGACCCGAGACACGCACTCGCGCACGATTGCCCACCTGACGCTGCCATCGCGCGTCAATGTGAACATCGACCAACAGGAATCGGTCGGGTCAGTAGCGCGCCACCAGTTGTTCATTGATCGCCTGCCCGTCGGCCATTCGCAGGCCAATACCCGTTCGCGACCACTTCCTAGGTTGACCGCCGTCACCAGCACGCACCAATGGGGTGCGTTCGAGACAAGGGACAACCAATCACATGATCCTCACCCGATGGGCCCGCCTCATGGCAGCTCTGGTTGTATTCGCACTCGTCGCCACCGCCTGTGGCGACAGCGACGACACCACTGCTAGCTCCGACGAAACCACCGCTACCACCGCAGCAGTCGCCACAACGGCCGCAGCCTCCGGTGACGCAGCCACGACCACCGAAGCCATGGCCGAAGCAACCGACGAACGCCCGGCCGACTGGCCGACCAGCATCGTGTTCGGTGCAGTTCCGGCCGAAGCCGCCTCGAGCCTCGAAGCCGACTTCGCAACCACCCGGGCCATCCTCGAAGACGAGCTCGGTATCGAGATCGAGTTCTTCCAGGCATCGGACTACGCCGGCGTCATCGAAGGCATGATCGCCGGCCGCGTCGACGCAGCCCAGTTCGGCGGCTTCTCCTATGTGATTGCCACCAACAATGGCGCCGACGTATCGGTTGCCGGCGTCATGACCGACGGCCCCGACATCGAGCCCGGCTACCGCAGCTATGCCATCACCCAGCCAGGCAGCGGTATTGCCGGCCTCGCTGACTTTGCCGACCGCAACATCTGCTTCGTCGATCCTGGCTCGACCTCGGGCTTCTTGTTCCCCTCCGAGGGCCTGCTCGCCATTGGCCTCGACCCATCGGAGACCAGCACCGACCTCAACCCGACCTTTGCTGGTGGCCATGACGCATCGGCTATCTCGGTCGCCAATGGCGACTGCGACGCGGGCTTTGCCTACGACTCGATGGTCACCAACCAGCTCATTGCCTCGGGCGACATCTCCGGCGTCATCGACACCGCCGAAGGCACCGAGAACGTCAACGAGGCTGATGCCGACCTGGAGATCATCTGGAAGAGCCAGATCATTGCCGGCGCCCCAATGGCCATCAGCAACGAGCTTCCCGCCAGCTTCGTGGAGGCCTATATCGACGTCATCACCACCAAGGTGAACGAGGACTGGGCCATCGCCAACGGGTACTGCTCGGGTACACCTGAGGAGAACGACTGCTCGTTCGCTGACGAAGAAGACACCTGGGGCTTTGTGGCCAAGGACGACTCGTTCTACGACGGCATCCGCCAGGTGTGCACCATCACCCAAGCGAGCCGGTGCGCCTGATGAACGCACCTGTGCACACGGCCGGGGCTCAGGCAGCCCCGGCCGTTGCCGGCGTTTCGGCAACAACTCCTGCTGACCGGGCCACCGTCGTGTCGGTCAGCAACCTGGTGAAGACCTTCGACGGGGGCAAGGTACGTGCCCTCGACGGGGTGAGCTTCGATGTCCCCGAAGGCCAACTCCTCGTCATTATTGGTTTGAGCGGCTCAGGCAAGTCGACCCTGTTGCGCCACCTCAACGGGCTGCATGAACCCACCAGCGGCTCGGTGCGAGTACTGGGCGTCGATATCGCCAACACCGCCGGCAAGGAGCTCCGAGCTTTGCGCCGCGATGTCGGCTTCGTGTTCCAGCAGTTCAATATCGTCGGTCGCATCAGCTGCATGGAGAACGTGCTCAGCGGAGCCCTCGGTCGCCTGCGGGGCCCTCGCCTTGGCCCCCTCATGTACCCCAAGGAACTGAGGCGCGAGGCCCTGTTCCAACTCGACCGGGTTGGCCTCGGTGGGCGCGAATGGCAGCGCACCGACACCTTGTCGGGCGGCCAACAGCAGAGGGTCGCGATTGCTCGAACACTCATGCAAAAGCCCAAGATCGTGCTCGCCGACGAGCCGGTTGCGTCGCTTGACCCTGAGATCTCAGGCCAGGTGATGGACCTGCTCGTGCAGTGCTGCATCGAGGACAACATCACCGTGTTGTGTTCGTTGCACCAGGTTGACCTGGCCTTGGGCTGGGCCAACAGGCTGATCGGGCTGAGAGACGGCCAGGTTGTACTCGACTCAATGGTCGACTCCCAACTCGATGCTGAGCGGGTGATGGAGGTCTACCAACGCCTCGACCCGACCGGCGAAAAGGCCAACGAATACGGACTGGATCTGCGCTGATGACCGCTGTACTCGACGAAACCGACATCACCGTACGGTCGCCCCAGCAACGGGCACCGGTGCAGGTCCCGATCTCGCCGCCGTGGACACTTCGTCGCGCCGCATTGTGGGCGCTCGCGATCGGGGGCCTCTTGGCGTCGGTCTGGGGCCTGCGTCGGGTCGACTTGAGCTTCTTCGGCATCATTGAGGGCTGGCCTGAGACCCAGAACCTCCTCGAGCGCATGTGGCCGCCTCGTATCGAGGCCAGCGACCGCCAGGTCATTGTCGAAGCCCTGATCGACACCTTCTTCATGGCCTTTGCAGGCACCGCCATCGGGGTCATCTTGGCGGTGCCCTTGGCGTTTATGGCTGCGGCCAATGTCATGAGGGTGACGTTCATTCGGGCCGCGGCCCGAGGGATCATCGTGTTCACCCGAGCGGTGCCCACGATCGTGTTCGCGTTGGTGTTCGTGCGCGTCTATGGCATTGGTGTGCTGCCGGGCATCCTGGCCATCGGCATCCACTCCATCGGGATGATCGGCAAGCTGCTGGCCGACTCAATCGAGCAGATCGACGCGGGCCCCCGTGACGGTGTTGCCTCGACCGGAGCAGGCCGGTTCCAGGAACTGGTCACCGGCATCTGGAGCCAGATTGCTCCCAATGCCATCGCGGTGTCGTTGTATCGACTCGAAATCGACTTCCGCGGGTCGGTCATCTTGGGATTCGTCGGCGCTGGCGGCATCGGCGTGATCATGAGGGGTTACCAAGGCAACCTGCGATACCCAGACCTGCTGGGTGTTTCGCTGTTGTTCGTAGCGCTCGTCATCGTGATGGAGATGGTCTCGACCGCTACCCGCCGCGCACTTCTCGGCTCGGACCCATTTGGTGCCAAGGCGAAGAACGACCAGGCTCAGGCAGCACAGAACGCCAACGAGCTGGCCACCAGCCCAGCGGCTCTCGATGCCGCGGCTGGCGCCGATGGCGAGCGTTCCATCCGGCCGCCGTGGACCAAGGACCGGATCAAGATCAACGCCGCCGGGGCGGGAACCCTCGCCTTGTTGGTGGGTTCGTTCACCATCCCGAACGTGTCGTTCGTCGAGATGTTCACCGAGTTGACGAAGCTGCCGGACATTGTCTGGCGAATGGTTCCAAAGAACCTCGACTGGCTGACGGAGCGGGTCTTCAACGACCTGGTCGAGACCATTGCGATTGGTTTTGCCTCAACGTTCCTTGCCCTGTTGCTTGCGATCCCGATGAGCTTCCTCGCGGCGAGCAATACCTCACCTGGTCGATGGATCTACCGCCTCACCCGCCTCACGGCGCTGCTCGTGCGCGCTGCACCTGACATCGTCATCGCGGTCATCTTGGTCGTGGCGTTGGGCCTCGGCCCGGCAGCAGGCACCCTGGCCTTGGCTTTTGGCCTGGTCGGGTTTGCGGCCAAGCTGATGGCGGACAATATCGAGGAGGTCAAACAAGGACCCCGAGACGGTGTGACTGCCACTGGCGCAACCGCTGGCCAAGACGTCGGTACCGCGGTGACACCCCAGGTCCTGCCTGCGTTGGTGGGCAACTCGCTGTACTTGCTCGACATCAGCTTGCGAAGCTCGACGGTGCTGGGCAT
>CAYGMW010000144.1:0-8534 GCA_964350975.1 uncultured Acidimicrobiales bacterium | reverse complement strand
GCACCACGTCGGCAACGAGGCACAACATGGCGCCTGCACCCATGGCATGGCCGTCGGCAGCCACCACGAGCGGTACGGGTAGTTCGGCGGCTTGCACTAACACGGCGGCCATGGCGTCGAGCAGTTCGGCGGCTTCGACTCCCCCGTCTCGCAACACTTGGAGGTCGAGTCCGGCACAGAACGCCCCGCTGCGGCCCGTGAGCACCACCGGTTCGCGCATCGTGACCGCGAGGTCGAACGCTTCGCCGATGGCCGACACGGCCGCCAGGTCGAGCACGTTCATCTTGGTGTCGTCGATCGTGGCCTCAACAAAGGAGTGTTCGCCCCGCTCGACGGCTTCAATGGTGACGCTGTTCATCGTGGCCTCACTGCGGCTTGGCTGTCATCGGGGCTGGTTCATTCAGCAACGGTCCGTAGTCGGACCGCTACCTCATTGGCGAGCAGGCGCCCTTGAAGATTCAACCGGGCCCGTCCGTCGGAGCCTACGTCGACGAGGTGATCAACCTCCGATGGCAGCGCCGACGCAGGCACCCCGTCGGCGAGGCGCACCTGGAGTTGGAGGAGTTCGAGAGCCCGGTCGGCGGGATCAAGGGTCTCGGATCCGGCTTCGACAGAACGGCCGCCTTCGATGCTGTCGATGAACCGGTCAGGGGTCCGAACCGCCCAGAAACGGCGGCCGTCGATGTGTGAATGAGCCGCACATCCCAAGCCGAGGTAGTTGCCGCCGGTCCAGTACAGCAGGTTGTGCTGGCAGGCCTCGCCAGGCATCGCCCAGTTCGAGATCTCATAGTTCGCCAACCCCGCGCCACTCAACAAGGTGTCGGCGACGACGTACTTGTCGGCCTGATCGTCGTCGTCGGGGTGTCGGCTGGGATCGTCGTAGAGACCAGTGCCGGCCTCGATGGTGAGGGCATAGGCGCTCACGTGATCGGGGCCAAGATCGAGGGTGCGGCGCACGGTGTCTGACCAGTCGTCGACCGTTTCGCCGGCCGCGCCATAGATGAGGTCGAGGTTGAGACGCTCGACGCCCGCGCCGCGAGCCATGGCTACCGCCGCGGCAACATTGGCCGGCTGGTGGGTGCGACCGAGCGACGCCAAGACGTGGGGTGCCATCGACTGAACACCGAGGCTGACACGGTTGACCCCGTGGGCCACATAGCGCTCGAACAGCGAGGCGTCGACGAAGTCCGGATTGCATTCAACCGTGACCTCGGCGCCGCTGGCCAACGGAAGTTCATCCAGCACCGCGACCAACAGGGCGGGATCAACCAGGCTGGGCGTGCCACCACCGACGAACACCGAGGTGACGGGTTCCATGCCAGCTGCGACTGCGTCGGCCGCTTGGCGACGCATGGCTTCCATGTATCGATCGACCAGGTGGGCGCGGTCGGTCCAGGTGGCAAAGGCGCAGTAGTCACACTTGTGGCTACAGAACGGCACATGGATATAGATGCCAAACCGGCCAGACGTCACCTGGTCAGGCTAGTGCTGTTGTGCGGCGGCCAGGCCGGGTAGGTGCCTGGCTGAGCCCCACGGGGAGCGCCGCGCGGGCGTGTCAGCCGCCGAGGCGGAGGCCAAGGTCGGACAGGCGGCTCGATGCGCTGTCGACGCCGGTGTCGAGGATGCAGGCAATAGCACGCAGGTCGTCGCGGCGGATGGTGAGCATCCGGCCGTTGAAATCTTGGCGCTGCATCTGGATCATCGACAGGTAGCGGGTCAGCATTGCTGCGTCGCCGCCTTCCATGGATTCGAGACGGGTGAGATCGATCGTGACGTTGGCATCGTCACGAGAATCGGAACCATCGAGGTCGCCGTCGTCGTCGCTGCGAGGCAGCAACTGTGAGACCGGCACATTGTAAAAACGGGCCAAACGGTGCAAGCGGGGCACAGAAATAGCCCGCTCGCCACGCTCGTAGGCGCCCAACACCGATGCCTTGAATTCGTGGGTGGACTCGGCTTCGACGTCTTGCAGCGACATGCGCTTTTGACGACGAATTGCACGAAGACGCTCACCGACGCGTTTTCCATACGCGACGTCTTCTTCTGATTCACCCGAGGTGAGATCGATGTCGGCCATCGTTGTGTTCTACCTACCCGCTCACGCGGACACGCCGATGCGCCAGGAAGGAGTCCAGGTCGCACATGTCCGCCTCAGTTCCGGAGCACCCTAGCTCACTCTGCGTGGCCGCGCACTAGTCCTGTCCGAATCGCTTGCAACAGGGTGCCCGCGACCACCGCTGCGGTCTCGGCGCGAAGCACGCCAGGACCAAGATCGACGGTGGCCTGAGCGGCCTCAAGCTCGCTTGGATCCCAGCCCCCTTCGGGTCCGATCAGGATGGTCGGATGGGTCATCGATGGCGGGACTCCACCCCACTGGGCCGTTGCCACACCAGGGGCAGCCATCAGTTCGACCGCCGGGCGGGGCGGCTCGATGACGGGCAGGTGAACACGTCGTGACTGCTCAGCGGCCGACCTCGCGACGGCCTCAAGCTTGCGGGCCGCCTTGTCGCCACGTTCGCCACTCCAGCGCACCACCGAGCGTGACGACGACAACAACACAATGCGATCGACGCCAATTTCGGTCAGCTTTTGCACCGCCCATGACGTGCGATCGCCTTGAACAGCAACAAAGCCGACGCTGATCGGCGTTGTCGGCGGGGCCACAAAACAGACCTCGCTGGTCGCCTCGGGGGCCCGGGCCAGGGTCGCGGCCATCCACGAACCGCGACCGTCGCCCACCGTGATCGGCGAGCCGTCGCGTAAGCGCCTCACCCGCGACAGGTGGTGATAGTCGTCGTCGGACAGCACCGCAGCGGCGAGATTGTCGACAAAGACGTGGGGCCCGCCGCTGCCGTCGGGCCGACCGGTGGTCATCGATGTCAGCCGAACGCCGACTTGATCTTGGAGAACAACCCGCCGGAATGTTCGGCCACCTGCTCGCCCCGCATCGCCGCGAGCTGGCGCATCAGAGCTTCTTGATCGTCGGGCAGCTTGCGAGGAATGTCGACAACAACGGTGATGACGATGTCGCCGCGTCCTCGGCCCTGGAGCCGGTGGACACCGAGGCCGCGCAGCCGGATCGTTTGACCCGGCTGGGTGCCAGGGGCGATCTCGATTTTTTCGGTGCCGTCGAGGGTTTCGTAGTCGAGTTCGACACCCAAGGTGGCTTGGGCCACCGATACGTGCAGATCGTCAAACAGGTTTTCGCCCTCACGCACGAACCGTGGATGCGACGCCACCCGGACGTGCACGTACAGATCGCCGGGACCGCCACCACGCGGGCCGACGGCGCCGCGACCGGTGAGCCGTAGTGTCGTGCCTTGGTCGACGCCCGCAGGCAGACGGACAGTGTGCTCGACCTGCTCGGTGACCCGGCCCTCGCCGCGACACACGGTGCACGGGGTCGTGACCTGGGTGCCTTCGCCATGGCAGGTGGGGCATGCGCCAGTGGTGACCATCTGACCCAGGATCGAGTTGCGGACCTGACGAACCTGGCCCGCGCCGCCACAGGTTGAGCACGTGGTTGGTGTCGATCCGTCTTCGGACCCGGTGGCATCACAGTGCTCACAGCCAACGGCGGTGCGGATCGACACCTCGGTGTCGGCGCCAAACACTGCGTCGACAAAGGACACCTCGGCCACGACCTCTTGGTCGGCGCCACGGGGCGGGCCGCTCGGCCCACGCGACCGGCCACCGAAGGGACTCTGGCCACCAAAGAAGGTCTCGAAGATGTCGTTGACCGACCCAAATCCTTGGAACGGGTCGTATCCGGCACCACCGAGCCCGGCCTCGCCGTAACGGTCATAGGTTGACCGCTTCTCGGCGTCAGACAGCGTGGCGTAGGCCTTCGACACCTCTTTGAACTTGGCCTCAGCCTCAGGGTCGTTCGGGTTGGCGTCGGGATGCAACTGGCGGGCCAGCTTGCGATAGGACTTCTTGATCTCATCCGCGCTGGCGTCGCGAGAGACGCCCAGCAGATCGTAATAGTCAGCGGCCACGGTTGGTTGGTCCACTCCTTGGTCGAAACAACGGCCACCATTGTGGCAGCCACGTAGCCAAATCGGCGGTGTTGGCGAGTGGGCTCTGATTCAGAGGTCGAGCGCGTTGGCGTCGATCGAGGCTCCGAGCCGATCAGACACGTCGCGAACCGCAGCCAGGGCCCGGGGATAATCCATGCGGGTCGGCCCGAGCACACCAACAGAACCAGCCTGCTCGCCGTCGACGAACAGCGGCGCCAGAACAACCGAACAATCGGCCAGCGGAAGCCCGGTCTCTGACCCAATGGCGACCGACAAGCCACGGTTCAGCAGATCGGACACCATGGTGACGACCATCAGCTGATGCTCGAGGATGGTGAGCACACTGCGAACGGTTTCGACCGCATCGAACTGGGCCGCCATGTTTGAGGTGCTGCCGACAAACACCTGGGCATCGTCGTCGTGACCCGTGAGCGCGCTCAGCGCAGCGTCGACCAGATCGTCGACCACCACGTCGCCGCTGCGAGGAACCGTCGACGGCGGGGCCCAACCCCGACCGACCAACGCCTCGTCGAGCATTGCGTTGGCTCGACTGACAACGCTGGGGTCGATGGTCTCGGCCACCTCGATGTCGTACCGCTCGACGGTGCCACTCGACAAGACCAACACCAAGAGGGCCCGACCGCCACCGAGGATCACGAGCTGGGCCGACCGAACCGTCGCAGGGTCATGCGATGGGCCAACCACGACGCCGGTATAGGCAGTGAGGTTGGACAAGAGGTCCGACGTATTGCGCAAGCGGTCTTCAATAGCGCCCTGGGCCGCTTGGAAGAAGTCGCGGACCTGGGCGCTTTCGGTTGGGGCCAACACGCCTGGCTGCCCGATTCGGTCGACGAAGTATCGGTAGCCCTTTTCGGTGGGAACCCGACCAGCACTGGTGTGGGGCTGGCTCAAGTAACCGAGCTGTTCGAGCGCGGACATCTCATTGCGAATCGTTGCCGACGACGCACTGATGGCGCCCTGGCGCGACAAGGCGGTCGAGCCAACCGGCTGGGCCGTGTCGATGTAGGACTCCACCACTGCGCCCAAGACGGCGGCTTTTCGCTCGTCAAGGCCCTCGGCGGGCCGCTCCGGTGCTGCCATGGGCGAATCATAGTGTTGCGACCGGTTTGAACGACTGACCTCACGGCTCCTATGGTCCATTGATGGCCAACACCACAACACCTCGACCACTCGACCTGACCGGGCGCACGGTGCTGATTACCGGCGGAAATGGCGGTATTGGCCTCGGCATGGCCCACGCGTGCGCGGCCCATGGAGCTCGCATTGTGGTGTGGGGTCGAAATGAGGCAAAGAACACCGAGGCACTGGCGTCGCTCACCGACGCGGGTGTCGAGGCCTTGGCGCTGGCCTGTGACGTCGCCGACGAGGCAGCCGTCGACGCCGCGTTCGCCGAATCGGTCGCCTGGGCTGGGCGAATCGACACCGTGTTCGCCAACGCCGGCATCGGCGGGCCGGGTGCATCGTTCACCGACATGACCCTCGACCAATGGCGCGGCGTCATGGCCGTCAACCTCGACGGCGTGTTCTTGACGTTTCGGGCCGCAGCCCGCCACATGATCGAACACGGCGGCGGTGCGCTGATCGCAGTGTCGTCGACGTCGGCCATCCATGGTGCCGCGGGCAACGAGGCCTACGGATCGTCCAAGACCGCGCTTCTGGGTCTCACGAGGGCGCTAGCCGTCGGCCTGGCCCGTCACCACATCAGGGTCAATGCCCTGCTGCCGGGTTGGACACTCACCGACATGACCCAAGCCGGTTACGCCTATGACAAGTTTCGCGACAACACCATCAAGCGCACTCCGGTACGCCGCTGGGCCGAACCCGAAGATATGGGCCCTGCCGCGGTGTTTCTCGCTGACCCTGCGGCGATTTACCACACCGGCCAACACGTCACCGTCGACGGCGGCTACACCGTCTTTTAGACCCGCTTGCTAGCTCAGGACGGTAGCGCCGCGGCGTTCGGCGACCTTGAGGGCCTGTTCCACCTCGCTGCGAGCGCGAGACGGCAGCCACGACACATTGTGGTTGAGGTCAACCGCGCCAGCGATGACCCGCTTGTGGCCAGCCGCCTCGACGACGAGGCGGCGTTTTTGGATCGACAACACCACCGAATCCAGGGCAAAGGTGTAGTTCGCTCTGAGATTTTGGACCTCGATCTCGGTGGGAGTGACCCGGACCACGACCCGGCGTTTCACCCACCAGCACCCGGCTCCAACTGCTGCGATGATGGCGGCGCCGACGAGGTCGCCGGCGCTCACCAACGCGACCGAGGCGACCCATAACAGGATCGCCCCGGTTCGCATCGCACCAAAAAGTGGGCTCGACCGGATCACCACCACCTGATCCTCGACGCCGTGAGCCATAGGGCTAGTTAATGCCTTTTTCGTGGCCTTCCCAATACGGAGCCCGAAGCTCACGCTTGAGCACCTTCATCGCGCCCGACAGTGGCAGCGGTTCGGCCCGGAAATCGATGGCCTTGGGCACCTTGTAGCCGGCGATGGATTCGCGTGCATGAGCAATGATGGCCGCCGCAGTCTCATCGTTGGGCTCGAACCCGGCGTTGGGAACCACAATGGCGTGCACTTGCTCGCCCCACATCTCGTGCGGAATACCGATGACGGCAACCTGGGCAACGGCGGGATGAGTCGACATGGCCGACTCGACCTCGGCTGAGTACACGTTCTCGCCACCGGAGACAATCATGTCTTTCACCCGGTCGACGAGGAACAAGTAGCCCGCTTCGTCGAGGTAGCCAGCGTCGCCGGTGTGATACCAGCCACCCGCGAACACCTCTTCGGTTGCTTCTGGCTTGTTCCAGTACTCGATCATGAAGTTGCCGGCTTTGGCGCAGACTTCGCCGATCTCGCCCTGGGGCAAGATGTTTCCGTCCTCGTCCTGGATCGACAGTTCGACGCCCAACACGGGTCGACCAACCGAGCGCAACCGAGGATTGCCGACGAAGTGGTCGTCAGCGGTCAAGAACGTCAACACCGCAGACGCCTCAGTCATGCCGTAGCCCTGGCTGAGCGCGACGTTCGGAAGGTCAACCAGCAGCTTGTCCAAGATTGCCGCCGGCATCGGCGACGCGCCGTAGGTGAGGGTTTCGAGCGACGAGAGCTTCTCGGGGCTGTAGTCGGGATGCATGATCGTCATGCCGATCATCGTGGGCACCATGACGGTCTGGGTGACCTGTTCGGCCTGGCACAACGCCAAGACACCAGCGGGGTCGAACATGGGGATGAAGACGGTCTTGGCGCCGCTGATGCACATGCCCAAAATGCCCACCATCGACGCGGCGTGGAACATCGGTGTCTGCATCAAGAACACTGACTCGGTCCGCAACCCGCCGAGGGCAATACCCGAGTGGTAGATATTGAGCATCTCGGCTCGCTGGTCGAGCAATACGCCCTTGGGAAGGCCCGTGGTACCGCCGGTGTACATCAGCACCACCGGGCTGTCTTCTTCGGGTTCGGCTGGCCGAGTAGGCGTGGCTGCGGCGAGCAGTTCTTCGTACTTGTCAGTGTGAGCCGCATCGCCGTCACCGATGAGCACGACATGGCGAAGCGGGCTGTCAGGCGCTTGGGTGATCGCGGCGTCGATCAGCGGAGCGAAGAACGCGTCGACGAAAATGACCTCACACCCCGAGTCACGGATGATGTAGTCGAGCTCCTTACCCGCGAGTCGAAGGTTCAGCGGGTTGATGACGCCAGCGCCGAGGAAGGCCGCGTGGTAGAGCTCTTCGTACTGATGACCGTTGAGTGCCATGACCGCAAATCGGTCGCTCGGTCCGACTCCGAGCTGGTTGGCCAGCGCATCACACAGCCGCAAGACGCGGTCGGCGTGCTCGCGCATGGAGGCGCGATAGCCACCCGAGACCATGACTTCTCGGTCGCCGTACTTGTCGATCGCGGGATAGAACAGCCGGGGATAGATGAGTTCCTTCATGCGGCGATGTTACGCGTGTCACACGACCGTCGCTCCTGGCCTGCGCCAGAACCTCTGATGAGGCGTCGATCAGGCGTGAGCGAGCAGGTCGCGGCCGGTTCGAAAGAAGGTCAACGCCGCAGCTCGCTGATCGGGAGCGTCGACGAAAGCTGACAACGGCAAGGAGGCAAACCCGGTGTTCCAGAAGTCGTTTGCGGGCTGGTCAGCTCGGTACCAAGGGCCGACGTACAGATACGGCTCAGCGATCGTGGAGTCGCCCGGCGAGGCCCCATAGCTGGCGCGACGCTTGTCGGCGTCGCTCAGCATCTCAAACGCGGGGTCGAAATGTTCTGGCCACAACTGGACCTCGCTGGCGTCGACTGATTCGGCGTCGTTACGTAGTTCTTCGAGCACCGACCAGGCAAATCCGTACCAGTCGCCGAGGAACGCCGAGGCGACAGGGTCAATGCCCAGGTGTGCGTCAAGGTCGCCGGGCTCGGGAATGTCGTACTTGGATGCCCATTCGACATCAGGAACGCTGTCGAGCGCGGCCGACACCTCGTTCAATGT
>CAYGMW010000143.1:8268-8547 GCA_964350975.1 uncultured Acidimicrobiales bacterium | reverse complement strand
GCGGTGCCAAAGGTGATGTAGTTCGCGGCGACGGTGATGATGGTCTCCACCCCGTCGAACTGGGACATGATCGACACGACAATGGCCACGGCGCTGACTCCCAGTGAGATCAGCGCGTCGGTGCGGTTGGCGTAGGCCGCAACCGAATAGAGGGCCACCAATACACCCAACCCGGCCGCCGACCCGGTGAACCCGAGCAACGACGATGCGGTGAGCGCCGAGCCGGCCACCAACACCACAGCGGTCGGCTGGCGGCGCCGCCAGATCAACGGCAGCGTT
>CAYGMW010000143.1:0-8258 GCA_964350975.1 uncultured Acidimicrobiales bacterium | reverse complement strand
GTCCAAAAGACGGCCTCGCGTTGGGCTGAGATGTCAGCGATCTGTTCGGACTCTGAACCCAGCAGCACACCGAGGGTCGCCATCAACAACAGGCCGACAGCCACAACGACGTCGAACCACATGCTCGAGCGCGCCGATCTGGTGCCAGAGCCGAGCAAGCTCCTCCAGATCGGGGGTCGATGGGGTTGGGGGATGGCCACCTCAGCGACGGTAGTGGCATCGATTGGGCGAATTCATCGTCCGAACCAATGAATCTGGCCGCGGTCAATGTCATCCGGACGACTGACCCACAGCAGACCTACACTGCTTGGTTATGTCCGCATGCCCATCGTGTGCAAGCGCTGTCCCCGACAGGGCCCGCTTTTGTCCAACGTGCGGACACCTTCTTGTCCTGACCGAAGAGCGACGGTTCGTCACTGTCTTGTTCGCGGATCTCGTTGGCTTCACCAGCTTGTCTGAGGAGAAGGATCCCGAGCTCGTCAAACACCTCATTGATCGATGTTTTGAGCGCCTCGTTGCCGACATCACCTCCTTCGGCGGCACGATCGACAAGATCATCGGCGACGCAATCGTCGCCCTGTTTGGAGCTCCCAAGGCTCACGAAGACGACCCAGAGCGTGCGGTGCGAGCCGCGTTGCGGATGCAGCGCAGCCTCGACGACGTCGCCCATTCCAGCGGTGTTGATATCAAGATGCGCATTGGCATCACTACCGGCGAGGTCTTGGTCGGAGCCATCACCGCCGGCGGCGACTACACCGCAATGGGCGACACCGTGAACTTGGCGTCGCGCCTCGAATCGATGGCTGCGCCTGGCGAGGTGCTCGTCGGCCCTTCCACCCAGGAAGCCACCGCAGCAGCGATCGAATACGAACCCCGCGGCCGGGTCGAGATCCGGGGCCGAGACGACGCAGTCGAGGTCTTCGCCGCCGTTGCCGAACTGCTCCCACCGGGCCGTCGTCGCCGTGGGTTTTCGGCTCCGATGGTTGGTCGCAACGCCGAGCAGATGCAGCTCACCACTGCGATCGACAACTCCATCGTGCGTAGCCGAGCTCATCTCGTGTTGCTGCTTGGCGAAGCCGGAATGGGCAAGAGCCGCCTCAGCGAAGAGGTCGCGGCGGCTGCGGAATCAAACCATGACGCCCTCGTGCTCGAGGGTCGGGTGTTGCCCTACGGCGAACCCAACCCCTATCGACCGATCGGCGAGGCGCTCGCAACCGCGTTCGAGGTGCACCCAACGGATTTCGAAGACGCAGCGGGCGCCAAGGTGTCAGGCGCAGTGTCCAAACTGCTGGGCGAGCCGGTCGATAGTGAGCTCGTCGAGCGGGTCACCCGCGCCTGCCTGCACATCATGGGATATGACGGCATCCTGGCCGCGCTCGATGCAGTGCGCCGTCGCGAGGAGATCCAGGTCGGCATCCGGATGCTGTTCGACGCAGCCGTGCAGCGTCGACCGGTGGTGCTCACGCTCGGCGACGTGAACTGGGCCAATGAGCTGCTGTTGTCGCTGATCGAGTCGTTGATTACTGCCTTGGCCAACAAGCCGCTCATCGTGATGGCAACAGCCAGGTGGGCCGTCGACGAGGAGCGTTGGGTCGTTCCGCCCGGTCGGCACAACACCACGGTGCTCAATCTTGACGCGCTCGACCGCAACGCGTCGGCCCGCCTCGTGCGTTCGCTGTTGGGTGTTTCGATCTCAGAGCAGCTGGCCGACGCGCTGTACGAACGCAGCGGCGGCAACCCGTTCTTCTTGGAAGAGCTCACCAATATGTTGCGAGAGGCCGGTGCCGAAGAAGGCACCCGCGCCGATCTCGTCGACCGCCTGGGCGAGTTGCCTGACACCCTTCGCGGTCTCGTCGCGGCTCGGCTCGACGCACTGAACCCCGACGAGCGGGCCATGGTCGACAACGCCGCCGTGATTGGCCGCGCTGGTCCGGTCTATGCATTACTCACCATGGCTGAAACCCGTGGTCGCGAAGCTCCCGAGCACACGTTTAGCCAGCTCGTGGCCAAAGAACTGCTGGCTACCGAGGACGACCGCTGGACCTTCAGGTCCGATCTGGTGCGCGATATTTCCTACAACATGCTCACCAAGACCGTGCGGGCCCAGACCCACATGGCCATCGGCAATTGGCTGTCTGACAGCGCCAACGGTGTCGCCCGCACCACGCCTGGAGCCGGCCTGATCGCCCGCCACTACGCCGCAGTTGCCCACCTGTCTCGCGAGATGGGCCGCATCGAAGGGGTTCCCGACGATGTTGTTGACAGGGCACTGGTGTGGCTCAGCAAGGCAGCTGAGCAGGCTGGCGCGAGCAGCTCGTTCTTGGTCGCCGGAAAGTTCTACGCCCAGGCCCTTGAGCTGGTCGCCCAAGATGATGCTCGACTCATTACGTTGGCGCTTGGTCGGGCCCGGGCTCGCCTTGGCCTTCGCGAACTCGACGGTGCGCTCGAAGACGCCGACCTCGCGCGACGGGTGTCGTTCGTGCGTGGTGACGAGGCTGGCATCGCGGCCGCGCTCATGGCCAAAGGCGAGATCGAAACCGCCCGTGGCGATCATGCCGAAGCGCTTCGTCACCTCTCGGCCGCGCTGCGTCGATGGCGCGACCTCGGCGATCACGCGGGATCGGCTGAGGCCCTTCGCCTGCACGGCATGGCATCGCTGACCGCAGGCGATCGCGAACACGCCGAAGTCGACTTCACCGAAGCACTCAGCCTCTTCATCGAACTTGACGACTCTCGCGGCGAAGCCTGGTGCCAGCAGAACCTGGCGTGGGTTGCCTTTGAGATGGGTCGAATGGTCGAAGCCCGCCTACGGCTCGACCGTGCGATCGAGATCTTTGGCAAGAACGGCGACGCCGGCGGCATGGGTTGGGCCCTCGGCCTCGCTGCGTTCCTGCACTTCCATGAGGGCGATAGCGAGCAGGCCCTCGTCATTGCCGAACGGGTTCTCGAAGAAGCCATCAAGCGCGGCGACCGGTTTGGCGAGCCGATGATGCAGCTTTTGTTGTCGTCAATCAGTCTGTGGAACGGCGATTGTCGGCGGGCAGTCGACCAGGCAATGTCGGCGCTGGCGGTGTTCCGCGAGACCGAGTCCGAATACGGGGTCGTCCAGGCACTTGGCACCTTGTGTCGGGCCCATGCTGCCCTTGGCCGATTCGCCGAGTCGAGGGCAGCGATCAGCGAAGCGATCGATCTCGCCTCAGCGGTCGAAGGACGTCCCCAGATGGACTTTGTCCGGATGGTCGAAGCTGGCGCTGCCGCCCAGGTCGGCGACGCGCGACGAGCTCTCGTCCTGCTCGATGCCATCACCGCAACCAGCGACGATCCCCGCATTCTCGGCAGCATGGACCGCCAAGTGACGCGAGCATTGGCTCTGCTGCAGCTTGGCCGACCAGACGAGGCCCAAGCAGTGGCGTCAGCCGTCGTCACCGGCGGTCGCAACGACCCTGCCACCTACCTGTCGAGCACGCGGGCACTCATCGCCGTCGTGTTGGGTCGCGTCGAAGACGCCATTGCCCTTGCGGCCCCGTCAGTCGAGTCGCCAAAGGCCACCTACCTCGACCGCCGCGCCGGCCTGCTGGCCATTGCATTGGCCCACACCAGGGCCGGACGTCTCGTCGAGATGGAAGCAGCCTTCAGGGCCGCGGTCGACATGATCGATGCGACGGAGAGCCGCCTGTCTCAGGCGGTAGTGCGGCTAGCCCGAGCGATTGCTTTCGAAGCTGTTGGCCACGAAGACGCAGCCGAACACCGCGTGCGCATCGACCGCATCATGGACAGTCTTGACGTGTCGCTCGACGGATGGCGAGACCTCTTCGTCGCCGCCGTCGAGCCAAAATCCAACGTCACCGCCCGCTGATCCGGCGCCACCGACACACCCCTACGACAAACGAATGTCATGAGGCTCCCTCACATGAGTACCGCTCACCTGAATATCGAACGTGTCGGCGTTGTCGGCTGTGGGCTGATGGGGTCCGGAATCGCAGAAGTAGTGGCGCGAGCTGGCCGCGATGTCGTGGTGCTCGAATCCAGCGAAGGTGCTATCGAGGCCGGCATGGCCCGCATCGACAAGTCGCTGGCCCGGGCGGTTCGCTCGGCCAAGATGACCGAAGAAGAACAAGCCCACACGCTGAGCCTGCTGTCGTTTACGTCAGACCCGACTGCGTTGGCTGACCGCGAGCTCGTCATCGAAGCTGTTGTCGAAAACGAACAAGCGAAGCTCAGCGTCTTTGAGATGTTGGACGGCATTGTTGCCGATCCGGCGGCCATTTTGGCGAGCAACACGTCGTCGATTCCGATCATGAAACTCGCAATGGCCACCAAGCGACCCGAACAGGTCATTGGGGTGCACTTCTTCAACCCCGTGCCGGTGATGCAACTTGTTGAGGTCGTGACCTCGCTGCTGACGAGCACCGAAACCGCGGCGACGTGTCGGGCCTTTGCGAGCGAGGTGCTGAACAAGCGTGTGGTCGATTCACAAGACCGAGCCGGTTTTGTGGTCAACGCGCTGTTGATCCCATATCTGTTGTCTGCGATCAGGATGTACGAGTCGGGTTTTGCCAGCGCCGAGGACATCGATGCCGGCATGACCTTGGGCTGCAACCATCCAATGGGTCCCCTCGCGCTGGCTGACCTTATTGGTCTCGATACGACGATGGCCGTCGCCGACTCGCTGTACGCAGAGTTCAAAGAGCAGCTGTATGCAGCTCCGCCGCTGTTGTCGCGCATGTGCGACGCGGGCCTACTCGGTCGCAAGTCAGGGCGCGGTTTCTACGTCTATGGGTGAACCAGTGCCCGTTGAGGCGGTGGTGTTCGACCTCGGCAATGTGTTCGTGCAGTGGGATCGTGACCTGCTGTACCGATCAGTCATCGCTGACCCGGCCGAGCGGCAGCGGTTTCTCGACGAGGTGCTCACCATCGACGTCAACCTTCGCCTCGATGCCGGCGAACGCTTCGACGAGGTCCTGAGCGAGGTCGCGTCCGCCCACCCAGACGACCACGATCTGATCTGGATGTTCAAAACCCGATGGGCCCAGTCGCTCGGCAACGTTGACGCCGCGATGGTCGAGCTCCTCGCTGCACTGAGAGGTTCGGTGCCGGTCTACGCACTCACGAACTTCTCCGCCGAGACATTTCCGCTGGCTCAGGAGCGCTTCGACTGGTTGAGCTGGTTTGACGACTGTGTGGTCAGCGGGATCGAAGGTCTGACGAAACCCGACCCAGCGATCTATGAGCTCGTCACCTCACGCTTTGGCCTAGCCCCCAACCGCGTGTGGTTCACCGACGATTCGGTACCCAACGTCGACGGAGCCCGCCGGGCGGGTTGGATGGCTGAAGTCTTTACCGACGCAGCCTCGGCGGTGCGCCAACTGGCCGCGCTTGGTCTCGATCTCGGTTCGCTGGACCCGGCCGACTAACGTCACGTGACCGAGGCGGGGAGCCTTGAGCTGGGGAGATCGACGTGACAGTTGCAGGGGCCGACGAGGTTGCAGGGATCCATCACGACCAGGTGTCGCGGTGGCTGGACGAGCACATCGACGGCGCCGAGGGGCCATTTCGATTTCAGCTGCTCGCGGGCGGGCATTCGAACCTCACCTACCTCGTCACTCCCCACACCGGGCCCGCTCTGGTGTTGCGTCGGCCGCCGCTCGGCCACGTGCTGGCCACGGCTCATGACATGGAACGCGAACACCGAATTCTGAGCGGTGTAGCCCAAACGGCGGTGCCTGCTCCTGAGCCGTTGGGCTTGTGTGAAGACATCGAGGTCAACGGAGCACCGTTCTACGTGATGCGCCATGTCGACGGCCTGGTGATGCACACCGATGAGGCCGCCCGCTCCATCGAGCCAGCCCAGCGGTTGGCGATCGGTCATCACGTCATTGAGGTGCTGGCTGCCTTGCACAGCGTGGAGCCGAACGATGTTGGCCTCGGCGAGCTGGGCAAACGCGAGGACTACCTCGGACGCCAGATTCGTCGCTGGACCCGGCAGTGGGAACAGTCCAAGACTCGCGAGTTGGCGTCGATGGAACGAGCCTGCGACCTGCTGATCGACCAACAGCCAACCCAAGTTGGGTCGAGCATTGTCCACGGCGACTACCGGCTCGGGAACATGTTGGTCAACAACGGTCGGGTCGCGGCCGTGCTCGACTGGGAACTGTGCACCCTCGGCGATCCCTTGGCCGACGTTGGATACCTGATGAACAACTGGGTCGATCCAGGCGAACAACCCGCGGGGAGCAGTGGGCCAACAACGGTCGGCGGATTCCCGTCGCGACGCGAGATGCTGGCGCACTACGAGGCCCTCACTGGGCGCGACACGTCTCAAGTTGGCTACTACCGGGCCTTTTCGTATTGGCGCCTGGCTGCCATCGTCGAAGGTGTCCTCAACCGGTATCTCGCGGGCGCCATGGGAGCGGCCGCGGATACTGCGTTGTTCGCAGATCAGGTCGAACGGTTGGCTGATCAAGCTCTGTCGTTGCTGGAGCCTTGATTCGAACCTCCATCGTTCCGATGGAGCCTCGTGGTCGAGACCAAGATTCGACATCCGATGGTGATAGCAGTGCTTGCTGGTATGTGCGCGCTGGTGTTCGCGCTCGCACTCATTGGGCCCCGCGGCGGATCTTGGTTCGGAGTCGGTGACGCCAGCGCGACCTCGCCTGATGTCACCGAGGAAACAGATCCAGAACCCGACCTCACGATCCCGGATCCCTTCGTGGGCGACGACGGGGTGGTGTTGACCGCCCCGGGCGAACTCACCGAGGTATTCGTACCCCCTGTGACATCGGCTGATGTCACAGCGACGGGCTCGGTTGCGGTGACGACGACTGCTCCCTCGGTGTCGTCACCGCCGCCGGCCCAACAGCCAACAACGCCTGACACGGCTGCTGTTGCCGATGAGCCTGTTGTAACCGCCGAGGCCGCCACCCCGACAACGCCCCAAACCAAAGACAGTGAAGCGCTCACCGACAGTGAAGCGCTCGCTGAAACCACGGCTTCAATCTCTGCCGCCGCTGCTGACGATGGAGCGCTCTTGCTGGCGGCTCCAGAGATGAGCGGAACCGCGAGGGGCACTACGGCCGCGGGCCCACAGCTGGTGGCCCAGCTTGGCACCAGAGACGCCAACTCAACACCGTGGATGTTGCTGATCGCAGCCAACTTTGCGGTGATGGTCGCGGCGCTGGTGTTCTTGCGGTTGCGCCGCTGACGTGATGACGGGCTCCGGTTCGACTGAAGAACCATTTGTGACGGTGCTGACCGACGACGTCGCACCGGCGAGCCATCGTGCTGGCCTGGCGTCGGCGGATCTGTTCGCCAATGACTCCGTCGACAAGCTCGGAGCCCGACGTTTCTTCCAAGGCGTGCTGGTAGGCGCATTGGTCGCAGCCCTCATCGCCTCGTCGGTGGCGATTGCCTTTGAGCGTCGTTTGGAACCCGAAAACCAAACCCTCGACGTCCAGGGTGTGCTCGACGAGATCGAGCCGGCAGTGGTTCGCATCTCGGTAGAAGTCGAAGGATCCCAGGATCTCGGCGCCGGAACCGGCTTTGTCATCTCAGCCGATGGCGCCATCGTGACCAATGCCCACGTGGTCGCCGACGCGGACGCGATCCGGGTCACGCTGAGCGACGAACGAACCTTGACGGGCACCTTGTTGGGTATCGATCCGACCCGCGATCTCGCGGTCATCAAGGTCGATACTGGCGCGCCCTTGCCGGTGGCTCGCCTTGGGTCGAGCACCGACAGCCAGGTGGGAGACCCCGTGTTGGCCATCGGCAACGCGCTCGGTTTGGCTGGTGGGCCAACGGTGACCACGGGCATCATTTCGGCGCTGAACCGGGTGGTGCCTACCCAGTCGGCCAGGCTCACGGACATCATCCAGACCGATGCCGCCATCAACCCTGGCAATTCCGGCGGCCCGCTGGTCGACGTTCGGGGTCGGGTGATTGGGATCTCGACGGCGATCGCTGGTGATGCTGAAGGAATTGGGTTTGCCATCTCGATCGATCATGCGCGCCCCGTGATTGATCTGCTGGCCCAAGGAATTGTCCCGACCCGGCCACTGCTCGGGGTGACGGTGCTCGACATTGATGATCTGACGGACGAAGAACAGGCCGAACTTGGGATCGATGTCGTCGAAGGCGCGTTCGTGACCTCGGTAACACCTGACGAGGCTGCCGACCGGGCCGGGCTGTTGGCTGGCGACGTGATCGTGAGTTTTGCTGGTGTCCCCATTGCGTCGGCTTTCGAGCTCGTCAGCTTGGTG
>CAYGMW010000142.1:0-8590 GCA_964350975.1 uncultured Acidimicrobiales bacterium | reverse complement strand
GCCTTGGTGAGGGCAGCAATAAACCGCTCAGCCATTCGGGCGCCATTGCGGGTGACGACGCGGCGTATCGGACCCTGTTTGAGCGCTACGGCGTGTTGTCTGTGAAGTCAATTGACGAGCTGGCCGCCAGCGCGTTGCTGTTGTCTGACCGACGCCGCCCGACATCTGGCGGCCTCGCTGCGATCCTCGACTCGGGCGGCGAACGCGAGCTGCTCATCGACCTCGCCTCCGATATTGGTGTCCCCTTCGCGGAGATCAGTCCAGAGACAACAGAGGTGCTGGAAGAACACCTCGACCACGGGCTCGAGCCGATCAACCCGCTCGATGCGTGGGGAACCGGCAACGAATACCAACTCATCTTCGAGCGCTGCTGGCAGGCCTTGATGGATGACGACGACACTGCCATTGGTGTGTTCGTTGCCGACCTGACCTCGGGGTTCTACCTGCATGAGTCGTTCGCTCGGATTTGTCGGCGAGTGCATCGCCGGACCACCAAGCCGATTGCGATGATGACCAACCACATCGGCACCGACAGCCAAGATCTGGCCAAGCGGATGACCGATCTGGGGATTCCGGTGCTCGACGGGACGGTCGCCGGGCTGTTGGCGGTGCGCAATGTGCTTGAGTACCGCGACTTTGTTGGCCGCCCCAGGATCACGCCGCCGTCTCGACCCGCTCCCGAGATCACCACCAAGTGGCGGGCCCGTCTGTCGGAACCGTTTGTACTGACCGAAGGCGAGGGCCTTGACCTCCTGAGCGACTACGGGGTACCTGTTGTTGCCCATCGAGAGGTCACCGATGTCGACGCGGCGGTAGCCGCGGCTGATGAGCTCGGCTATCCGGTGGTGCTCAAGACAGCGGTGCCCGGCATCTTGCACAAGTCTGATGTTGGCGGGGTGGTGTTGAACCTGGTCGACGCCGACGAGGTTCGTGCGGCCTACGAATCGCTCGACGAACGGCTTGGCGCCCAGGTACTGATCGAGCCCATGTCGATTCCTGAGGTCGAGATGGCCCTTGGCGTGGTGTCCGACCCACAGTTTGGGTCGATGGTGCTCGTCGCTGGTGGCGGCGTGTTCATCGAGGTGCTCGGCGACCGGCAGCTCGGCCTGGTCCCGATCGATGCGCCGATCGCGAGCCGCATGATCAGCAAGTTGGCTATCGCTCCCATCCTCGATGGCGTTCGGGGTCGGCCACCAGTCGACAAGGCGGCAGTAGCAACGGCTCTTGTGGGGCTGTCTGATCTGGCTGCCGATCTTGGCGATCTGATCGCCGAACTCGACGTCAACCCGTTGGCCGTCAGCGCCGACGGGTGTCTTGCGCTCGATGCCTTGGTCATCCCGCGCTCAGCAATCAACCAAGCGGCCGCCGTGCCGGAACCAACCACGCCGAAGGGCCTGACATGACAACATTCAATGCACTCGTTGTTCGAGAAGCCGAGGAAGGCAACCCGAGATCAGCAACAGCGTCCATCGAGCAGCTGACCGATGCCGACCTTCCCGTCTATGACGGTTCCGAAACGGTGGTTGTCGATATCGACTATTCGTCACTCAACTATAAAGACGGCATGGCTCTGACAGGCAAGGGCCGAATCATCCGGTCGTTCCCGATGGTGCCGGGCATCGACTTCGCGGGCACCGTGGTCAGCTCGGAGTCGGCCCGATTCGCCCCTGGTGATGGCGTGATCCTCACCGGTTGGAGCGTTGGCGAACGCTACTGGGGTGGTTACGCCCAACGCCAGCGGGTCAAGGCCGACTGGTTGGTGGCGCGTCCTGCTGGCATGTCGAGCGAGCAGGCCATGGGCATCGGCACGGCTGGGCTGACCGCCATGTTGTGTGTGCTTGGGCTCGAAGCCGGTGGCGTGAAGCCGAGCGACGGGCCGATCGTTGTCACCGGTGCTGCGGGCGGCGTCGGCAGTGTTGCCATTGCGCTGTTGACAAAGCTCGGCTACGACGTCACCGCAGTGACGGGCCGTCCCGAAGAACACGACTACCTCCGGAGCCTCGGAGCCAGTGCGTTCCTCAGCCGCGACGAGATGTCAGAAGAACCCAAGCCGCTCGAAAGCGAAACCTGGGCCGGAGCGGTCGACGTTGTGGGCTCGACGATGCTCGCCAAGGTGATCGCCCAGACCAAATACCAGGGAACCGTCACCGCGTGTGGCCTGGCTGGTGGTGTCGACCTGCCCAGCACCGTGATGCCGTTCATCTTGCGCGGCGTTCGGCTTCAGGGCATTGATTCGGTGATGAGCCCAATCGCCGAACGCGAAGCGGCTTGGGCCCGCCTGGCGACCGACCTGCGGTCTGAGCTGCTTGATTCGATGACGGAGATTGTCCCCATGAGCGAATTGCCTGAACAGGGCGCCGCGATCATGCAGGGTCTCACCCGTGGTCGGATTGTGGTCGACCCCAGCGCATAAACGGGGCCGTTCGACCCACACACGTCGATGGGGCCACCTTGGCGACTACTCGTGAGGTGTCACCGAAGCAACCAGGTAGTGAACGCCGAGCTCGGCGACATCGCCCGGACTGTCCGGCAGGTACGGCTCGGCCTCGGTGACCAGGACCGGTTCCCACAGGCCGGCGGCGCGCATGTCGGCAACGATCTCGGCGCAGCCGCGATTGCGCCAGTGATCTTCGCGCTGAGTCACCACGATCAGCCCTCCGCCAACGACGACCCGGCACAACTCGGACCAGCACTGCTGCACCTGTGGAACATACGTCATCACGCCAACACACACGACGCCGTCGTAGGTGCCGGTCGCGATGTCGAGGCGTTGTTGCAGGTCGGCGTGGTTGAGCTCGTCGTACACACCTCGGGCGCGTGCTTGGGTACGCGACGCATCAGACACGTCGACGCCGTCGATGACCCCGTTGAAGCCGGCCTGTCTCAGGGCAACACCAACCATCCCGGTGCCGCACCCTGCGTCGAGCAGCCGCTTGGCCTGCGGCCTGTGGTGGAGCAATAGCGACGCAGCGCGGGTCGGCGCCCGGTAGTCCCACGCGACCAAATCGTCGTCGTACCCCGCGGCCCACTGGTCGTAGAAGTTGGCAACCTCAGACGGATCGCTGTGGCTGGCTGCACTGTCGGTGAGCCATTGCGGGTTGACGCCGGTGGACATGTTTCGACCTCGCTGTGCTTCGCTCGCTGCGACGTTACGACATCGCGTCGCCTCCCAGTGGGGGTACGGGTCACTAGGGTGATGCGATCACGATATTGGGGCAGGGAATGACAACAGCTACCCATGGCGCTGGCCGGGTCAGGGTCGGGCGGGCGAGGCGCGCTCCTGCCGGCGAGCAACGCATCCTGTTCGGCAAGCAGTCGTGACCAGTGAGCCCGACCATCGGCAGGTGTACGACAACAGCGCTGCCCGCTATGACCAACTGGTGTTAGCCGAAGACGTCGACGGCAACCTTTCGGCGTTGCTCGCCGACCTCAGGCCCTGGTCGGGTGCCCGGGTCGTCGAGATCGGCGCCGGCACCGGCAGGGTGACGCGCATCCTGGCTGGCCTCGGAGCATCAGTGGTGGCCACCGAGCCGGCTGCGGCGATGATCGAGCTTGCTGCACACCACCTGGTGACCGACCCAAACGTGCGCTTCAGCCGCGCCGATGCCGCGGGTCTGCCATTTCGTGAAGGCTCGTTCGACGTGGCCATTGCTGGCTGGGTCTTTGCCCACCAACGACAGTGGCAACCCACTGCGTGGCGCCAGACCGTGTCGGGGTTTGTCGCCGAAACTCGTCGTGTCCTGAGCCCCGGTGGGTTGGTCGTGTTGATCGAAACGCTCGGCACCGGCTACGAAACGCCCACTCCGCCGCCTGACCTTGTGGAGTATTACGACTGGCTCGAAGCCGAGCACGGGTTTACTCGCCAGTGGATCCGGACCGACTACCAGTTCGACACCGTCGACGAGGCCGCTGCCGTCACTGGGGCGTTTTTCGGGGCCGACTTCGCCGCAACCGTCCACCGCAACGGCTGGCGCCGAGTGCCCGAATGTACGGGAGTGTGGGTCGGCTGACTGCAGCCGACCAGCAAGGCGAGCAGATCAGCCAGCGGCGCGCTTGAACACATCGGGTGGAAACGCCTTGGCGTCGATGCACAGCTGTGACCAGCTCTCGAGCTGGGCGACGATGTTGTCGAAGTCGTCGCCGAGGGCTTCGGTGATTGAGTCCTCGAGCATGTCGGTGGTGTCTTCGACCTTGTAGCGAAATGCTGCACCTTCCTCGGTGAGCGTGTCACCGTCGACCCAGCCCGATATCCGCACGATGTACGCAGTGGTAGCAATCGCGTCGGGGCTCCAGCCCCGTGACGAGGTGTAGCTACCGAGCGGCATGCCGACCCACAACTCGGTGAGGATGTTCATCTGGACCGGGGTCAGGCCGGTCGCGGCGCTGACGAGGATGTGGCTGTCCCCGCGGTGTTCTCGTGCCAGTTCGCACGCCCGCCACAACCGGCCGATCGGATCGGTGGGCCACGGCTGGCTGACGAGTCCGCCGAACAGCGGCCGGGCGATTGATGGCGCCGACATGACAGCGTCGTGGAGCGCGTCGGCAACTGGGGTCACGTCGATTCCCGCCAGCACATCGCTCAGGCTCGCGATGGTGGCCTCGGTCCTCACGGCCCACAGTTCGTCTCGGTCGCAGACCTGTCGGGCCGCGTTGTAGACCCCCTCGATCAGGCTTGGTTCGAACACGGCAAAGGCCGAGCTGACGAGCCCTGCGGTGGGTTGACCCATCAGCGCGGCCCGACCCATCACGTAGCCCGTCATGAAGTCCAGCCCGAGCGCGGCCTGGGCCTCGTTGACGCTACGGGACCACACCGAATGCATCGCGAGGGGTTCGATGGCATCTCGGAGCCGCCGAGCGGGGGAGTCGGGTCGCCCGGGAGCGGCCACCGCGCCAGCCGGTGACGGTTCGAACATGGCCGCGATGACGTCGTCGTAGTTCATGGCGGCGAGCATAGGTTCAGCACCGCGTGGGCAGTGCAGAGACCGATGATCATGCTGCAGCATCCTCCGTGCCGTAGCGCTACTGTCTTCGAGATGTCAGCTGGAACGTCACCTTCCCGGCCAATTGTCGGGCGCACCGAGTCCGAATCGACCCCGTGGTGGCCCGAACCGGTATTGCCTCCTCAGGGTGCGCCCAACGTGGTTGTCATCCTGCTTGACGACACCGGGTTTGCGCACTTGTCGAGTTTTGGCGGCCTCGTGCCAACGCCCAACTTCGATCGCTTGGGTGAGCGTGGTCTGCGGTTCACGAACTTCCACACCACCGCGCTGTGCTCACCGAGCCGGGCATGCCTGCTGACGGGCCGGAACCACCACGCAGTCGGCATGCGGGCCCTGTCGAACTTCGACACTGGCTTTGACAACATGCGGGGTCGCATCGACGCCAGCGCCGCCACCCTGGCCGAAATGCTCCAAGCCACCGGCTATGGCACCTTTGCTGTGGGTAAATGGCACCTGGCTCCTATGCGCGACGCAACCGCGGCGGGTCCGTTCCACGAATGGCCTCTTGGGCGCGGTTTCGACCGCTACTACGGCTTCATGCAAGGCGAGACCGACCAGTTCTACCCCGAGCTGTACCGCGACAACCATCTAGTCGACCCACCCGCAACGCCCGCGGAGGGTTACCACGTGTCGGCCGACCTCGTCGACGAGGCGATCGGGATGATTCGCAACCACCATTCGCTGGTGCCTGAACGGCCGTTCTTCACCTATCTGGCCTTTGGAGCCACTCACGCTCCCCATCAGGCTCCGGAACCTTATCTGGCCAAGTATCGCGGCTACTTCGACGAGGGCTGGGATGTGTGGCGCCAGCGCACCTATGAGCGTCAGCTCGCGCTCGGCATCATTCCTGCGGGAACCGAGCTTGCGCCCCGGAACCCGGGCGTCGAAGCGTGGGAGAACCTGTCAGCTGACGAAAAAGCGTTCGCGTTGCGGCTCCAAGAAGCGTTTGCCGCCATGCTCGATCACACCGACGTGCAGGTCGGTCGCCTGCTGGACAGCCTCGACGAGCTTGGCCTGACCGACGACACCTTGATCCTGGCCATGAGCGACAACGGTGCTTCCCAAGAGGGCCAGCAGTACGGGCTCACCGACACGTTCCGCTACTTCAACGGGGTCACGGACTCAGTGGCCAATGGCATTGCCCACCTCGACGAGATCGGCGGGCCGCGGTCCAGCACGAACTATCCGTGGGGTTGGGCCCAAGTCGGTAACACTCCATCGAAGCGCTACAAACAAAACACCCACGGTGGCGGTGTGCGCGACCCGCTGCTCGTGTCTTGGCCAGGCGGTATCGACCCGGCCGTGTTCGGCCAGACTCGGCGCCAGTTCCACCACATCACCGACATCGTGCCGACCGTGCTCGAGCTGGCAGGCCTGACCGCTCCAGAGAACTATCGCGGCGTGCCTCAGCAACCCATTCACGGGACAAGTTTTGCCTACGCGTTGGCACCAGATGCTGTCGATGTGGCCTCAGTGCCCTCCCGCAAAACCGTGCAGTACTTCGAGATGTTTGGCCATCGAGGCATCTATGCCGATGGGTGGAAGGCAGTGACGTTCCACCAGCACGGCCGCCATATCGACGACGACCCGTGGGAGCTGTACCACCTAGAGAACGACTTTTCCGAATGCCACGACTTGGCCGCTTCTGAGCCCGACAAGTTGGCTCGAATGGTCGAGCTGTTCTGGATCGAAGCGGGTCGTTACGGCGTGCTGCCGATCCAAGAACGCACGGCCCGGCTCTTTGGCGGGCACAAGGAGACCGGCACGCCCGGCGGCCGAGATCGCTACCTCTACCACCCTCCGGTCGATCGGATCCCGGCCGACGGTGCACCTCCGCTTGGCAGCCGAAGCTGGCATGTGCGAGCGCTGCTTGACCGCGCTCATGACACCGACGGTGGCGTGATTCTCGCCATGGGCACCATCAACAACGGCCTCGCGTTCTATCTCGACGACGCTGGCCACCTGGTCTATGACCACAATGCGTTTGGTGATCACACGATCGTGCGCTCACAGCACCCGGTGCCATCCGGGCAGATCGTGGTTGAGCTTCGCCAAGACCGAGTCCGACGAGGTCCCGCTCGGGCGACGCTGGCAATCGATGGCCGCCAAGAGGGCCAGGCCATCATCGCAACCGTGCCAGCCATGATCTCGACCATTGGCCTCGACATCGGGCGTAGCATCGCGGCCACGAGCGACGGATTCACCAGCCCCTATGAGTTCGAGGGCCGCATTATCCGCGTCGAGATCGACACTCAACGGGCCATGGAAGCCGACGACGAAGCCGCTTTGGCGTGGGCCGCCGCGATGGGAACCCAGTGAGCGCAAACCGGTCGAATCAGACCGAATAGATGTCGTAGGTGACGCCGTCGGGGGTCGTGGTTCCAAGAGCGACACAGAACAGGCCGTTGAGCCAGGCGTAGCGTTCGTCACCGGTCTCGAAGCGTGGGGCGGTTCGGAGGGTGGCCGTTCCGTCGTCGTTGCGGGACCCGAAGCCGGTGTAGGTGATGTAGATGTCGGCACCATCGTCGGTCTTCATGGACACCCGGACGTCGAGCGAGAACGCACCGCCGGGCAAGATGGTGAGCCAGTCGCCGGCGGCCACGCCTTCGGCCGCGCTGGCGCTGATTTTGGGCCCGACCAGGGTTCCGCCGCTGACCGTCGCCACGACCTTCGTGCCGAGCGGTCCAGCAACGACGGGCCGAGCAACGTCATTGGTGCGAGCCGAGAGTGTGCCGATGAACTGTGCTGGAAGTGCGTCGAGAGCCATCGCGAGAAGTTAGCCGAGGTTGCTGTTGTCGTTGGCGGAGGCAACATCTTGTGCGGTGGCGACGGTGTGTACCGGCGTTCATCTTGGCTCGCGAGCATCAGCTTCCGATCCGGGTGTTCGACAGTTCGGCACCGGGCGCGATGGAAGCAATCCTGCGCGGGACTGCCATCGGAACCCTCGTGACCGCTTGACCACGCCCCGACGGGATCCACTGACCTAGAAGGTGCCGGCGGCCGGCCGCGATGGCGCATCGGCGCGGTAGCTCACGGCGAGCGATTGAACAATGATTCTTGCGGCCAGCCGGGCGGATCGGGGCTGCTGCTCGCGGGTGCTTGATGCTCGCTCGGGTGTTGTTGCTTGGGTTTTTGTCGGGGTGGCGGGTTGGACCATTGGTCGATGACCCGGTCGGTGTGGTCTTGGACCAGGTACCAGTCTGATGCGGTGTTGCCCATCCAGAGGTGGGCTCCCATGTTGTGGAGCTTCCGATGATGGGTCGGACACAACAGGGCCATGTTTTCGATCGCGGTGTGTCCGCCTTCGGACCTGAACTTCAGATGGTGGGCGTCGCATTTCGACACGGGCATGTCGCAGCCCCGCCACACACAACCACCATCACGCACTGCCAGACACTGTTTCTGATAGTCGCTCGCGAACCGGCTGGCGGTGAACAGTCGGTACTGCTTGCCGTCAGGCGATGACGCCCACAGCAGGATCTCTGCTTTGCACAGGTTGTTGCGAACCATCGATACCGGCACCGGAGCACCAGCCGAGGTGAACGCGACCGCTGAGTCGTCGCCGAGGTCGGCCAGGTCCATGGTCAGAT
>CAYGMW010000141.1:5834-8658 GCA_964350975.1 uncultured Acidimicrobiales bacterium | reverse complement strand
GGGACGGTTCACGTGGTGATCAACAACCAGGTCGGCTACACCACCTCGCCCGAGCAGTCGCGGTCGGGCCAGTACGCCACTGAGGTGGCCAAGATGGTGCAGGCGCCGATCTTCCACGTGAACGGCGACGACCCGGAAGCGGTCGTGCGGGCCGCCCGTTGGGCATTTGACTACCGTCAGGCGTTCCACAAAGACGTCGTCATCGACATGATCTGTTATCGGCGTCAGGGCCATAACGAGGGCGACGAGCCGTCCTATACCCAACCGGTGATGTATCGCCGAATCGATACTCACCCCGGTGTGCGTCAGCGGTACGTGGACACCCTGGTTCGTCGCGGCGACATCACCCCGGAGCAAGCCCAAGAGGTCTACGCCAACTTCGAAGCCGACCTGCAGCGCATCCTCGATGAGACCCGCGCTGAGGCGCCGACCGAAACCCCGCGCACGATCGTGCCGACCGAGTTCCACGAGGTGCCCCGGGTGATCGAAACCGGCGTGAACCGCGAGGTGCTCGACCACATCCATAGCCGGTTGTACGACTACCCCGAGGGTTTCACCCCCCATCCGAAACTGGCCAAGCAGTTCGAAACGCGTCGCAAGATGTACGACGACGGTGGCGAGGTCGACTGGGGTTTGGCCGAAACCCTCGCGTACGGGTCGATCATGATGGAAGGCATCCCGATTCGAATTTCGGGTCAGGACACACGTCGCGGCACCTTTGCCCACCGGCACGCGGTGCTGGTCGACCACAACGACGAGCACGAGTTCAAGCCGCTCGCGACGCTGGGCCCAGACCAGGGTCAGTTCTGGATCTATGACTCCATGCTGTCGGAGTACGCCGGCCTCGGCTTCGAATACGGCTATTCGCTGGTGAACCGCGACGCCTTGGTGGCGTGGGAAGCCCAGTTCGGCGATTTCGTCAACGGCGCCCAGATCATCATCGACCAGTACCTCGCCGCTGCGGCCGACAAATGGAACCAGCACAGTGGTCTGGTGATGCTGCTACCCCACGGCTATGAGGGCCAAGGGCCCGAGCACAGCTCAGCGCGTCTCGAACGTTTCCTGACGTTGTGTGCCGAGGGCAATATGACCGTGGCCAACGCCACGACATCAGCCCAGTTCTTCCACCTGCTTCGCCAGCAAGTGTCGCAAGGCAATCGGCGGCCGTTGGTTGTGTTCACCCCGAAGTCGTTGCTGCGAGCCAAGGTCGCCCGGTCTCCGATTTCTGAGCTGGTGTCCGGTGGTTGGCATCCGGTGCTCGACGACCCATGGGTCACCGACCCCGCCGCTGTCCAGCGAGTGGTGTTGTGCACCGGCAAGGTGGCCTATGACGCCATGGCGCATCGGACCTCAACGGGTGCCCCTGTTGCGGTGATCCGGGTCGAACAGCTCTACCCGTGGCCAGCCGAAATGATCGACGAGATCATGAACCGCTATCCCAACGCGACATCAGTCGTGTGGCTGCAAGAAGAGCCAGCAAATATGGGCGGATGGTCGTTCGTGCGCGGCAAGTACGCCGATTCGCTCAGTCACCGGCCTCCCCTCTCGCGGGTTGGCCGGCCCGAATCAGGGAGTCCCGCCTGTGGTTCGCTTGGTGTGCATCACCAAGAGTTCGAACAAATCATGGCGGGTGTCGTCGCTGGCCTGATCTGACGCTGGCCTGATTTGACGCTGGCTGCTGCGGCGGTGCTGGTTTACTCCCAGTCGACGCCCGTCGCGGCAGCCAGTTCAGCCAGAGCATCGTCGGGGTCGATGACCTTGATCGCCACCATGCCAAGGCCATGCGCAGCCTTGCAGTTGATACCGAGGTCGTCGAGATAGATCGCGTCGGTTGGGGCGACACCCATCTCGGCGCAGGCCAGCTGATAGATCCGTGGGTCGGGTTTGCGGACCCCGACCTTGGATGACTCGATCACGACCTCGAAACGGGCCATGATCGACGCAATCTCATCGGCACGTCCTTGGTCGGTGGCCATGGCTGAGCCGTGCCCCGATGAGACATTGTTCGTGATGCACCCAATGCGGCACCCCGATGAGGTCAGCCGGTCGAGGGCGGCGACCATCTGGGGCCTGACAGTTCCGCTCAGGCATCGCAATACCTCAGCGCCATCGACCTCGAGACCCAGCGCCGCACCCTCGGCTTCGAATTGCTCGATGAACCCATCGATGCTGACCTCGGAGCGCTCGAATTGGGCCCAGGCGTTGGTGTCTGGGTTCGTTGAATTGATTCGCCGAATCGATGATGGCGGCAACCCAGCGCGTTGTTCGTAGGCGGCAAAGGCCTCGAATGGGCTCGTGGTGATCACACCACCAAAGTCGAACAGCACGATGCGGCGAGTATCGGGCTGTGGGGGTGTGGACGAGGCTGCTTGTTCTGGTGAGCTCACGGTCGACGACCCTAGTTGCGGGAGGGGCAATACTTGGCACTCGTCAGAGCCCATCCCATGCAGTTCGCTTTCTTACTGATTGACTGGGCCAAGCATGGTCACACATCTCATCGTCGACGGATCCAACATTGCCACCGAGGGACGCAAGCTCCCGTCGCTCAGGCAACTCGAGGAGGCCGTTGCCGACTTCGTCGCTGAGCGTCCGATCACCAATGTGGTGGTCATTGTTGACGCGACCTTCCCCAACCGAATCGCCAAGTCCGAAACTGGCCGCTACGAGGACCTCCTCGAGGGCGGGTGGCTGCTGACTCCTCCGGCCGGCGCTATTGGCCGCGGCGATGCGTTCATCCTCCAGGTCGCGGCGCGGGTCGATTCGGTCATCTTGTCCAACGATTCGTTCCAAGAGTTCCACGGCTCGATGCCCTGGTTGTTCGACG
>CAYGMW010000141.1:0-5824 GCA_964350975.1 uncultured Acidimicrobiales bacterium | reverse complement strand
CAAGCCTGTCCCGACCGTTGGGTGGGTGTTTGTGGACCGATTGCCGGTGCGAGGACCGACATCTCGTCGCTCGGTGCGCGACGCCAAGCGGGCGCCGTCCGACGATGCGGCGGTGTCAGCCACCGAGGTCGCCGGCGACGACTCCGCAACGGCCACACCCGTTCGCAAGCGCCGCGTTCGCCGGCCAGCCGCCGACGTTGCCACCGAGTCAGCCGCCGCTCCAGCCGCCGACGACGTAACCGCTGCGAGCGAACCGGCCACCAAACCTGCTCGCCGCACGCGTCGGGTCACCAAGGCCGAACCCAAGGCGTCGATGAATGCCCCCGCCCCATTCGTGGGCTTTGTGTCTCAGTACCTTCCTGGTTCGTTGGTGCGAGCCACGGTGTCGTCTTTCACGTCTCATGGCGCCTATGTCACCGTTGGTGAGGTCGTGTGCTATGCCCCGAACCGGCTGATGGGCGATCCTCCACCCAAGAGCGCGAAGGAGAAGTTCGCCCTTGGCGACGAGGTCGAGTTCGTGGTCGAGTCGATCGATGCGGCATCGCGTGGCATCGATCTAGCGCTCGCAGCGTCCGTTGAGCCCAGCGCGGCAGCCGACCCCGGGGCCGAAGAAGTTGCTGCAGAAGCAGTGGTTGACGATCTGACCCCAACACCTCCATCTGACGGAGTGAGCCGTCGGCGCACTCGCAAGGTTGTGTCGACCCCGGTGACGTCAGAAGATCCTGTCGCGGGCGCATCGTCTCCGGACGAGCCCGCAACTGGCGAACACGAGACGGTCGAACCGCCACGAAAGGCTCCTGCGAAACGGGCGCCGCGTCGGAGGGCCGCGTCGGCCGAGGCGACGCCCGCGAAGAAGGCTCCAGCCAACAAGAGCGCTGCGAAGAAGGCTCCAGCCAACAAGAGCGCTGCGAAGAAGGCTCCAGCGAAGAAGGCTGCCGCGAAGAAGGCTCCAGCGAAGAAGGCGCCAGCGCCGCTAGCGTGACGACCCGTGCGGATCGCTACGTGGAACGTCAACTCGCTCAACGCTCGCCTCGAGCGAGTCGACGAATGGCTCGCCTACGCAAGCCCTGACGTTGTCTGCTTGCAGGAAACCAAGATGAGCGACGACCAGTTTCCGCACGACCACTTTCAGCAGCTGGGCTATGAGGCGGTGCATGTTGGCGAGGGTCGGTGGAACGGGGTCGCGATCTTGTCGCGCCATGAACTCACCGACATCCACCTGAACTTCGCCGACGGGGCCGAACCCGACGCCGAAGCTCGCCTCGTCACCGCTCGCACCGCTGGTGTGTCGGTCACGTCGGTGTACGTGCCCAACGGACGCGCTCTCGACGACGACCATTTCCAGTACAAGTTGCGGTGGCTCTCGCGCCTCGTCGATCATCTCGACGCGGTGGCCGACCCAAGCGACGACGTTGTCGTGGGCGGCGATTTCAACATCGCTCCAGCCGACATCGATGTCTGGGATGTGGCCAAAACGTCAGGAGGAACCCACGTGACCCAGGTCGAGCGCGACGCCCTCGAGCGGTTGGCAGGTTGGGGGCTGCAGGACGTTTTCCGTCAGCACCACCAAGAATCCGGGTTGTTCTCATGGTGGGACTACCGCGGCGGTTCGTTTCACAAACGTGAAGGCATGCGCATCGACTTGCTGATGACGAGCGCCTCGATGGCCGCCGCGTCGACGTTCTGCCTCGTCGATCGCAACGCTCGAAAAGGCAAGCAGCCCTCTGACCACGCTCCGGTGCTGGTCGACGTCACGCGGTAGAGCCGTGTCCAATCGGTGCAGCTCAGCCGACACTGGTCGCGGTTGCATCAGCAGATCCGGCGACCGCAGCCAGGATTGCTTCGGCGTCGCGGCGCAGACGCAGGGCACTCAACCCGGTCGCGGTGGTCAGTTCATCCAGTGAGGTAGGCCCTGCAGCCACGATTGCATCGAGGACGTCGTCGCGCAGCACCGCTTCGGGAAGAATCCGGCGGGCTCGCGCCACTTGGGATCGCCAGCCGATGAGTCGCCGGCGTCGTTGGGCGTCGGGAGGCTCGGCCGCAGCGGCGCGAGCGGTCGCGATGTGCTGGGCCAACTGGGAGCTGCTCGGGGGCACGGGAGGTGCTCCGATGGCGGTGATCTCGCGCAGCCAACGGGTTGGGCGTCGCCGTTCGCCGTCGCGCACCCGACACCACGACAGGTGGAGCGAGCGTTCGGCCCTGGTCACCGCGACATAGGCCAAACGAACCTCTTCGCCGGTGTCGTTCATCGGGAACAGTCCCTCTTCGGCTCCAGCGATGGTTACGTGGGGCCACTCGAGGCCTTTGGCGGCATGGAACGTCGCGAGGTCGACGACGTCGGCGTCTGGGGTGGCGTCACCGGGTCTGAGGGTTCGGAGCCATTGCCCAAAACCGCTGCCCGACGGCGCCATGTCGGCCTCGACGTAGTCGCGGGCCAACTCGAGTACCGAGGCGACCGCGGCCACATCGGCGTCGATCTGCTCGACGTCGTTGAGTTCGAGGTCGACCAGGCAGGCCACAAAGTGGGTGCCGGCCGAGGTCAGAAAGTTGATGGCCTGTTCGGCTTCGGGCTGAGACGACACGCCACCGCGGCCCCGGACCCGGTGGGGGACACCAGCGCGGTCAAGCGCGTTGGCCACAACATCGAGCTGGATGTTGGTTCTCGCGAGCACGGCATGATCGCTCCACCGGCCGCCTTCGCCATGACGCCAGCGGATGCGCCGAGCCAGGTCTTGGGCCTCTTCGTGGGGATCGCGGTGCTCGGAAATCTCGGGAAGGGCACCGGTGGGCTTGCGAACCGTCACCGCTCGCTGGCCCAAGACGGCGTGTGCGGTCGTGACAATGGCCCCACTCGATCGGTGGTTGGTGCCGAGTTGGACGGTGTGGGCGCCGGGGAACCAGCGTTCGAAGTCGAGCAGATATCGAGCGTCGGCGCCGTTCCACTCATAGATCGCCTGGTCGGGGTCGCCGACGACACAAAGGTCGTCGCCGTCGCCGAGCCATGCGGTCAACAGTTCGAACTGGCGGCGGTTGAGGTCTTGGAACTCATCGACGAACAGATGTCGGAATCGCCACTGTTGGGCTGCGGCGAATCGCTCGTCGGTGCGCAAGAGCCGTGTGCACTCGTCAAGTACGCCGTCGAAGTCGAGCATGCCGTTGGTGCGCATGTGTTGCTGGTAGCGCCGGGCGAGGTCGCCCACCCGTTCGTCTCGGATGCGGTCTGGGGTGATACCTCGACCGATCGCGTCGTCGGCCCGTCGGACCAGCTCGGCACTGTCACGTCCTTCGACCAAGCGACGCAGCACCGCGGCCCGGCTCGACACGATGATCGGGGGTCTGCGGTCGAGGTCGGCTCGGTGGATCCGCAATTGTTGCAAGGCCACAGCGTGAAAGGTGCCGACCGCGCCGATGTCGCGGATGTCTGACCGTCGCAGCCGGGTGCGCAGTTCAGCAGCAGCGCGTCTGGTGAACGTGAGCGCCAAGACCCGCCGAGCGTCGATCTCGTCAGCCGACCGCCGAGCGATACGGGCTGTCAGCACCCTGGTCTTTCCCGAGCCGGGCCCTGCCAAAATGCGCAACGTTGGCCCGGGGTGCTCGACCGCGATGCGCTGGGCATCGTCGAGGTGGAGCTCGGAGTGGGCCATGAACCGAAGTTAGTCGACACACTGAGGCTCACTACCGGCCGTGCCGTCTTGGCCCTCAGATCGCGTAGTTTTCCCTCATGGAACTCCTCAGCGTGGCCCGTTTCGAAGCCTTGGTGGGCGACGCGCTCGATTCATTGCCCGATGACCTGTTCGATGCCATGGACAATGTCTCCATTGAGGTGGCTGACGAACACCCCGACGACCTGTTGGGGCTCTATGAGGGAGTCCCGTTGCCCGAACGCGGCGACTATCACGCGGTGTTCCCGGACCGCATCTATGTGTTCCGCATCCCCCACTGTGAAATGTGTGACGACGAGGACGAGCTCATTGCCCAGGTTCGGGTCACGGTGTTGCACGAACTGGCTCATCATTTCGGGATCGACGATGACAAGCTCGATGAGCTCGGCTGGGGTTAGGGTTGCGAAATGGCGTTTCCTGACGAGTATCTCAACGAGGGCGAAGACCTCATCTTGAACCTCAAACCTCACTGGTGGGTTTTCTCCCAGTCGGTGGCCTTTGTCGTGATTGCCCTCGTTATCGCAGTGGTTCTGCAGGTCGGTCCTGGGGGCGCGGTGGCCTATGTCGGGTGGTTCTTGGTGCTCGCTGCGCTGTTGAACCTCGGCGTTGTTTATGGCAAGTGGTCCACCACATTCTTCGTGTTGTCGAACGAGCGCCTGATCTTTCGGACCGGGGTGCTCACCAAGCGTGGTGTCGAGTTGCCAATCGATCGCATCGACAACATCAATTTCCGGCAGTCGCTGTTCGAACGCATCATTGGCGCGGGCGATCTGCTGATCGAATCCGCGGGCGAATCGGGCCAGTCGAAGTTCTCCAACGTTCGAAAGCCCGAAGCCATCCAGAACGAGATCTACCGCCAGATCGATCGGCGTCACGACCGCAAGCTCGGCGGTGCAAGCGCACCTGCACCCGCTGAGGACATTGCCGCGAAAATTCGCGAGCTCGACGCCCTGCGCCAGCAAGGTTTGGTCACCGAAGAAGAATTCGACGCCAAGCGCCGCGACCTCCTCGATCGGATGTGACCAGCCATGAGGGCTCGTAACGGCGACTACGAAATCGAGTACGAAACGTTCGGCGACCCCACCCAGCCGACGGTCTTGTTCGTCAATGGGCTCGGAAGCCAGCTGATTGCCTATCGCGACGACTGGTGCCAACTCGTTGCCGATGCGGGTTTTCATGTCGTGCGGTACGACAACCGCGACGTTGGCCTGAGCACCAAGACCCCGGGCAACCCTCCAGCACTGGCCGACACCGTCGCAGCGTTGTCAGCTGGCCTGGCGTCACCCGCCGCGTACAGCGTGTCGGACATGGCCGCCGACGGCATGGCTGTGCTGGACGATCTCGGTGTGGTCTCAGCCCACATCTGGGGGATGTCGATGGGCGGCATGATCGTCCAGACCATGGCCATCGAACATCCCGAACGGGTGCGCTCGATGACGTCGGTGATGTCAACCACCGGCGCTCGATCGGTCGGCCAATCAACGCCGGAAGCGTCCGCGGCGCTGATGTCGACACCCCCGTCGGATCGGGCTGGGTTCATCGATGCCGACATCGCGGCTCGCCACGTGTACGCCAGCCACGACGTCGATTGGGACGAGGTTCGGTCCTATGTGGGAGCCCAATACGACCGCTGCTACCACCCGATCGGCGTGGGGCATCAGATGGCTGCCGTCATCTCCGACGGAGACCGCACCGAGCGGCTGGCGGCGCTGAGCGTGCCAACCACCGTCATTCATGGAGCGATCGACACCCTCATCACCGTGTCGGGCGGAGAAGCCACCGCCGCTGCCATCGAAGGTGCCAAGTTGGTTGTGTACCCAACCATGGGTCACGATCTTCCCCGGCGTTTGTGGCCGGCCCTGGTCGACGAACTCGTCGAGCTGGCACACCGGGCTGCATAACGTTTCAGATCGCTCGACGTTCAGACCGCTTGATTGAGGAGTTTCCATGGGTCCACTTGCCGGCATTCGGGTCATTGAGTTGCAGGGCATCGGTCCGGGACCGTTCTGCGGAATGATGCTGGCCGACATGGGTGCTGAGGTCATTCGTGTTGACCGCGCTGGCAACGTCACCGGCGAACCACCTCGCGGTGTCGACGTGTTGGCCCGAGGGCGAAAGTCCATCGGTGTCGATCTCAAGCATCCAGACGGCGTCGAAACCGT
>CAYGMW010000140.1:0-8715 GCA_964350975.1 uncultured Acidimicrobiales bacterium | reverse complement strand
AACGCGGCCTTACAGATCGCGTCGGCTTGTTCGGTCGTGATCCGACCAGCCTCCAGGGCGGCGGCCACATACGGGTGGGCTTGCAACATCTGGGCCCGTTTGGTCGCGGCTCGTTCCTGGCGGGATGACACCCGAGGTTCGGGCTCAGGCACTGGGCCGTCATCGGACCCCGAACCAGACGGCTCCGGGGCAGGCGGTTGGGGACGGGGTCCGGCACCCTTGCCGCCGCGCAGTACCCCCAACGCCGACCGAAGCGCCGCCTCATATCCGTCAACCTGCGACCGGTGCCGCAACACGGCCGTCAGCTCACGCTCAACCGAAACAACATCCATACACAACAGTGCGTTACGCCCATAGAGACGAAGTGTCAGGTCTTCAGCCACCGGATCCATAACCCGAAATCTATCGTACATACGTACGATCGACAACAAGAAAGCACCCGTTTTCATTGCTGTTTAGTGGCGATAGTCGCTTGAATTCTTCAGCATATGAGCCGGCCCATGGGGCTGGTTGATGGCTGCATGAGCCCCGTACAGGGTTTCCTTTTGCAGCGCATAGTTGGCTCGATGAACGGCCAGATGGGCCACTGACTCGGCTCGGGCGATGGCCGCTGGAAGCACCTCGTCGACGTCGACGGCCGCCTCGACGAAGCCGGCCGAAACGGCGTTCGGACCGGTCCAACGACGGGCCAGCAAGACTGTTTGGTGAAATGCGGACGCCGACATTTTGTGATGGAACAAGGCGACCTCGGGGGCCGGGATGGTCATACCGATCTCGAGCTCGTTGGCGCAGAGATAGCCGCGGTCGGCCCTCATGATGCGCACGTCGTGGCACAACGCCGACATGAATCCAGCGCCGAACCCATGACCGTTCACTGCCGCGATCGTCGGCACCGGCAAGGTGATGATGCGCCCCATCAGGGCCATGAACTCAACTCCGAACACGGCGCGGTCGCCTCCGGGATGGTCGCCCGAAGTCGACACCCAGTCGAGGTCGAGCCCATTGGAAAAGAACTTGGGGTGGGCAGACGCAGTGACGAGCGCGGCCGGACCCGTTGAGGCTTCGACCTCATCGAGCGCTTCTCCAAGAGCTCGAACGAAGCTGGTGTTCCAACGATTCTCGCCCTCGTCCATGGTCAAAACAAAGACATCGCCGTGACGTGTGAGATCGATCATGGGTCGATGTTAACCACACGGCCGTTGCGCACCGGTAGCGTCGGACGATGCCCGAACCTCAGCCGCCCGTCGTTGCGCCGCCGAACGCCATCGGCGGCCCACCCCAGCGTCTGAGTCGAAGGGAACTGCTCACCCTGATTAGCGCCATCATGGCACTGACGGCCGTCGCGATTGACCTGATGCTGTCGGCCTTTAGCGACATGAGGGTGACCTTCGCCCTGGGGGAGAGCTCCAACCGCACCGGCCAGGTGGTCACCGTCTTCTTGGGTGGCTTGGCCGTCGCCCAGCTCATCTATGGCCCGCTTGCCGACCGTTTCGGACGAAAAGCGGTGCTGTATCTCGGAATCGCTATCTACCTGGCCGGAGCAGTGGGTTCGGCCCTGGCGCCGACGTTCAACCTGCTCCTCGTGAGCCGTTTCGTGTGGGGTGTTGGCGCGGCTGGGTCACGTGTGGTCGCAACAGCGATTGTGCGCGACCGCTTCGAAGGCAACGCCATGGCCAAAGCCATGTCACAGATCATGGCCGTGTTTGTCCTCGTGCCGGTGTTTGCCCCAGCCCTCGGAGCGGGGATCAACGCACTGCTGCCGTGGCAGGCGCTGTTTTGGTTCTGCGTCATCTGGGCGGCCCTGGTTGCGGTGTGGAGTTTCCGCCTGGCCGAATCGCTCGACCCGGCCCATCGCCGACCGTTGAGCTTCAAGGCGACCAGAACTGGTTTCGCCATTGTGGCCCGGACCCCTGTGACGTTCGGTTACACGATGTCGACGGTGTTCCTGCAGGGCGCATTCACCGCCTACCTGGCGAGTAGCGAGCTGATCATCGGCGACATTTTCGACCGCCAAGACCAGTTCCCCTTCATCTTCGGGGCGGTGGCTGTGCTGTTTGGCATCGCGGCGTTGGCCAATGGCCGGGTAGTCGAAAACATCGGGATCGAACCCCTGATGTTCAGGGTGTTCGCAGTGTTGTTGCCGCTCGCGGTGCTGCTGGTGGTCGTGTCGCTCGGCGCAAGCGGCGCACCGAACTTCTGGTTGTTCGTGCCCATTTTGGGGCTCATGCTCGGCTCGTTCATGTTCTTGATGCCGAACCTCAACAGCGCAGCCATGGGGCCTGTCGGCGAGCTCGCTGGCACCGCGTCGGCCCTCACCGGGGCAGTGCGCATGGCCGGTGGGGCTGTGCTGGGCACGATCATCACCGCGGGCATCGACACGTCGGTCACACCGTTCGCGATCGGCATGGCGCTGATGTGTTTCGGTGCGGCCATATCGGCCCTGCTCGTGAGGATGCGGGCGAACCGTCAGCTCGACGGCGACTTGGCTTTGGATTTGAGCTCGGCTGATGCAATGTCGCCCAGCACTGATGCCAGCCCGGCGGCTCGCGAGTAGATCACCGCAAAATACGGCTCAGCTGGAGTTCCTGGGATCGGTGCGGTTCCAAGCGAGCGCACCACGGCTTGTGGGTCCGGTGTCGACGCGTTGATGACCTCGGGGACCGGCAGCTTGTCGGCGTCGCCCCAGAACAGCACCGGGTCGGGTTTCTTGGCTCGGTTGCGGTTCTTCTTCGAACGCTGATTGGACTTGCGCGGAGCCGAGTTGCGATTGGCGTTTTGGGGCTGGTTCATGCCGTTACCTCGGCCTCGTCGCCGATCATGAGTAGGTCAGGATTGATGCCCAACGCTTGTTGGAGTTCGCTGGCGTCGAGCGACGCAATCGAACTCGACTTCGGCAGCACCATGTCGGCAATATGGCGCTTGCCAGCCACGATCTCCTCGACTCGCTCGTCGACGGTGCCTGGGCATACCAGGCGGTGACAGATGACGGTCTTGGTCTGGCCAATACGCCACACGCGGTCGCGAGCTTGGTCCTCGACAGCCGGGTTCCACCAGCGGTCGTACAACACGACATGGTTGGCGGCCGTCAGGTTGAGGCCCGTGCCACCAGCCTTGAGCGACAACACCAAGGCGCCAGCACCTTCAGAGCCCTCGAACTCGGCCACCATGGTGTCGCGAGCGGTGCGTGACAGCCCACCGTGATAACAGTTCACCGGCTTGCCGGTGCGTTCGGTGAGATACTCAGCCAGGCGTTCGCCCCAGGTTGCGAAGTGGGTGAAGATCAGCATCTTTTCGCCCGACGCGTAGACCGACTCCATGATCTCGTTCAGGCGCGCCAACTTGCCGGAGCGGCCGTCGAGCCCGTCATCGTCTGGCAGGTAGTTGACCGGATGGTTGCAGATCTGCTTGAGCGCCGTGATGGCGGCGAGCACCGCTCCCTTGCGTTCGGGCGAGCCCGGCTCGTTCGCACTGGTGTTGACGACCAAGCTGTCGATCACGGCTTGGTACAGGCCGATCTGCTCGGTGGTCATGGCACAACGGTCGAGCTCGTCGATCCGGTCCGGGAGCTCGGCGGCAATCTCGGGTTCGGCCTTGGTGCGGCGATACACCAGGACCCCGTTGAGCGCCTTGAGTGCGTCTTCGGTGTTGTCACCGCGGCCCTTGTTCTTGGCATCGGGCGTGAGCTGGGCCACGAAATGGTTGCGGTCACCGACCAGGCCGGGGTTGGCCCAGTCCATGATCGCCCACAGGTCACCCAGGCCGTTCTCGATCGGGGTGCCGGTCAGGGCCACGCGTGTGCGGGCGTTGAGACGCCGTAGCTGCTGGCTGACCTCGGCCGCGGGGTTCTTGATGGCCTGAGCCTCGTCGATGACGACCTTGCTCCAAGTCACGGCCGACAATTCGTCGATATCGCGAACCGCAAGCCCATAGGTCGTGATGACGAGATCGACTCGCTCGATGATCTTGCGAAGTTGTTCGCCTGTTGCTCGAGACGCTCCGTGATGGATGTGCACCTTGAGCCCGGGAACAAAAGCCTTGGCTTCGGTCGCCCAGTTGCCAACCACGGCCGGAGGCGCAATCACGAGCCCGGTGCCGTATTTGGACGACGACACGAAAGACGCCAAGGCCGTTGGCGTCTTGCCGAGGCCCATGTCGAGAGCCAAACAGCCACCGAGGCCGGCTCCGTCGAGGAAGTTCAGCCACGACAACGCATCGGCCTGGTAGGAACGCAATTCGCCCTTGAAGCCCTGTGGCTTGGTCTCGGGGTGCTCGGGCAGGTTCTGGATGCCTCGCAGCAGCTCGACAGCCCAGCCTTCGCCCGAGATGTCGAATCCGCCAGCAAGGGGATTGCCCTCAAGGCCGAGTGCGTGGCGCAACATGTCGGCGCCGGACAGCTTGGTGATGTTGGCCCGCTCGGCCAGGGCAGCAGCGGCGGCAACCAGGTCGACCTGGTCGATCTCGACCCACGTGCCATGCGAACGGACCAATGGGCGCGCTTCGAGGGCCAGCTTGGCAATGTCCTCCGCGGTGAGTTCGACATCGTCGAACACCACCGACCAGCGGACGTTGGCGAGCTGTTGGGCCCCAACCACCGAATCGCGTTGCTCTTCTGAGGTGAGTCTCAGCGCCGCGGTGGCCTTCTTCGGTGCGAGTGCAGGGACCCGGAGCTCGAAACCGGCCAGGCTGAGCAGTCGGCCCTCCTCGCTCATCAAACGCCACGCCTCGTCCTGAGACAAGATCACCTGGCCCCGGCGACGGCCACCCGGGCGCAAGAGGGCCGGGAACATGGTCTCGAGGCGGTCAAGCTCGGCTCTGAGGTGGCGCGACCTCGACTTGGAATGGGAGTTGGCCGCAATCTCGACCGGTTCGACACCGTTGCCGCGTTCGGCGTGAGCCAAGACTTGGGCGAACCAGCCATTGCTCTCATCGGGCGGGTCGAGCTGGACAATCAGACGATCCGACGACACCCCCGTGACCGGCTTGGCCCACTCTTTGAGTCGGCTCGCGATCTCGTTACCGTGCCGAGGTGGGACCTCGAAGGTGGTGCCGTTCAGGTGGCCAAGGATCATCTCGCCGACATCGTTGCGGGTCCGGGGATCGGGCGGAGGAGCGGGCACCTCGACCTTGGCGCACGCGGTGGCCACAATGGCGTGGACGATGTCGGCCACAGTGGTTTTGGTGAACGCGGCCCGGTCTTGATTGGTGTGACCGACCATCGCCGCGCCAGGCACGGCAGCGACCAGTTCGTCGAGAGCGTCGGCGTCGGTGAGGGCGGGAATCCACCGAACCTCGAACGGAGCCAACGCTCCATCGCCACCGGTCCGGCGGCGAAGCGCCGAAACGCTCAGCACAAAACGGCCTTGGGCAACATGTTCGACCGCGGAAGCGGCGGCCAGCCCGAGCCACTGAACGCTGACACCGATGTCGCCTCGGCCGCTGCTGTTCGCTTGGCCAACGAGCCAACCAAGCGCAGCAGTCAGCGGGGCGCTCACCGCCGGAGCAGGCGACGAACCGGGGGCCTTCACCGCGTCGCACGCTTGCCAGTCGATGTCGCCCCCACCGATGGAAGCGAGCAGCTCCATCGTGAGCTCAGCCGAACCCATTTCAGCGTTGTGGCCACCAGACCAGGCAATCAGTTGGCCGTCGGCGCTCGACAGCTGGAGCTGGGTAACACCGGGCTGGACTGGCTCTGGAGCCGGCGGTTGCGGCGGCAGACCGAGTTCTTCGGGGGTAGGCGGGCCGACCAGCGCGGTGATTGCGGCGTCGATGCGATAGCACTCGTCGTCGAGGTCTTCGAGGACCAGTGCCCGTTCGGGGCCGCGGTACTCGCGTCGAGCTCGCTCGAGTGCGGCGTCGGCTGCGTCGAGCAGGCGCCACAAGCTGGCCAGCCACGCAGTTTGGTCTGAGGTGAGTTTGGCCACCTGTTCTGGTGTGGCCCGATCATCGATGTGTGCCTGGGCGGCAGCGTCGATGGCAGCGGGCGACCAGACGGTGGTGTCGTTTGGAGGTGTGACGGCCTGCTCCAAGGTCGATCGGCATCCAGTTGGATGCGAGCAAGGTGCGATTTCTCGCGTGGGCCGGGGATGAAGAGCACACCCTCGCGGAACGAGGCGAGCTCCAGGGTTCCGCTGTCAGGCGGTGTCGAGTCGGCTACCCCGTGTGTGCCGAGCGACCCGATGATGGTACCACGGCGAAGATCAAGTCGGCGTTATTGGCTCGTGATCCCACAGCTGGGTTTGGGGCGGGTCGCCATACAACAGGTGGGCCGGACTCTGCTTTTCGATATTGCCGCTCAGGCCGCGGTACATGCCAAAACCGCACAGCTCGCGCAGCAGCGGGCTGAAGGTGGCTACGACCTCAGGCGGAATCCCGAGCATCTGATTTTCTTGCTGGCGGATGAACCCGGCGCAGTAGTTCATGGCCACGCCGATGCGCACCTCGCTGTCGGTCACATTGCCGCCGCCGCCGTGCCAGGTGCTGCCGTGCCAGACGAGCACCGAACCGGCTGCCATCTCGGCCGGGATCGACTCGATGGTGGTCGGGTCGGCAAAATAGTCGGGGTTTTGCCAGCGATGGCTGCCCGGTACGACCCGAGTGGCGCCATTTGCTTCGGTGAAGTCGGTGAGGGCCCACATCGAGTTGCACACCGTCGCCGCGTGAGGCTTTGCCAGCGGATGGATCTGATCGTCGGCGTGGATGACCTGGGCCGTTTCGCCAGGCGCCAGCGAGATCGACGCCAGCGACGACACCAAGAACTCGGTGCCCAAAACACCCTCGACCAGCTCGAGGACCTGGGGCTGGGTCGCGACGTGTTGCCAGATCTCGCCGTGGGCCAACAGGTTGTATGTCCGGGTCGTGCGATTGCCCTCGAAACGGTTGTTGTCAGGCCTGCGATCCAGCTCGGCTTCGAGGCGTTGCACCTCGTCGATCAGCGCCGAAATCATGTCCGGGTCGATGAGGTTCTCAACGATGGTGTAGCCGAGTTCGTCGAGTTCGTCGTGGTGCCTAGCTAGGTCGATCATCGCCATACTTCAGCACACGATTGGTGCTGAGTCCGCATCTCCGGAACACTTGACGCATGACTGTTTCGACGGATCTCACCGGCGCGATCAGCGACGCCCACCTCGACACCTGGCGTACCCAGGGCTACTGCATCATCGAGAACTTTGTGCACCCAGGCGTGGTCGGCGCAACGGTGGGCCAGATCCACGAGCGTCTGCCGACCTATGACCAGTTCGTCAACGAACGAGACTCCTGGCCCGACGTCGAGGCCTACATGTGGTCCGACTTTCCGTACAAGTCGTCGCTGATGAACGACCTAGTGCTGAACCCGGTACTCATCGATTTTGCTCGTCGAGCGCTCGGCACTGACGACATTGTGCTGTCGCACTCGGAGTCGATCACCAAGTACGCGGCCGACCACGACTTCGACCAGCTGATGCATCAGGACTATGGCAACAACACCTTCGTGGTGCCAGCATCTGACGACTTCGAACAGATCGCCTCGATCACGTACCTGACCGACGTCACCATCGACCTGGGCCCGACCAAGGTGGTGTCGTATGCCGATGGTGCCCCGTGGGCGGGTTCGACCCATGTGAGCCGCGACGACGCGCCCGAGCTGTATGCCGCCGAGCACGCCATCGTGGTGCCGGCCGGGTCGATCTTGTTGTACTCGATGCGCACGTTCCATCGTGGCTCGGCCATGTTCGCCACCGAGGGTCTGCGCCACAGCCTCCACATTGCCTACCAGCGCCGGTCGATGACCTGGGGTGGGTGGCGTCAGTATGTTCGCAGCGCGCCGCGGGGCTGGATGGCCGAACTGATCTGCCGGGTCACCCCTGACCAGCGCACCATGATCGGGTTCCCGCCGGTCGGCGACCCGTACTGGACCGCCGAAACGGTCGAAGCCGTCGGTCGTCGTTACCCCGATATGGACATGACGCCCTACGCGTGAGCCGTTCTAATGGGGCGGGCCGCCGTTGATGGCGGCCATGGTGGCGTCAAAGATGGCGCTGTCTTGGGCTGTGCTGCGAGGAGCGGTGGCTGATTCGAGCCATCGCAAGGTGTCGGCGAGCAGTGCTCCGCCGTGGCGAAGACTGTGGCCGCCCACGCCGAGTTCGAAGCGGTAGTCGTAGCCCGCATAGTCGAGTGAGTCGGCCATGAGTTCGTTGGCCATCGTCCAGTTGCCCTGGGGAATCTTGGCATCCGCGGTGCCGGTCTGGAGGAACACCTTGATCGGCTTGCGGGGAGTGGCGCGCACCCAGAAGGCCATCTCGTGACCGCCCCGAAGGTTCGTGAACGATCCGCAGTGGCTGATGACCCGGCCGAACGATTCGGGCCGCTGCCAGGCAGCATTGAAGGCGCAGATGCCGCCCGACGAGATGCCCATCACCGTTCGCTGGGCGGGGTCGTCGGTGAGGCTGGCCCGGATCTCGGACTCGACGAAGGGCAGTAGTTCGTCGACGAGGAACGTCGGGTAGGCGTCGTCGGGAGTGTCGTATTCGATGCTGCGTTGGGTTCGGGCCTCATCGGGCGACGAACCCTCGAAGGCTCCTGGCATCACGAACACACCAACGGTCGGCTCGATCTCACCTGCGGCCAGCAGCGAATCGAGCACGGCCGCGGCTCGGACGGGGCCTGACCGGCTGAGATAACCGCGCCCGTCCTGGGCGATCAGCACCGATGGCCGAGTCGTCGGGTCGAAGTCCGGTG
>CAYGMW010000139.1:0-8857 GCA_964350975.1 uncultured Acidimicrobiales bacterium | reverse complement strand
GTGCTGATGACACCAGGCGACCATCACATTGGTTTCAGCGAGGTGCGCCAAGGCCAAGCGCTGCCGGCCATGGTGGTCGAGTTGGCCCGCGAGTTCTTGAAGCCTGACGTCGTGTTGCCAGCCACGGCCCATGCCCGCATGTTCTCGCCCGTCGCCGCTGTTGCCGCAGGGTTCGTCGACGAGATTGTGCCCTCAGCCGACCTGGCCCACGAAGCCCACGAACGAGCCGCCCGGCTGGGTTCGTTGCCCATCGAGGCCTTCGCCACGACCAAACGCCGGGTCCGGGGCCCGCTCGTGCATCGCATGCGTGCCGCCATCCAGCCCGACTAGCGGCCCGGACGAAAGACGCTGGGCCTCTACAGACGCTGGCCTATACATGCACATCGGGACCGAGCTTGCGGCTCGGTCCCGACGGATGATTCCCCCCCAGGAGTCGAGTGTCATCATATGTGACGCAGGGCACTAGGGGAAACGAAAGTTTCGGCGAACCTTCGAATTAGCCAGCAGCGGCGGCGAATCCGACCGCCAGATCGGCCAAGATGTCGTCGATGTGCTCGAGGCCGACGGACAGTCGGACCAGGTTCGGAAGCACCCCGGTCGAGGCCTGTTCGGCCTCGGTGAGCTGGCTATGGGTGGTGCTCGACGGGTGAATCGCCAGGCTGCGCACATCGCCAATATTGGCCACATGGCTATGCAGTTCGAGGCTTTCGACGAACTTCTGGCCAGCCTCAACACCGCCCTTGATGCCGAACGCCAACACCGAACCAGCGCCCTTGGGCAGGTACTTCTGGGCACTGGCATGCCATGGCGACGACTCGAGACCCGAATACGCCACCCATTCGACCTGGTCGTGGGCTTCAAGGAACGCCGCAACCTTCTCGGCGTTCGAGACATGACGCTCCATGCGTACGTGCAGGGTTTCGAGGCCCTGCAGGAAGAAGAACGCGTTCATTGGGGTGATGGCGGCGCCGAGGTCGCGCAGCATCTGGACCCGGGCCTTGATGATGTAGCTGCCGGCGCCGAGCGCAGGCCAGTACGACAGGCCGTGGTAGCTCGGGTCGGGTTCGGTGAAGTTCGGGAACTTGTCGCCAGCGCCGAAATCGAAGGTTCCGCCATCGACGATGAGGCCGCCGATGCTGGTGCCGTGGCCACCAATGAACTTGGTCGCCGAGTGCACCACGATGTCGGCGCCGTGCTTGAGCGGGTTGCACAGGAACGGCGAAGCGACGGTGTTGTCGATAATGAGCGGCACACCGACCTCTTTGGCCACCGACGACACACCCTCGAAGTCGAACACGTCGTTCTTGGGGTTGCCGATGGTTTCGCCGTAGAACGCCTTGGTGTTGGGCCTGGCCGCTGCTCGCCACTGGTCAAGATCGGCGGGGTCGTCAACGAAGCTGACGGTGATGCCCAGCTTGGGCAGGGTGTAGTTGAACAGGTTGTACGTGCCGCCATACAGCGACGGGCTGGCTACGAGGTGGTCGCCGGCTTCGGCCAGGGTCAAGATGGCCAGCGTCTCGGCCGCTTGGCCCGATGCGACTGCGAGGCACCCTGGCAGTCCAACTGCGGTGCGGACACCACCTTCGAGGGCGGCAATACGCTCCTCGAGCACGAGCTGGGTGGGGTTCATGATCCGGGTGTAGATGTTGCCGATCTCGGCCAGCGCGAAAAGGTTCTGTGCGTGCTGGGAGTCGCGGAACACATACGACGTGGTTTGGTAGATCGGCACGGCGCGCGATCCGGTCGTCGGGTCGGGCTCTTGTCCGGCGTGGATGGTGGCGGTTTCGAACTTCCAGTTATCGCTCATGATGACCTGCTGTGTGTCGGGGCGGTTGTAGGTGGGGGATAGTGCCGGGGGAGACTGTATCCACTCCAAACAGACAATTGAAACTATTTGTCTGGTGGTTGCTGGCTGGATGGTGCGCCGCAGACCTCGTTCAGCCAATCGAGGCTCGAGCGATGGCCGAAGTTGAATGACGCCCAGCCCGACTCGCGGCCTGAGAGGCGACACTGTTGGTACCAGTGCTGCGACACGAGGGTCTGGATTTCGCTCTCGGTCAGCTCGCGTTCGAGCACGCGGTGTGCGTCGGAGGACAGCCCGGCCAGGTAGCCAAGGTCAAGGTCGGCGCCCTCGCGAGCTCGTTCGATGTTGCGTTGGGCCACGACCTGGTCGGGGTTGATCGCGGCGAAGGCGATGAGGGCGATCAGGTACCAGCCGATCACTGATGCGGTCAGGTGGCTCCGAAGCCAGGTCGGTCCGGCGGTCGCGGCCGCTACCAGTAGTGCTACGCCTCCGAGCCACAGCGCGAACAGTGTCGACATCAGGCGCAGCAGCGTGAGCCCGAACTCGTCTTCATAGAGGCTGAGGCGGTGAACCGACACAGCGACGAGCCCAATCGTCAGCGCGGCGTCGATCACCACCAAACGCACGACCGCGCTGGTCGGACGCCCGATATCGGCTCGGCTCATCATCCGAGCTACCGCGATCGCGATGAGCACGATGAGCGCGGCGGCGAGGAGCTGAAAAAAGCCCTTACGGGCGTAGTCGGCAAATGTCAGACCGGTGCGTTCGACAACGAACTGGCGCCCTTGGGTCAAGGTGACGATCTGGGTGAGGGTGAACACAGCGAGGATCGCGGTCACCGTGCTGAGCAGCACCGCCGCTTCTCGGGCCCCTGTCGTGTTCGGAATCGGCCCTTGGCTGGCGTCGTCGCGGCTCAGTGGGCCGGTCTCAACGGGTGCGGCGGCGGCGGTGGCGGCGATGGCCAGCCACGATCCGAACCCTGCCAGCACGGCGATGGTCACGATGTGAGGGGTGGGGTTGCTCGTAGGGGACAGTTCGAACAGCGATCCAAAGACTGCGTCGCCTGATGCCAGTGCCGCGGTCAAGGTGATGCCGATCGAAGCTGACAGCACCACGCTGACCGGGGTGATGCCGCGGTCGGCCATGCGAGTGTTGGAGGTCCGAGCTGAGCGTCCGAACACCGTGACCAGCACCGGTAGCGCAGCGGGCCCGCTGAGCAGGGTGTCTCTTGCCCGTTGCAGCCAGTCGTAGCGTCGACTCGACGCGAGGTCGCGAACGCTCGTGGTCCACGGGAGCACGAGCACCAATCCCGCACACGTCATGAGGGTCGGAACCGTGACCGCGGGGCTGGTTCGGATCACCAGCCACATCGCGAGCGCGGCCACGATGCCGACCGGCAACCAGCGCCGTGGCCGCCACCTCAGGTCGGGGTCGATGGTGGCGCACCACGCCATGGCAACACAACCGAGCGCCGCGGCCGCGCCGACGTGTTCAGCCCACGCGGCCCGGTCGAACAGCACCGCGGCGACCAGGATCGGCACGAGCGCCACTGGGTGGGGGAGTCGTTTCGGTGCTGGTTCGGATGCGAGCACGTCGCTCGTGGGCGGGCCGGGGCGCGTCTCGTCCAAGGTGGGTTGCATAGGGCTAGTCCTTCGTTCTGGTTAGGCGGCGGCGGGCAGGGTCACGACCACACAAGCCCCGACTGGGGTGTTGCGTACGTCGATGGTGCCGCCGTGGTGGAGCACGATTTCTCGGGTGATTGCCAGCCCGAGACCTGTGCCGGGTCGGTCGTGTGCGGCCCGTCGGTGGAATCGTTCGAATGCTTGGCTGGGGTCGGGTCCGAGCCCTGGACCCCTGTCGGCGACCGAGAGTTGGACGCGCCCGCCGTGGCGCTGCACCGACAAGGTGATGATGGCCACGTCGTTGGGGTGGCGTCCGTGAATGGCTGCGTTTTCGAGCAGGTTCGCAATGGCCCGCTGGACGTGTTCGGCGTCGACTTCGACCTCGGTGTTGCGGCCCCGTTCGACCCGTAGTTCGGCGTCGGGGTGTCGTTGGCGCAACCCCTGGGCGGCCGCGGCGGCGACATCATTGAGGTCGACCAGTTCGGTGTTCAGGTGCTCTGCATGAGATTCGAGACGAGACAGGTCGAGCAGGTCGCGGGTGATCGTCGACAACCGCTGGCACTGGGCATGTAGTGAGGCGAGCTGTTCGTGGTCAGGGACCACGATGCCGTCGAGCATGTTCTCCGTCGTGGCCAACAGGCCTGCCACTGGCGTTCGCAGCTCGTGGGCCGCGTCGGCGATGAATCGGCGTCGATGGGCTTCGGCCGCGTCGAGTTCGGCCGCCATCATGTTGAACGTGCCGGCGAGGCGGCCGATCTCATCGGCGGTGGTTTGGGTAGCTCGGGCCTCGTAGTCGCCCGAACTCAGGCGCCGAGCCGCAGCATCGATGACCCTCAGCGGCCTGGTCATGCCTCGGGCCAAGAACTGCACCATGACGAGGGCCACGGCGCTCGCCACGATGGGGCGAACCCAGATGGGCCAACCCAGCCTGAACCCGATGATCGAGCTCAGTGCGGTCACGCCCACTGCGGCCACGATGACGATCGACAGCTTGGTTTTGAGGCTGCGGATGCGCCACAGTGGCGATCTCATACCCTCATCCCGCTGTGTGAACCGGCAACCGCTTGCGCTGTCGGGGTGATGGCATAGCCAATGCCGTGGACCGTGCGGATCACGTCGTCGCCGATCTTGCGGCGCAGTGACCGGATGTGGGAGTCGACGGTGCGAACAACCCCCGCGTCGCGGTACCCCCACACGCTGGCGAGCAGCTGGTCGCGAGATCGCACCGCACCATCGGCGCGCACCAAGTCGATCAGTAGGTCGAATTCGGTGACGGTGAGGTGGACCGCAGTGCCGTCGATGTCGACGAGGCGGCGTGCAGTGTCGATCGTGAGCCCACACGCGTTGAGGACCGTGCTGCTGGCATCGCTGGTGTCGCGGGACCGGGTTCGGCGCAGCACGGTGCTGACCCTGGCCGACAGCTCGCGAGGGCTGAACGGCTTGACGACATAGTCGTCGGCGCCAACGCCCAACCCGATCAGCACATCAGTTTCTGAATCCCGTGCCGTCAACATGACCACTGGAACGTCGAACTCGCGCCTCAATGTCGCACAGACCTCGATGCCGTCGATTCCGGGTAGCCCGAGGTCGAGCACGACGAGGGCCGGGGCCTGGCGCCGGGACGCGGCGAGCGCGTCCTCGCCGCTGTGCGTCACCTCGACATCGAATCCGTCTGCTGTCAGCCTGGCCGAAACGGCTTCGGCGATGGCTCGGTCGTCGTCAACAATCACAATGCGTCGTCCCACAGGTGTGACCATACGCAGTGAGGCGTGCGCAAGTCCCGCAGAAGATGTGGAGATGTTGTGCAGGTCCGACCTCAGTCGTGCGTCGATCATCGGTACTGTGCGCGATATGTCTTCGCTCGCACGGTTCGTCGGTGGTTTGTTCAAGTCGATCACGAAGCTCGTCATGTTCGTGGTTCGCATGCTGTTGAGCCTGGCCGCGTTCGTGCTTCGAACCGCTGGACGGTTGGTCGCAGCAATCATCGGCGCGGTGCTGATGCTCGCCGGCGGCCTGATCAGCCTGACCGGTATCGGAGCGATCATTGGCGTACCGCTCGGCATCATCGGCGGCTTCATCTTGTTCAAAGCCCTCCTGCCCTAGAGGGCTCGGGTCGGGGCCAGCTCGCAGGAGCGCGATGAGGGTTAGTCGAGTCGGTAGACCGACACGTGGTCCCGGGATTCGGCGGTGAACGGTTCGTCTGACCATCCTGCGTGCCTGCTCTCGAGGCTGAAGCCGGCAATGCGGGCCATCAGGTCGAGTTCGCCTGGCCAGATGTAGCGATGCGGACTCCGAAAGATCCGGGCGTTCGTGCCCCCGTCGCGACCAAAGTGGACGTGGTGAGACACGACGTGCTGGGCAACGACGTCGAACACATCGGCACCGAGGTAGCCGGGTCGAGCGTCAAACACTGACCCCGTGCGCCCTGGTGGAAGGGTCCGAAGGTCTGGCACCCACAGCTCGATCACGAAGCGGCCACCCGGCGTCAAGTGGCGGGCCGCGTTCTCAAACACCGCAATCTGGGCGTCTTGGGTGAGCACATTGCTGATGGCGTTGAAGACCGCGAACACGAGGCTGAAATCGCCATCGACCTGGACGGTTGTCATGTCGCCGAGCAGGACGGGCAGTGACGCCTCGTCCATTTTGGTTCGTAGTTGGTCGATCATCGGTTGACAGAGCTCGATGCCAGCGACCTCGACACCGGCCTCAACGAGCGGCACCGCGACCCGACCCGTGCCGATTGCCATCTCAAGTGCTCGTCCGCCAGCAGCCAACGTTCGGAGCCGTTCGACCGTTGGGCCGAGCACGTCCGGCGCGAACATGCCCGTTCCTGGCGTGTCGTACAGCCGAGCGGCCTCTTCGTCCCAAATGTCGGCGTGGTCCATGGCGGTGATCCTTTCACTGCGAAGGTCGCCGGTGCTGGACTATTCGCCGTCGCGGCAGTGGCGCAAGCCCGGTCGAGTTCAGCTCGCTGGTGCCCGGAGGACGACCTCGACGTGCTCCGTCTGCTGTGGCCCTTGCCCTATCGTTCCAGGGGTCATGGGCACGCAGAACATCTACGACGATGAGGGCTTCCTCGCTGGATACGGCCAACTGCCGCGCTCGGTTCACGGGCTCGATGGTGCACCCGAATGGCCCACCCTGCGGGGCTGGCTGACACATCTCGACTCGGCTCGGGTGGTCGACCTCGGTTGCGGATTCGGTTGGTTCGCCCGGTGGGCCTCGTCGGCAGGGGCTTCTTCGGTGCTCGGCATCGATGTCTCAACCAAGATGCTCGACCGGGCCGCAGCTGACACCGATGATCCCAAGATCGACTACCGGCACGCTGATCTGGAATCGGTCGCCCTACCGGAGAGCAGCTTCGATTGCGCGTTCAGTTCCCTGACCCTGCACTACATCTCTGATCTGGCTCGACTGGTCGAAATGGTGTTCGCCAGCCTCGTACCTGGCGGGCTGTTCGTGTTTTCCGTTGAGCACCCGCTCTTTACCGCTCCGTCCCATCCGGAGTTCATCGCGGTCGATGGGCGGACCGTGTGGCCCGTCGATGGCTACCTCGACGAGGGAACGCGAACGACGAACTGGTTTACGGACGGCGTTCGCAAGCAGCACCGAACCATCGCCAGCTACCTCGCGACAGTGATCGGTGCCGGCTTCGAGATTGCTCACATCGACGAATGGGGTCCGTCCGATGGTCAACTAGCGGAGCACCCAGAGTGGATCAACGAACGCCATCGGCCTCCGTTCCTGCTTGCCGCATGCAGAAAACCCCGGGCCTAGAACAGTTCGACGATCTGCCACGCGCCGAGGCTCGCGGACGTGACGGCGCCGAGCGCTGCGTTGACGAGCCATCGGGTGTGGGCCAACTCGGCCGTTGTCCGCGTGAGGCGAACAAGGGCGAGGTTGACGAGTGTGAACACGGTCAGTGTGATGATGCTCGTCGCCTTGGCGAGCGTTACCAGTGGGAAGAAGATGGCGAGGGTGACGATTGCTACCCCGACGAAGACGGTGGCGCGAGTGGGCGTCTGGTGCTTCGGATCGAGGACCGCCAACCGCCGGGGGAGTTGTGCATCGCTTGCCATGCCGTATAACACACGCGACGCCATCACGATCTGGACGAGGATGCCGTTGACCATGGCGAAGCTGGCGATCGTCGCAACCGGGGCCGAGTTCAGGCCGCTCACCTTGGAAAAGATGACGGTCATGGGAGCGGTCGATGACGTGATGTCGCCTCGCCCGCTCAGTGACGCAGCCACGAGTGCGAGCGACACATAGGCCACGATCGTGATGCCCAACGTCCATGCGATTGCTCGTGGTGCAGTGCGGCGCGGGTCGATGGTTTCCTCGGCCATGTTGGCGATGTCTTCGAAGCCAATGAAGGCAAAGAACGCAATTCCGGCACCGGCAAAGACGGGCCCGATTGCTCCGTCGGCGAAGAGGTTGAATGCCGGTGTGATCGCTCCGCTGCCAAGATCGGGCAAGCCGAACGCAACGACAACGATCAAGGTGCCGACTTCGAGCACCGTCACCACTGCGGCGAGCAACACACTTTCGCGAACACCCCACCAAGCCACGAGGCACAGCAGCACCACGATGCCCGCCGCGGTGGCGCGTTCGGGGAGGTCGATGAGCGTGGCGACATAGCCAGCGAACGCCAACGACACCACCGCGCTGGAGATGATGCCGGTCACAACGACGCCCAGACCGGCGGCCCGCCCGGCAGTTGCGCCAAGTCCATTTCGTACATAGACCGCCTCGCCACCCGCCCGAGGGAACTGGGCCACGAGGGCCATGTACGACACGCCGGTGAGGCCGGCGATGAGCCCCGCAATCAGGAATGCCAGCGCGGCTTGGTCTCCTGCCGAGCCGAGGATCTCGCCAACGAGGGCAAAGATGCCCGCGCCGACCGTGACACCAAGCCCGTACAGGACGAGGAGTGGCAGCGAAAGTGTCCGCCTCAGCTCTGTCGGCGTGAGCGATGGCTCGACGGCTTCGGGGCTGCGACGAAAAGGCACAGCCCATCTTGGACCGGCGGAGTGCCCGGCCGCATGGGACCTTTGACCCAACCCCACTCGGGTCACTGTTCGTTTCGGTGGTGGGTTCGATGGCAGGGGGCGCAGAGCTGCTCGAGTTGGCCGGTGTGGGTTCGTTGGCTGGTCGCGAATGGGGTGGTGTGGTGCAGGTTTGGCAGGTCGCTCGACCCGCAGTTCGCACATGTTGGTGTCGTGGCGTGGGCGACCCGCTGTTGGCGCACGGTTGGCCGTCTGGCTCGAGTTGCGTTGACCGGGTGGTGTTCGGCGTCGTGGATGAGCAGCCGGATCGAGGCCCGGTCGAGCAGGCTGGTCACTGCATGGTCGGTGAGCGGGGTGCCGTCGGGGAGCCGGTTGCCATCGTGGTCGACATGGACAATCAGCTCGAACCGGCCCGAGCTGCG
>CAYGMW010000138.1:0-8927 GCA_964350975.1 uncultured Acidimicrobiales bacterium | reverse complement strand
GTCAACGCCCGCATCTTGGCCGACCTCGAGGGGGGCGCAACGTCGATACTGCTCGTGAACGCTCCGAACGATGTTGACGCCCTCGACGCCGTGCTCGACGGTGTCTACCTCGACCTGGCCGGCATCCATCTCGACAGCATCCATCTCGACGGCATCCATACCAACAGCACTGCCGACGCGGCTCACGCTCTGCTCTCGCTGTGGGACCGCCGAGGCACCGGAGCCGGGGCCATTGGCTGCCTCGCTATCGACCCCATTGGCGCACTGGCCACCAGTGGTGTCCTGTCGACATCCCTCGATGACGCCCTGGGTACGGTCACCAACGCAGCCACCCTCAGCGCCGGACTGCCCTTCGTCACCGCGGCTCGAGTCGACGGCCGACCCTATGGCGAGGCTGGAGCGTCCGATGCCACCGAGATCGCCGCGGTGCTGTCGACCGCAGTGACCTACCTTCGAGCCCTCACCGCTGGCGGTTTGAGCATCGACGATGCCGCGGCCACGCTGTCGTTTACCTTGACCGTCGGTCCCGACCAGTTCTTGGCCATCGCCAAGCTCCGGGCGGCGCGCATGTGCTGGGCTCGAATCGTCTCGGTCTCGGGCGGTTCGACTGCCGGCATGCAGATCCATGCGACCACGGCCGAGTGGATGCTCAGCGCCCGCGACCCGTGGGTCAATATGTTGCGAACCACCACTGCAACCCTTGCTGCAGCCGTCGGAGGCGCCAACGCCATCACCGTCAGCCCGTTTGACACGGCGCTGGGATATCCAGACGAGCTTGGCCTGCGGATTGCCCGCAACACCCACCTGCTGATCGGCGAAGAATCCGGCATCGGCAAGGTGCTCGACCCTGCCGGCGGCAGCTACTACGTCGAAGCCCTCACCGACGAGCTCGCGGCGGCCGCCTGGTCAGAGTTTCAGCAGCTCGAAGAGCGTGGAGGCATCGCCGCAGCACTGCTCGACGGGTCGCTCCAGGTCGATGTTGCAGCCACCCGCAGCGAGCGCGAGGCTGCGATTGCCACCCGGACCGACGCCCTCACTGGCGTGAGCGAGTTCCCGAACCTGGGCGAACGCCTCGTGGAGCGCACACCGCGACCCACGCGGGCGGCACCAGCTGCTGCGGCCCTGCCTCGTTTTCGGGCCGCCGCTCCATTCGAACAGCTCCGAGATGCCGCCGATGCTCACCGCGCGAGCACTGGGTCGCCACCGGCGATCTTTGCCGCCAACCTTGGCCCGATCGCGACCCACACCGCACGCACCGCGTTCGCCACCAACCTGTTCGCCGCAGGCGGGATCGAGCTGACCACCAATGACGGGTTCACCAGTGCCCCAGATGTCGCCGACGCTTTTGTCAGGTCCGGTCTCAGCACCGCGGTGATCTGCAGCTCCGATGGGGTGTACCGCGACCTGGGCGCCGATGTCGCTGCTGCCCTGAAGGCGGCTGGCGCCCGTTTCGTCTGGCTGGCCGGGCGACCCCGCGAGGGCATCGACGAACTGTCAGCCGCCGGGGTCGACGACTTCATCGTGCTCGGCGGCGATGCCATCGCAGTCTTGCAACAGGCCCACGATGTGATGGAGGTCAAGCCATGACGGCCTCGGGTTCCGCGATCCCTGATTTCAGCGGTATCGAACTGTCAGATGCAGCCGACGCGGCCCACCAGGCCGCAGCCGATGTCGACTCGTGGCGTGAGGCAGCCTGCGTCCAACTCGGCGGCGAACACGACCCTGCCGTCCAGGCGGCGCTGAGCACCGACACACCCGAAGGCATCGAGGTCAAGGCGTTGTACACCGCCGCCGACCGGGGCCCCGATCTGCTCGACGCAGCATCGATGCCCGGTATTGCCCCGTACCTGCGCGGGCCGTACCCGACGATGTACGCCAACAAGCCGTGGACGATCCGCCAATACGCCGGATTCTCAACAGCACAAGAGTCCAACGCGTTCTACCGTCGCAACCTGGCCGCGGGCCAAAAGGGCTTGTCGGTTGCGTTCGATCTGGCCACCCACCGCGGGTACGACTCGGACCACCCCCGGGTTGCCGGCGACGTGGGGATGGCTGGTGTGGCCATCGACTCGATCTACGACATGCGGCAACTCTTCGACGGGATTCCGCTCGATCAGATGAGCGTGTCGATGACCATGAATGGCGCCGTGTTGCCGGTGCTCGCGCTCTATGTCGTTGCCGCCGAAGAACAAGGCGTGGCCCCCGACCAACTGTCGGGCACCATCCAGAACGACATCTTAAAAGAGTTCATGGTGCGCAACACCTACATCTATCCCCCGGCGCCAAGCATGCGCATCATTGGCGACATCTTCGAATACACCAGCCAACACATGCCCCGGTACAACTCGATTTCGATCTCGGGCTACCACATGCAAGAGGCAGGCGCGACGGCCGATCTTGAGCTCGCCTACACCCTGGCCGACGGCGTCGAATACCTGCGCACAGGCCAGGCCGCCGGGCTCGGCGTCGACGACTTTGCGCCCCGGCTGAGCTTCTTTTGGGCCATTGGCATGAACTTCTTCATGGAAGTGGCCAAGATGCGGGCCGCCCGCTCGATTTGGGCTCGCCTGGTAGGCCAGTTCGATCCACAGAACCCCAAGTCGCAGTCGCTGCGCACCCACAGCCAGACCTCCGGATGGAGCCTTACGGCCCAAGACGTCTACAACAATGTGGTCCGGACCTGCATCGAAGCCATGGCCGCGACCCAGGGCCACACCCAAAGCCTGCACACCAACGCTTTTGACGAAGCCCTTGCGCTGCCGACCGACTTCAGCGCCCGGATTGCTCGCAACACCCAGTTGTTCTTGCAGCAAGAATCGGGCACCACCAAGGTCATCGATCCGTGGGGTGGCAGCTACTACGTCGAGCGTCTGACCCGTCAGCTGGCCGATCGGGCCATGCAACACATCAACGAGGTCGAGGCCCAGGGCGGTATGGCCAAGGCCATCGAGGCCGGCATCCCCAAGCTGCGCATCGAAGAGGCCGCAGCCCGCACCCAGGCCCGCATCGACGGTGGTCGCCAAACTGTGGTCGGGGTCAACAAGTACCGCCCGAGTGGCAACGAAGACATCCCGGTTCTGAAGGTCGAAAACGCCGAAGTGCGGGCAGCCCAGATCGCCAAGCTCGAACGGCTGCGGGCCGAACGAAACCAGGCCGACGTCGAGGTTGCCCTCGAGGCGCTGACCAATGCCGCCTCGCGCGGCGACGGAAACCTGCTCGCGCTGTCGATCAATGCCGCGAGGTCGATGGCCACCGTGGGCGAGATCAGCGACGCATTGGAAAAGCCCTTCGGGCGCCATGTCGCCCAGGTCCGTACCATCAGCGGCGTCTACCGCACCGAAGTGGGTGAGTCACCAGCCGTGGAAGCAGCCAAACAGCGCATCGACGCCTTCGCCGACGATCACGGTCGCCGACCCCGGATCCTGGTCGCCAAGATGGGCCAAGACGGTCACGACCGGGGCCAAAAAGTCATCGCCACCGCGTTTGCCGACCTCGGCTTCGACGTCGATATTGGTCCACTCTTTTCGACCCCAGCTGAGGTGGCCCTCCAAGCGGTCGAAAATGACGTCCACGTTGTCGGCGCATCATCGCTCGCGGCCGGTCACCTCACCCTGGTGCCAGAACTCAAAGCCGAGCTCGCGGCCCTGGGTCGCGACGACATCTTGGTCGTGGTGGGTGGTGTAATCCCGCCCCAGGACTTCGCGGCGCTACGAGCCGCTGGTGCTGCCGCGATCTTCCCACCCGGCACCGTGATCGCCGAGGCTGCAGCCGAACTCCTCGACGCGCTCGAGGGCTCGACCCAACCCTGATCAGTTCAGCCCTGACCAGTTCAGCCCTGATCGAAGCCGCTGTTTGAGCGGGCAACCGCCGCCAACCACTCGACGACCTGAACAAGTTCAGGGAACGAGCTGGGTTTGGTTTCGTAGCCAAACACACCTTGGGCGTAGCTGCGCTCGATGTCTTTGGCGCGAGCCGAACTCGACAGCACGACCACCGGGATACCCGACAGTTCCGGGTCCTCGCCCAGTGTGTCGAGCACCTGGGAACCATTGACGAGAGGCATGTCCAGATCGAGAACAATCAGGTCCGGAAGGCAGCCAGCTTCATGGCGTTCCCACAAGGTCGCCAACAAGGCCATGCCGTCGTCCGCGAAGGTGATTTCGGGTGGATCGACGAGTTCTTCTGCTGCCAACGCGAACATCAACTGGTCGTCGACTCGGTCCTCCGCAATCAGGATTTGGGTGGTGGTGGTGGTGTGCACCGTGGTCATGGCAGTCTCCAGGATTTCGTGTGTTGATGTCTCGGTACGTAGGTTCAGGCTCGGGCTGACACAAGGTTTCGGGGTGCGGCTACGTTCTCGGGAGGTTCGCTCCAGCCACGATGACGTTTGCCAGGCGCTTCGAGCCACATCTCGATCACGGTGCCTTGGCCGTTGTCAGGATCGACAACACGAATCGTGCCTCCGTGGAGGGCGATCACCTTCGAGCACATGGCCAGTCCGAGGCCGAGGCCGGGAATGTCGGCATCGCTATGCAGCCGTTCGAACATCGAAAACACCTGGTCGCGGTATTCAGCAGCGATTCCAATCCCGTTGTCACAGACCCGAATCACCACCTGGTCGATGTGCCGCTCGGCAGTGACAGTGATGCAGTTGGACCGAGAAGGGTCGCGGTACTTGATGCTGTTTTGGACCAGGTTCACGAGCACTTGCCGCATCCGGACGACGTCGGCCATCACGAACCCCGATTCTGAACAATCAGTGCCGTATCCGCACACGAGGTCGCTGCCGGTCGCTTCAAGGTCAGCCCCAAGATCGACTCGCACCGTTTCGACGAGGTCACAGATGGACACTGCTTCGAGCGCCAAGGGTTTGTCCCTCAACGACACCTGGTCGAGCACGCCCGCGATGAGCGCTTCTAGTCGCGACAAGCAGCCTTCGAGCCGGCTCGCAAAGTCTGGCACCCTCGTCTCGGCGTCGGGTGACCCAATGCTGAAGACCAGCCGATCAGCGAGAAGTCGGGCGGTACGAACCGGTGCCCGCAAGTCATGGGCCACCACTCCCGCGAAGCTGTCCAACTCCGCGTTGATGGCTTGGAGTTCTCGGGTGGATGCCTTGAGCTGTGCTTCTGAGCCAGCGCGAATGATCGAGTACCGAACCGATCGCTGCAGTGCTTCGAGGTTAAACGAGCCCTTCACTAAGAAGTCCTGGGCGCCGCGCTGCATGGACTGCTCGGCCATGAGCGGGTCAGTGTTGCCGGTGAGCACAATCACCGGAGTGTCTCCGGCGAGTGCCTTGACCCGGTCAACAACGGCCAGGCCGCTGGCATCAGGGAGTCCAAGATCGGTGAGGATCACGTTGGGGTGGGGCCGCCGCCCGGCCGGGTCGCCGCAGGTCATGGCCCGCTCGAAGGAGGCAATATCGCGGAAACGATGAACCAGTACCTGCGCGGGCCAGATGCGTCGCAGCAGCCGATGCAGTAATTCCGCGTCGATGTCGTCGTCTTCAACAACAACGACCTCGAACTCGTCGGGGCTCTCGGCTGCAGTTGTGGTGTTGAAACTGTCCATCAGAGCGATCCTTCGCCGGCCTCGTGGTCTCCTATCGGGCGGTCTGGTCGCTGGGTTGAGTGCGGGTTGTGCATCTGTTGGGGTCGAGTTTCGTGGGTCGAACCCTCATCGCACGGCCAGTTGTTTCCGACAGAAGCCATATATGTCGTTACTGGCGGGCGCTCGTTCTGAACACAACTCACGCCTCGCGCTGGCGACGCTGGGCACGGTGCTGAGGTGCCAGCGTGAGGCCAACGGCCTTGAACTGGCCGCCATTGCAGCCCGCTGCGATGTCGCTGTCGACCTCGTGAGGGCGGCCGAGAACGACGATCACGATGCGTCTCACTACAACCTGTCCGACGAGCTGCTCGCCGCGGTGGTTTCGGCCTACAGGGTCGACCGGAGTCGCTTGCCAGCCGAGCACACACTCGTCGTCGTGGACATTGAGCGCGGCGAGATCTCGACGAGGCCCAGTGAGGTCCGGCGGCCCGAAGCTCCCGCGGATGCAGTCCTGTTGACGTATCTGTGTCTGCTGCTCGACGCAGGGATGATTCAACCAGGCAAGCCGGTGACGATCAGCACAATCGACCTGAGGGTCGTGCGCCGAGCTCTCTTGCTGCGCAACACCGCTACGGCTGATCGTTTGGCCGTCGACTCGCGGCCCCAGGTGTTGACGACCGGCCGAAGCCGTCATTCGCGGCCCTGGTGGACCGCTGCTGCGGCTGTTGTGTGCGTCGCTATCGCCATGGTGCTGGCGGCATCGACGCAACCAGCAGCTGCGCCAACGATCCCAGCGCCGGCCGTCACGCCAACGCCCGCCACGCCAACGCTCGTCACACCAACGCTCGTCACGCCAGCACCAGCCGCGCCCGTGGGCGAGATCGGTGGCGCCCTGGTCATCGAACGCGAGCGCTGAGACGCTCCGCGAGATCTGGACCGATCGGACATCACCCCATGGTCGACATCCATCGCTCTGACCACCGAGACCTTGAGCAGAGACGTCGGTCGATCACGACCGCGGGCCGACTCCATTGGTTTCATTGGGTGGTAGTGGGGTTCTCACTCGTGGTGACGATCAGCGCGTGGTACATCACCAAATCCCAGCTGGACGAGAAGTTCGCGAACGAATTCGAAGCCGAGTCGGCCCAGATCGTCGAACTCGTCCAGGAACGAATGCAAAAGTACGAAGATGGCCTGTGGGGTGGTGTCTCGGCGGTCGAGTCACACGGCGGCGACATGAGCTTCGAACAGTGGCAGGCCTTCGCAGAGTCGCTTCGAATTGACGACAAGTACCCGGGTATCAATGGCATTGGAGTCATCCACCATGTGGCACCGGATCAGCTCGACGCCTATCTCGCCCAGCAACGCTCGACCCGTCCCGACTACGGCATCTATCCAGAGCACGACGCCGATGAGTTCTACCCGATCAGCTACATCATCCCGGTCGAGGCCAACTCGGCTGCCGTAGGGTTGGACATGGCCCATGAGGCCAATCGCTACCAAGGCATCGAGCGGGCTCGCGACACCGGTGCGGCCACCGTCACGGGGCCGATCGTCTTGGTCCAAGACGAACAGAGGACCCCAGGGTTCTTGTTCTTCGCTCCCTGGTACCAAGACGGCGATCCGGGTACACGTGCGCAACGACAGCAACGATTCCTCGGCGTCGTCTATGCACCCTTTGTTGCCGACCGGCTGATGCACGGCGTGCTCGACGCCACAAACCGCGATGTCGCGGTTGGAATCAGCGACAACGGGCACACCTTGTACGACGAGCACCTCGAAACCACCCCCGGTTTCGATCCCGATCCGCTGCTGTCCACAACCGTCGATGTCGCCATCTACGGTCGTAGCTGGACCTTTGACCTTCGAACCACCACCACGTTTCGTACTGCAGCCGCCCACAACGAGCCGCTCGTCATCCTCGTGGGTGGCCTGACCCTCGATGGATTGTTGTTGTGCTTGTTCGTCATGTTGTCGCGCTCGAACCGCCGAGCACTCCGATTCGCCGATGACATCGCCCGCGACCTCCACCGGCAACAGGCCCAGCTTGCTGAGTCCAACGCCGAACTCGAACGGTTCGCCTATGTGGCCTCACATGACCTCAAGACACCGCTACGGGGCATTGCCCACCTCACCGAGTACCTCGAGGACGATCTTCAGGACTATGTCGCGGCTCCAGATGCGAACCCCGACGTCAAACGAAACATCGATCGCCTCCACGATCAGGTGCACCGCATGTCCGATCTCGTCAGCGGAATCCTCGACTATTCGCGCCTTGGCAGCAGTTCCGACGGCGAGCCGCAGAGCATTGACATGCCCGGCCTGATGGATCAGCTCACCTACGACCTGAGTCTTCAGCCCCATCAGCTCAGCTACACCGGACCCGCCTCATTGACGCTGCCCGGGGCAGTGAGCCTCACGCAGGTGATCCAGAACCTGGTGACCAACGCAATCGTGCATCATCACCACGCTGCGGCAGCACACGTGACAGTGATCGCCGACGACCGCGGCGCGGCGGTGCGATTCGCGGTCATCGACAATGGCCCCGGTATCGACTCGGCCTACCACCAGCGGATCTTCGAGCTGTGCCACACCCTCGGAACCCCAAGTCATGGCTCAGGTATTGGGTTGTCCATTGTCGATAAGGCAGTGAGAAACCAGGGCGGCCACATCGACCTGACGTCGGCACCTGGGGCTGGCTCCACGTTCGCCTTCTCCTGGTTCCGCGACACCCAAGCTGCCATCAGTAGCTCCACAACCCACACCGAAATGACCACCGCATGACCACCTTGCTGCTCGTCGACGATAACGAACTCGATATCGAACGGGTCGAGCGCGGGCTCCGCCGTCTCGAAGTGGCGATGCCGCTGGTCACTGCCAGAGATGGTCTCGAAGCGCTCCACAAGCTGCGCGACGTGCAGGGCGAACTCACGAACACTCCGGTGGTGGTGATACTTGACATCAATATGCCGCGCATGGACGGGATCGAGTTTCTCGCTGAACTCCGCTCCGATGACACGTTGCAGGCGACCCCGGTGGTGGTGTTCACCACGTCAACGCGACCGTCAGATCTCCGCGACGCGCACCGCCTGTCGATCAATGGATACGTGGTCAAGCCCAGCGCCCGAGACGACTTCATGCAGGCGTTGTCGACCATCGTCTCGTTCTGCCATCTGTGCCACTTCCCGGCTCCAGCCAATGGTGCGGCGAGGTGACCACCATGGACGATGCAGTCGACACCCAGACGAGCGAGAGCACGTATGTGGCTCCTGAGCTTCACCCCCGCGAAACCGAGCGCCAGAGCACGCTCGACCGGCTGAGCGTGCTCGACACCGAACCAAGCGACCGGTTCGACAACCTCACTTTGGTTGCGTCCGAAC
>CAYGMW010000137.1:0-8948 GCA_964350975.1 uncultured Acidimicrobiales bacterium | reverse complement strand
CCGACGCTGAGCGCAATGGACGTGCCAGGCATCATCGATGGGGTGAGCGCATCGGTTGGAATGTCGTCGACGAGATCGTTGCTGACGTGCTGGATGGTCAGGTCATTGAGCACCGAAGCCAGACGCTGCACCGACGCTGAGTGACGCTTCTTGGGCGCTGGAGCCGGCGCTGGCGCTTGGACGGCTGCGGGAGCTGGCGGTCGTCCGTAGCGATGTGCCAACGCATCGGCGAGCGATGCAGCCTGGGGTACCTGGATCACGTTTCGAGGTGGCGAATACGGCGCCGCTGGAACCGCTGCTGGGGTGGCTGCGATGGGTTCGCCTCGGTAACCCAGCGGAGCTGAGTGGGTTCGTGGCGGTGCTACCTCGGGGTTGCCGTGGACCATCCGGGTGGCATATCGATTGACATGCTCAGCCCACGATGGACGCGGCACCGACGCCAGCGCATCGATGATCGAGGCCACATTGATCTGGTGTCCTTGGGTGCGGACATTCAACCCGTCGAATCGCGCTGGCACGCCGAGCGCGGCGAGTTGGTCGACCACACGCATGGCAACCCATGCTCGATCTGCTGTTGACGGCGTCGTTGGTGACGTCATGGCTGAAAGCTCCCCGGCCTGATGTGTTGGTCGTCGAGACGACCTTGGCTAGAGGTGTCGACCGCTCCACCGATTGGTTCAGCTGAAATTCAGGATCGATTGCGGGCATTCAGAAAAGGGCCGACCGGACGACAGGCCTTGTTGTGTTGTCTCGATTTGTGGCCTTCTGCCTTGCCGTTGTTGTCTTCTCGGTCGTCCTTGCTGCGTGCGCATCGGGCCCGGATCTGGCCGAGCCTCAGTCTGCCGACCTCGAACTTGTCACGACCCAGGTGACAGCCGACGACGCCGACATCGCGCTCCCTCAAGGCCTTGGTCGTTCCGACGAACCCGACCCAACTGGCCCAATGGTCGATGACGCCGCAGTGCGCCCGACCTTCCTCAGCCCTGGCGAGACGCTTCCCGACCCATCGGTCGGGCCCGGCTCGTCGACGACCACACCGATTGTTCAGGCCTCGACCTCCACCACGTCGACATCAACCACCATTGCCGGAATTGCGCCATGGCGTGTTGGGCTGCTCAACACCGAGGCGTCGACCTTGGGCTCATTTGAGGCCTACCGGATCGGGATGGAGGCCGCGTTCGGTTGGCGTTCGACCGAACTGGCGGTGCTCGACCGTCGCGGGTTCGAGCTGGTTGCCTGCTCGACCGCGGATGCCGTGAGCGCCGCGGCGTGCGCATCGCAGGTGAGTATCGATACCGACGCTGTGGTGAGCGGTATTGACATGTTCGCCGAGCTGACCTTGCCCATTGTTGAAGTCAACGCGACCCCGATCATGGGTGGATACGCGCTCGGTGTCGCCGAAGCGACCACCGCCAATGCTCTGTTCGATCTTGGCGGCCCGCCGGTGGTGCATGCGGCCATGGCGACCGCGTCCATTGACGAACAACCTGACGTCGTTGCGGTGTTCTACGACGACACTGTCGACGGTGCCGATCTTGTGGCCCGGTTTGTGCTGCCGACGCTCACCCGTGCCGGCGTGACCGCCGAACTGATTGCCATCAGCAACGGCGGAGCCGACGCCGCCGACGGGGTCAGCCAAGCCGGCATCGCTGGCGCCGATCAGTGGATCGTGGCCACGAGCGCAGCGTCTTGTGTGCCAATCGCTACGGCCAAACAGCAGGCCGCTTCGACGGTCCCGTCGGTTTGGTCGACGTCGTGCAACGACGCGGCGACCCTCGACGCGCTGACCTCGCTGGTCACTGATGCCCGAGTGGCGTTTGAACTGGTGGAATCTGAACTCCTCGGCGTTGCGAACTCGACGCTGCGATCCAACTACGACACCGCCAGCCTGGCGATCTCCCAGGTGGCCCCTGAATACGTCGGCGACCCGCTAGCGCTGGCCGGCTATGTCACCGGTATGCGCGTGGTCGACCTGATCGACCAGTTCGGTCCCAACATCGAAGCGGCCCGCGAGCTCGTGTCGCCCCGCCGCCTCAGCACCGGATCGGTCGACTGCTCGACGCCCGGAGTGTCGATCTGCGCTGGCGATGTCATGTTCGTCACCGTTGCCCCAGCCGATGACCCCAACGGCAACCTCGTGGTCGGCCCAATCGAAACCAAACGAGCGATCCTGCAGTAGGCCCGGGCCGCTCGCGTAGGCTCTGCGCGATGGCGGCTGGACTCGTTGGTCTCGACTTCGACGGCACCTTGCTGCGTGGCGACGGCACCGTGTCGCAGCGCAGTGTCGAAGCGCTCGACGCGGCCCGCTCACTTGGATGGATCGTCGTCGGCGCCACCGGTCGGCCCCGAGCCCTCGCCGAAATCGTGGCCCGGCAGGTGCCCGCGATGTCGCATCTGGTGTGCCTCAACGGCACCCAGATCATTGACGTCGAGTCCCAGTTGGTTGCCCTTGACCATCTGATCTCATTCGATGCTGCGCTCAATGTCGCCGACCAAGCTCGGGCCGCTCACCCCGATGCTGGCTTCGCGTTCGACCTCGCCGACGGGTCCCAGCTGTGGGAACCGGGTTTTGCTGACCGGGTGCCATCGCCTCCTCTGGGCGCGTCGGCGGCTGATGCGGTGGCCCAGCTTCGCCAGTTCGGCGCAGCCTCAGACGCCGCGTCGAGCCAGGTCCGAAAGGTGCTCGTCTGGTCCGATTCGGTGTCCACCGAAGCGCTCACCCAGTCGTTAACCGACGCGGTGGGTCCGAGTCACGGCGTATCGCACGCGGGCCTGGCGTTCGTCGAGATCGGCGCACCGGGCGTGTCGAAGGCGTCGTCGCTACACATCATCGCTGACTGGCACGGCGTCGACATCGAGTCATGCTGGGTGTTCGGCGACGCCCGCAACGACCATCAGATGCTGAGCTGGGCCGGGCGAGGGGTGGCGATGGCCAACGCTGATGCCCAGACCAAAGCACTGGCCACCCACCTCACGGCGTCCAACGACGACGACGGTGTGGCCCAGTTCATCGAGACCCACCTGCTCACGACCTGACGTGGTCCTCGATCGCTCGAACGGCTGCTGTTTCGTCGTCGGTGATGGTGATGAGATCGAGCCACCTGCGACCGGCGCCCACCTGGCGCAGGACATCAATCACCGGCACCTGCTTGGTCCAGAAATCGGTGCCGAAAAAGACCATGGGGCTGGGGTCGCCGACAGTTTCGTAATGGTTCTGGGTGGCGTCTTGGAACACCTCTTGGACGGTTCCGGCCGACCCTGGGGTGAAGATGATGCCGTTGGTCGCCACTGTGAGCAGGCCGTCTTCGCGGACACTGTTCGCGAAGTATTTCGCGATGTGGGTCGCGAACGCATTGGGCGGCTCGTGGCCATACAGCCAGGTCGGAACACCCAGGCTGACCGGTGTGTCGGCATTGGCTGGGAAGCGCTCACGTACCGCGAACGCTGTCGCGAGCCACGGCTCCGGTGGGTGGTACAGCGGCGCCGACGACAGCAGGTCGAGCGACTCGGCGAGGGCAGCATCGGGGTGGTGGGCCAGCCATGCGCCGAGATGGGTCGCCTCCATTGCTCCCGGGCCGCCACCGGATGCAAGCACATGGCCCGATCGCGTGAGCTGGCGGGCCATGGTGGCCACCTGGGCGTACCCCGGCGCAGTGCGAGCCAGGCCGTGGCCACCCATGATGGCCACGACCCGCTGGCCCTTCACGACGTCGTCGAGGGCGTCGGTGATGCTGTGGTCGTGTAATCGGCGAGCCAACGACTCGCGAATGTCGGCCTCGACCGCTCGGCCAGTGTTCACCCAATGCCGATACACGGCTGCATCAACGGTGTCGTGATAGGTCTCAGGCGCAGCAGGGTCAAAACCGCGGTACAGCTCATCGACCCGGTACAGCGTCCGGCGCGTCGTGCGATAGGGCAGGCCATCGATCTGGGGAAACACCACAGCGCCAGTCGTCACTGCGTGGAGCAGCAACGGCCCGGTCATCTCGCAACCGATCAAGGTCAATGCGTCCAGATTGGTGGCGAGGAGACGTTCGGCGACCGGGGCGAGTTCGTCGCAGGTCAGATCAAGCCCATGAGCCACCACATTGTTCAGCGGCGCATGGTCATCGAGCAGCTTGATCAGGTGGTCGATGTCGCTGATCTCGATCAGTGTGTCGTTCATGTCGCTGGCAACATTCGGTCGTTGCCGGTGCCATCGAGCTCGTCGAGCAGCGCTGAGCGCCTGGTTGCATCGCCATCCCACGAATACACACCAACCACCGCGTCGGCGGGAATCGGGCCATAGGAGTGGGGGAACTCCTCGCCAACGCTCGGCGCCAGCTCCCACACCAGGCGGCCATCGGGGAACTGTTCGGGGTCGATCTCCAGCAGCACCAAGCCGGTGACGTCGGCGTAGTAGCGCTCGGTGGTAGCCACGATCTGAGACCCGGTGGACATATGGATGAACCCCTCAGCTGTGAGCGAGGGGTGGATGTACTCGCCCGATTCGTGGGCCGCGAGCCAGTCGGGGAGGTGGGTGATGTGGAAGATCGTCGACATCACAACATCATGTCCTACGAGAGGTGTTGGGTCAGTCGGTCGCCAAACCAGTGAGCGCAGCCATGGTTTCGTCCTTGCGTCGTCGACCCACACTCCACCACTGGCGAATGCTCCAGCTGTCGGAGCTGGTGACGATCGCGCACCGGTAGTGGCGGGGCACGAACAACACGCTGCCGGCGTGCAACTTGAGTTCGACTGGGCGCGCCGGTCGCGGGGTTCGCCGCCACGACAACGGGCCGGTGCGGGGTGTGATGGTGACCTCACTGGTTCCCGCTACTTGGCGAAGGGCGAGGTGATGGAATGGTCGCCACCGGTGGCGTGGTCCGGTCTGTGACGGCGCCACACCGGACCCGTGGACGGCTCGATCGATCTGGGTGTCGAGCAGAACTGGCCAGTCCTCGGCCACGCCATAGGACACCACTGGCCGGGTCCATTCGTTGCTCGCGTCCGCGAACTCTTCGGTCGTCGGTCTGTCGAGCGCCACAATCACGCCGTGATCTTAGTCACGTTCGGTGACCGAACGAACGAGACGCGTGTTATCTGCCACAGTGGTGCGGTGCATCGCCATTTTGGACAACAACTGGGCTGGGTGGGCGCTGCGTGCGGCGTCCTTGTTGTCGTGTCGTGTTCGGCTGACACCCCGGCCGCTGATGGATGTGAGCGCCTGACCCAGATCGTGGTCGGCATCGACGACATCAACCATGCGTCGCAGCTGCCAACACCAACCGAGTTGCGCCTCAGTCTCGACGAGGTGCTGCTCAACGCGGATGAGATGCGCTCTGACGCGTCGCTCAGCACCACCGTGAGGGCCGCTCTCGACGAGTTGCGCATCAACGCGCTGGAGTACCAGCGATCGGTCGAGCCCTACGGCTATGACCTGCTCGTCACCCAGACGGCGGCCAGCAGCGATGAACAACAACGCCTGTACTCGTTCGAATCGGCGACGTCGCTAGACGCCCAAGCCCAGCTTCGCCAACACATCGCCGACGAGTGCGCCGCGGCTCCGGCTGGTTGATCGGCGAATCTTCTCGCTGAACCTGCCCTGTCAGGCCTAAGCCTGAGACAACGCTGGTCGTCAAGAACCTTCATGGACCGTCCATCGCGACCTCTGCGCGCCCGCCTGGCCATTGCGACCGCACTGCTTGCCATCATCAGCGCAGCAACAGCTCCTGCGGTGGTGGGCCAGACCTCGAACGCCAGCACTGGTTCAGACAGCACTGGTTCAGACAGCACTGGTTCAGACAGCACTGGTTCAGACAGCACAGTTCTGGCGACCTCGGTGCGCAGCGGGGAGCGAGCCGCTGACGAGATTCGCGGGCGCGTCGCCGCCCGAGCCCGTGAGCGACTGGCAGCCGCTGAAGCTGGCGACGCCGACGCTTTGGCCCGACTGCAGTCTGCCGACGACGAGCTCATCCAGACCGCAGCGGCAGTACAACTCGCGGGCGCCGAACTCGACGCCCTGCAGGTCGAGCAGCGGGAGTTGACCGACGATCATCGTCAAGCCCGAGACGAACGCGACCTCAACCTAGCCACCCTGTACGCCCACGGCCCGATCCGAACTGGCGACAGCGTGATCGAGGGGTACGACCCCGTTGCTGAGCGGACTCGCGAGCTGCTGATCGAGGCGGTGCTGGCCCAAGACGAAGACGAGCTGCTGGCCGCGTTTGCGGCCAGCAACGCGGCGGTGGACCTCAGCGCTGATGCTGCCGAACGACGAGCGGCTGAAGAGGTGTTGAAGGTGCTCCGCGAGCAACAAAAACTTGCGAGCACTACCGCCGAGGCCGCAGCCGACGAGCTTGCTCGGCTTGCCGCGTTGCCTGACGACGTGGTGTTTCCGATCGCGTCGGACTATCAGTTCGTCGACACCTTTTTGGCACCTCGCTGGACCGGGTCGACCCCGAGGCGTCACCAAGGCACCGACGTCTTTGCGCCCCGTGGCACCCCACTGCTGGCGATGGAGCGCGGATTGCTGGTGCGGATCGGGGAGATTTCCCTTGGCGGTAAGCGTCTGTGGCTCATCGGCGAATCTGGCACCCAGTACTACTACGCCCACCTCGACGACTTCGCTGACGTCACCGAGGGGCAGTTCGTCGAAGCCGGCACCGTTGTTGGCTACGTCGGCACGACGGGTAATGCCCAGGCAACACCTCCTCACCTGCACATCCAGGTGCACCCCGACGGTGGTGTCGCCGTCAATCCGTACCCACTGTTGCGCCAGCTGGCCGAACGCGACGCCGAACGGGCTGCCGACGGATTGGCTCCGGTCGGCCAGTAGGACGACGCGCTACGCCGGTTCGGCGAAGGTGAGGTAGCGGCCGTTGCGTTGTTCGACGGTGAGCTCGAGGCCAAAGGTTTCGCTCAGGGGGCCAGATTGCATGACGTCGCCGATCGGCCCACTCGCGACGGGCTGACCATTGCGCAGCAGCAACGCATGAGTGAATCCGGGCGGAATCTCATCTGGGTGGTGTGTGACCAAGACAATGGGTGCCGCGGAGGGGTCACGCGCCAGCGTCGACAGCGAAGCAACCAGCTGCTCGCGGCCACCGAGGTCGAGGCCGCCCGATGGCTCATCCAGGACCACCAGCCCAGGGCGATTCATCAAGGTTCGGGCCAGTAGCACTCGCTGCTGTTCGCCAGATGACATGGTCTCGACGTGTCGATCGGCAAAGGCGGCCATGCCGAGTTGGGCCAAACAGTCAGCAGCACGGGCCCGGTCAGCATCGTCGTAGTGATGCCACCACGGTTCGAGGGCCGCGTTCTTGGCCGTCATCACCACGTCGAGGGCGCTCAACTGGGGTCGCAGTTGCTCGCGCAGGGCTGCGCTGGCAATCCCGATGTTTTTGCGGAGTTCGCGCACGTCGGTGCGACCCCACTGTTGGCCCAAGACCTCGATGGTTCCAGTCGACGGATGGGTGGTGAGCGTGAGCGCCCTCACGAGCGACGTCTTGCCCGAGCCGTTGGGGCCAAGCACGACCCAACGCGAGCTTGGTTCGACCACAAAGTCCAGTGGTCCGAGCACGGTGGTGCCCGCGTGAACAACAGAGACCCCGAGTAGCTGAGCAGTTGGCGACATCAGTGGTTGAGGTCGACCTCATCGAGTCCGAGTTCATGAGCGAGGGTGTCGTCGTTCAACAATTCGACTTCTGCGCTCGGCCATTCGGTGCGCAACGGAACCGCGACCGCGAACTCCAGCTCGCGATCGATACGAGCGGTGTTGAGACCCAGCGGACCCAGCATTGACGGCACGACGATGTTCAGCCGGTCAGCAACCGACCCGGTGAAGGCCGCTTCGCTCAGGTGACGAACCAGGCCACGTGCCAAACTTTGGAACACCTCGACGGCCCAGCGTGCGCTCTCGGGGGTGTGGTCTGGCGCATTGCCCACCAGAGCCAAGTGGAACGCCTGGCCTTCTGGCGATGGCCAGAGCTGGGCGTTCACGATCGAGCGCATCGCTGTAATCCACGCGGGGTCGATGGCTGCCCTCTGGACCAGCACGACAGCGGTCGAGGTCACCCATCGAGCCACATCGACCTGATCGTCGACGAGTTCGAGCACTTGGCGGCGCAGGGTTCTGGCCTCAAGTTCGGCTAGGGCGGTCAGGCCCGCGGCCTTGTCAGCGAAGTGGTTATAGAACGTCCCGAGGGCAACATCGGCTCGTTCGGTCACGTCGTGGATCACCATGTCGTCAACCGTGCAGGTCGAAAGTTCTGCTCGCATGGCTGCAAGCAGTGAAGCTCGGGTCTGTAAACGTCGTCTCTGTGCTCGATTCATTTGGCTCCCGTAGTCCACCCATGCCGAGAGCAGGATTCTCGGCCGGACATAGCTATACATGTCCACTCGGGGCGCGGCGATAACCACTGTGAGCACTGTTGCAGTGGTACTTCTAGCGCTGAAAGACCCTTCAGCACTGAGTTGGCTCATGCGACGACTAGTGCCGAGAGTCCTCGCCGTTGGGCACGTCTCGGACATGTCCCGACATGTGGGAATCCCAGGTCCGAAACATCGACGCGTACTGGCCATTGAGTGCCATCAGCTCGTCATGGCTGCCGACTTCGACCAAGCTTCCATGCTCGATCACGCCGATGCGGTCGGCCTTCATCGCGGTCGCGAGCCGGTGGGCGATGATGACCGCGGTTCGGCCCTCAAGCAGGGCATCGAGGGCCCGTTCGATACGGGCCTCTGAACGCAAGTCGAGCGATGAGGTGGCCTCGTCGAGCACCAGCACCCGAGGTCGAGACAGGAACGCCCGCGCCAGCGCCAGGAGCTGCCGCTCGCCCGCCGACAGGCCAGAACCACGTTCGTGGATGAGCGAATCGACACCATCGGGTAACGACTCGACCAGGTCGCGCAGGCCAACAACATCGATGGCCTCATCGAGTTCGTCGTCGGTGACGCCAGGACGCGCG
>CAYGMW010000136.1:3330-9008 GCA_964350975.1 uncultured Acidimicrobiales bacterium | reverse complement strand
ACCAGCGTTCTTCGCCGGTGAACATGGGCCGCAAGAACCGGCGCTTAAGCTCATGGGTGCCGTGGGTGTGGATCGTGGGGCCTGCCAGCGCCAAGAAAAACGTTCCGGGGTCCTGGGGCGGTGCCCCGGCTTCGCGGAACCGACGCTCAACCGTCGACTGGAAGTCGGGCCGAACGCCGAGACCGCCGTGGCCCTCGTCAAAGTGCACCCAGGCCAAGCCGTGGTCGAACTGGATGCCTCGGAACTGGGTGGCCGACATCGCCGAAACGTCGCCGGACGCCAAGACAGCTTCGATTGCAGCCTCGACGCGTTCGGCGTCGGTCAGTTTCGAAGCATCGGCAGAGTGAGCATCAGAAATGGTGGCAGTCATGGCCCATGATTGTGCCGACTACGGGCTCACAACACCAAGCCGACGTGACAATGTGGGGGCCATGAGCCGCCGATTCCTGATCGACACCGACACCGCTAGCGACGACGCGGTGGCCCTCGTGATGGCACTCAACCATCCCGATATCGACGTCGTCGCCATCACCGTGGTCGCTGGAAACGTCCCGCTCGACGCGGCGGTCCAGAACGCGTTGTACACCGTCGAACTGTGTGGCTCTGAGGTCCCGGTGTACGCCGGCCGGCCAGCTCCGCTGCTGCGCGATCTCGAAACTGCACAGAACGTGCACGGAATCGACGGGATGGGCGACATTGGTTTACCCCTCACGGGACGTCAGGCCGCGGCCGGCAACGCAGTCGATGTGATCACCGACATCATCATGGGTTCACCAGGCGAGATCACCCTCGTGACACTCGGACCGCTGTCCAACATCGCGACCGCTCTGCTACGCACGCCGGCGTTGGCTAGTGCCGTGAGCCACTGCTATGTGATGGGCGGCGCTGGTCGTGGGCCCGGAAATGTGACACCAATGGCCGAATTCAACCTCTGGGCCGACCCCGAGGCCGCCCAGGTCGTGGTGCGTTCGGGTATGCCGCTGACCCTTATCGGGTGGGACATCTCGGTCGGGTCGGCGACCTTTGGCCCTGACGACGCGGCCGCCATCCGAGCAATCGGCACGCCACTGGCCGAGTTCGCCATCGACATCCAAGCCACGGTCACTGACTACGCCATCACCGAATCGCACCTGGTCGGGTTCGACCTTCCCGACCCCATTGCGATGGCAGTCGCGATCGACCCGTCGATCGCTGAGACTGAGCGCCATTTCGTCCAAATTGGCATTGGCGACGGCCACGACCGCGGCAAGGACATCGTGGACTGGCTCGACGGGACTGGTCGGCCGGCCAATGTGGCGACGGTGACCTCTGCCGACCGCGAGGCCTTCGTCGCCATGCTGCGATCCAGCGTGTCATGACTCCACGTGGCGCTCGCCGCACATGAACGTTCGTTCAGGCGTCATATAGCCAAAAACCAGAGCCCGAACGCCTTTTCAGCGCCTGAACGGTTCAGGAATGCGCCAGGCCGTGCCGATACGGCAGTCATGAGTTCGCAGACGACGGCAACGGGAGGCTCGGCCACGAGCCAAGCCAACGATGCCTCGAACAGGGCATGGTCGGGTTCGGCCACCAAGTCGCGGCTCGTGCGTTTCACGATGTTCGCGGTGCCACTGATCGCTGGCTATGTCGCTGGTCTGACATTCGCCATCATCGTGCCTCGGCCCAGCGCGATCGTGTTGATCGTTGCGTGGTGGATTGGTGCCCTGCTGGTGTCGGCGTTCACGATCCGCGCGGCGCGTCCGCTCATCCAAGGTCTCGCGCCGCTCGCATTCTTGTACCAGTGCACGCTGGTGTTTCCCGACGAAGCCCCGAACCGCTACAAGATGGCGTTGCGGCAGCGCAGCGCGCGCGAACTGGCCCGCAAGGTCGAAAACGGCGAACCGCTCGGAGATACGCCCGAAGAGGCAGCCGAAAACGTGTTGTCGCTGCTCGCGGCGCTGAACGACCACGACCGTCTCACCCGCGGTCACTCAGAGCGGGTTCGGGCCTACACCGACCTCATTGCCGAAAACATGGGTCTGCCTGAAGATGAACGCCAGAAGCTGCACTGGGCTGCGTTGCTTCACGACGTGGGCAAGATGGGCGTCGACCCGGCGATCTTGAACAAGCAGGGCCGCCCAACCGACGAAGAGTGGCAGTCGCTTCGCAAGCATCCCCAGCAGTCAGCGGCTCTGCTGCGGCCGCTGCGACCGTGGCTTGGTTCGTGGCTCGATGCCGCGACCCAGCATCACGAGCGGTGGGACGGCGGAGGGTATCCCCGCGGCTTGGCCGGCGAGCAGATCTCGCTGTCGGGGCGGATTGTTGCCGTCGCTGACGCCTTCGACGTCATGACTTCTGCGAGGTCGTACAAAAAGGCGTGGAGCTTCGACGATGCCCGCCAAGAGTTGGCACGGTGCGCAGGAACACAGTTCGACCCGACCGTCGTGCGAGCGTTCCTCACGGTGTCAACCGGTCGCCTCCAGCGCGTCGCTGGTCCACTCGTCTGGTTGGCCAACGTGCCACGGCTGGCCGAGGCCGTGTCGGTGGCCACGACCGCAGGGTCGAGCGCAGCAGCGGCAACGTCGGGCGCAGTCGCGGCCGCAACCTTGATTGTGGCGCCCATGATCGCCGTGACCTACGACGGGCCGATAGCCGCTGGTGCGGTCGAGTCGGTTTCAGTGAGCTCGCAAATCGCACCCGATGATTTGACGGCGCCAACGACCACTGTGGTGACGGTCGACAATAACGACAGCGCAACCAACGCCGAGCCCGACACTGGCTCGGCTGACGCAGAGGTCTACTTCGCCCTTCCCGTGCTCAACGGTGACACGGTTCGCACCACGACATCGGTCGAGGTGGCCGCTTCGAGCACCACCACGGCACCCATCGCGATCGCGCCTGCCACCACCGGGCTTCAACCGGCCCGAACGACCACGACGTCCCGGCCGACCACCACATCGGTCACGACAACGACAACAACGACAACAACACCGTCCACGACCACTACCGCGCCCTCGACCACTGTTGCCCCAACGACCACCACTACCGCTGCGCCGACGACGACTACGACAACAACCACGCTGGTGTACCCCGACGCCCAGATGGTGCAGCTGACTGCCGCACAATTGGCTCAGGGAATCAACGACAACACGCTGATCTCAACCACTTCGGCCTGGTTCGCGCCCCTGAGCCCCGTCACCCTCGGCTCCAATCTGACCGTCACGGCGGCCTTTCCCGACCTGGTGACGACCGAGGCGAACCGATACGAGGTCACCCTGAGCAGCGGGCAGACCGTCTGTGGTGTTGCCTTACACGCGAACCGCGGCAGCGCTGGTCGGTTCATGGCCACGATCACCACGGACCGAAACGTGCTCGGTTTCGTGATGAACGACGTCGACTGGGAACGGGCCGAACTCCCCATCACCGGAGTCACTGGTGTGTTTGGCTCAATGAGCGACCTCGACTCCATCACCGTCGAGGTGTCAGGTGGTGAGTCGACCATCACGCTCCTGATCGACCTCCCGGCGGTACCGGGGGGCTTCGACAATGACTCGGTGATCATCGTGACCGACTGCGCCTCCGCCAGTTAGCGGGAATCTGATTGCAGCCGCCATGGTGCTCGCCCATCATGGCCTCTATGCGAATTGGGATCTTGTTGTTCGAAGGCGTTGACCTGCTCGACGTCGGTGGCCCGTACGAGGTGTTTTTGACGGCCTCGCGCCTGGCTGTGCGCGCTGGCAACGACGCCCCGTTCGAGGTCCTGACCATCACCGCGAGCGGCCATTCAGTGACGTCCTATGGCGGCATGGGGCTCGTCTCGAATCGTGATGTTGCAACCGCTGGTGCGTTGGACGTGCTCGTTGTTCCTGGCACCATCGACCTCGACGCTCGCCTTGCCGACGCCGCCTTCTTGGCCGATGTCGCCGCGCTGGCCGCCGACGCTGAGCTCGTCACGAGTGTGTGCACCGGAGCCTTCTTTCTGGGCGAAGTAGGGCTGCTTGAGGGCCGCCCATGGACCACCCACTGGGAAGACGTCGACCTGCTCGCCAGCCGGATCGGGTCAACGGGTGCAACACGGGGCGCTCGGTGGGTCGATACTGGACCGGTCGTGACTTCAGGTGGTCTGAGCTGCGGACTCGACATGGCCTTGCACCTCGTCGAACGGCTCGCGGGACGCGAGCTCGCCCAAGCCACGGCCCGCCAGATCGACTACCACTGGCGCGAATAGCTCAACGATCCGGGTGGCCAGCGGAAAGCTCGTCCGCGGGGGCCAGCAACAACAGATCGCGCCTGGCGTAGCGGTTGTGCCAGAACTCTTCTTCGAACACCGTGTGGACACAATCAAGAATCGTGTGCGGCCCATTCTCAGCCACGTCGACTTCTCGCTGCAGATCCGACTCAGCCACTGCGGCCAGGAACGCTCCGAAGGAGTCCATCCGGGCGCGGCGCACCTCCTCAACCGCCGACATGGTTGGATTCGCGTCGCGGTCGATTCCGGGCCAGTCGAACGATGCCGAACCAGAGTTCGGAATCCCCATCGCGTCGAATGGTTGGCCGACGATGGGAGCGGTAAACCACTTGTCCGTGGCGAACACCAGGTGCCGAAGGGTCTGCACCAGCGACCATTGACCATTGACCGACTCAAGCATCGCCGATTCTGGCAATGTCGCAGCCAGCGACATCGTGATCGACCATTCGTGTTCGAGGGCGGCCCACGTCGCGACCATGCCATCGACAGTGTCGGCCAGAAGCATGGTTCGTAGCGGGAACCATGGGTCGCGCTCGTTGACGTAGTCGGTGACGTCGACACCGTTGATCACCAGCCGTTCGACCAGCGCGTCGATGTCGACGTCGATCAGCCACGCATGGCTGATCGACGCGTGAGTGAGGTTGACGTCACGAAAGTGCGCCCCGCTCAGATCGGCACCCCAGAACACCGAACCGGCGAGATCGCCTGCAAACTCCTCAGCCATGGTGCGCCTCTTCGTGCGGGTTTTTGGGTCAGGTCGCCTGGGTTAAGCCGCCATCGACGACAAACACCACGCCAGACGCATAGCGGTTGCGCACGAGGGCCAGCACTGCTTCGGCGCAATCGTCAGGGGTTGCCGAGCGTGGCACGGGCGACGCGGCCGCCACCGCTGCGTGCTGGGCGTCCCAATCCTGGGTCCACGGAGTGGCCACCAAACCGGGGGCTACGGCGTTGAATCGGAGCGGGCCATAGGACTTGGCGAGCAGCTTCGTCATCTGGTTGCGCGCCGCCTTGGCCATCGAATAGGCCATCGACGAACCGACAGGTCGTACGCCAGCGATCGACGTGATCGTCACCACATTGCCGTCGTTGGACTGGCGCAGGTGAGGAATCGCCGCCTTCGTCAACCACCAGGTGCCATAGACATTGACTTGGAAGGTGCGGTCGAAAATCTCGTCGGTGAGGTCATCGAGTCGGTGATGCGGGACCAGTGTTGTCCACCCGGCGTTGTTCACAAGGATGTCCAGCTGACCAAAACGTTCGATTGTGGCGTCGATGAGGGCGTGGCCTTGGGCTTGATCTGAGATGTCGGCCTGGACATACATCGACTCCCCCGGCAGCGAATCTGACACGGCCTGACCTGCAGCGACCGACGTTGCGGAGTTCACCACCACCTTGGCGCCAAGCGCCGAGAGCCGGCGAGCGGTTTCTTCGCCAATACCGCTGGAGG
>CAYGMW010000136.1:0-3320 GCA_964350975.1 uncultured Acidimicrobiales bacterium | reverse complement strand
CCACCTTGCCAACAAGTTCACCTGAGCTGTCAAAGTCCCTCGCCGCCATATGGCTCCCCTTCGTCGGCGCTGACATTGCCACCAACGTCGAGCTCCCGCAATTCCACCGACACCGATTCTGGGCGCTCCTACCCCGATTTTCGGTGGCAGAAGCCGTAATGTCGCCCAACGACGAACGGGAATGGACATGGCCGCGGACAACCGAAGTCGACTTGATGGTTTGGCGCTTGGATGGCGCGCAGCGCTTGATCAGGCGTGGGCCTCATGGCTCGACGGCAACTTCGGCATCGGCGCCGCGCTGGTCGACGCCAGCAGCGGCGACGTCGTCAGCCAAGGTCGCAACGCGGTCAACGGCGACCCATCTGGCGACCAGCGGCTCCATGCCAACTGGATGGCCCACGCCGAGATGAACACATTCGCCAGCCTCGACCGATTCGACGCGCGGGGTCTGCACCTCTACACGACCCTGCAACCGTGTCTGATGTGTGCCGCAACGACCATCTTCTTGAACGTCGAACACGTCTCGTTCGGTGCGGCCGACGAGTACTTCGCTGGCTTAGACGACTTGTGGCCCCATCATCGCTACACCGCGGAGCGGGCCTGCCCATCCGAACAGGGACTCGGCGGACGGCTCTCGGCGTTTTGTCGCCTGCTTCCGCTGACGTTCACCTACAGCTGGCGGCCCGATTCGAAAATGATCGAGGTCGCGGCCCGCCTCACCCCAGAACTGCTCGCCTTGGCACGGACAGGTGTCGCTGCCGAGTTACGCCGCGACAATGTGCTCACGGCCAGCGATGCAATCGACCAACTCTGGGAACTGCTGCCAGCCTGACCCACGAAACCGTCGCTCGGGCGACGGTTTTCGGCGCCGGAAGGGTTGGTGCGGGTCAGTGGGCTAACGCAGCGGCGAGGCCCTCTGGGTCGGCGACGCTGACCCACAACCCTGAGTGGTCGTTGAAGCCAATGACCTTGGGGATCTTGTCGACGAACCCAATACAAACGCCGCGCTGATGGTTCGTTCCCATGGTCAGGCCGTCGTCGGCGAAGCTCAGCCGCAGACCAACAGCTGTGTACCAACGGTGCGGTCCCGAGATGTCGGTGTGGTCAACGTTGGCCACGGTGGTCTCGACCCGTTTGCGGCCATAGGTCGCGATCAGGCGACCATCGTCGGTGACGGTCACGCCGTCGGTCGCCTTGACGCCGAGCACTGCGAACATTGCCTTCCAACGTTGATCGAACTCAAACACGAAGAATTGGTCGGCCATGGGCGCAAGTCTGCACCCTGGCCGTCCAGTTCGCGTCGCAACGCCCAGCCTGTGAGCCCTAGACCGTGGCGGTGCCGCCGGAACGGTGCTCGGCTCCCGGTGCAAGTTCCTCGAGAGCCGGACCCTCGACGTTGAGTGTCGGCAGGATCTTGTCGAGCCAGGCCGGAAGCCACCAATTCTTCTTGCCCAACAGTTCCATGGTTGCGGGCACGAGCAACATACGAACCAGGGTGGCGTCGAGCAGCACCGCCAAAGCAAGGCCGGTGCCGAACAGCTTCACGATGCGGTCATCTTCGAGCAGGAACGAGCCGAACACCACCGTCATGATCGCTGCTGCTGCCGTGATCACTCGAGCCGTCACAGCCAGACCGTCGGCCACAGAGTTGGCGGCGTCGCCGGTGCGGTCGTACTCCTCCTTGATACGACTCAGCAGGAACACTTCGTAGTCCATCGACAGACCAAACACGATGGCGAACAGCATCATCGGCAAGAACGGTTCGATGGGAGCTGGCTCGATACCGGTGAGACCGCCGAACCAACCCCACTGGAAGATCGCCACCACGACTCCGTAGGCAGCCGAGATCGACAGCATGTTCATGATGACGGCCTTCAGCGGCACGAGCAGCGACCGGAACACCATCATCAACAACAGGAACGACACGCCGAGCACGACCGCAAAGAACAAGATGATGCGGCCGCCAAGGAAACTCGTGAAGTCGATGTTGGCCGGCACCCCGCCGGTCAGGTTGGCCTGAACGGTTGTTCCGTCGACGACTGGCGGGATCACGTTGGACCTGAGTCGCTTGACGGTCTCGGTGGTGGCCTCGTCCTGTGGCGCGGTCTTGGGCACGATCTGGAACAAGAATGCGTCGGATGCAGCGGGGTCGGCCCGGTTGTTCGGGAATGGAGGACTGACTGAGGCCACCCCTTCGTCGGCTGCCATTGCGGCACCCAAGGCCTCGACCACCGCGAGGCCCGAGGGGTCATCGACCTCGACTGCGAGCAGGAACGGGCCATTAAATCCGGGCCCGAAACCTTCGGCGATGAGGTCATAGGCCTGACGCGTCGTGGTGTCCTCGCTGAAATTGCCCTCATCGGAAAATCCCAGCCGTAGGCCAAGCACCGGCGCGGTCAATACCAGCAGCACCACGGTGCCACCGACGGCAAACAGCCACGGGCGACTCTGAATCTGGCGGCTCCAGCGGTACCAAAACGTCTCGCGAATCGGCTTGTCTTGCCGAGGCGGAACGAGCACCTTCAGTTGAGGCACAAACAGCCCGAGAAGCACCACCACTACCGCACCGCCTAGACCAATCAGGCCGAGGGTCTGAAAGCCAAGACCAATCGAGGCCAGGCCAACTGCGGCAAAGCCAGCCGCGATCAAGCCCCGCCAGCGGGTGACTTCGATCCGAGGGCCGGCAAATCCAAGCATGGCCGGCAACAAGGTGACCGACGCAGCCATGGTGAAGGCCACCGTGACAGCAGCCGCGATACCAAGCCCACCCACAAAGGCCAGCCCAATCGTCAACATGCCGACGAGCGACAACACGACGGTGATGCCAGCAAACACGACCGCGCGGCCGGCGGTGTCCATTGCACCGACAATCGCTTCTTCGTGTTCGACTCCGGCATGCGTCAGCTCGCGGTAGCGGGTGACGATGAACAGGGCGTAGTCGATGCCGACACCCAGGCCGATCATGAGCCCGATCACGCTCGCGAAGTCCGGCACGGTGATGACATGGCTTAGGAGGGTGACGGCGCCGATCCCGCCGGCGCCGACGCCGACGAGGGCCACACCGATCGGCAGGCCCATCGCCAGCACCGATCCGAACGACACGATCAAAATGACCACGGCAAACCCGAGGCCAATCAGCTCGGACTCCGGGGGCTCGAACTCAGCGAGCGCGGCGCCGCCAATCTCGACTCTCAGCCCATCCAGGTCGGGGATCATCTCATTGACTTCGATACCAATCTCGCCCGTGCGGGTCTGGTCGACGCCGGCATCGAAGTTCAGCTGGGCGAAGGCAATCGTGCCGTCTGGGGAGATCTGGCTTG
>CAYGMW010000135.1:0-9059 GCA_964350975.1 uncultured Acidimicrobiales bacterium | reverse complement strand
CACGGCACCATGCTGTCGCAGGCGCGCAAGGCCACCGCTCCCCCCCAGGCTGGCGATAGCCCAAACGGGGTCGGGCTCACGCCGGGCGTCTACAACTCGGCCTACTTCGAGCATGTTTTCCTCGCAACCCAGATGGGTGTGCCCCTCGTCGAGGGCCGCGACCTGGTGGTCGACAATCATGTGGTGTATCTGCGAACCACGGGTGGGCTCAGCCGCGTCGACGTCATCTATCGACGCATCGACGACGATTTCCTCGACCCGGTGGTGTTCCGTCCGGACTCCTCGCTTGGGGTTGCGGGCCTCGTCAACGCCGTTCGCGCCGGCAATGTGACCGTCGCCAACGCCATCGGCAACGGGGTGGCTGATGACAAGGCCGTGTATGCGTTCGTGCCGGCCATGATCGAGTACTACCTCGGAGAAGACGCCATCTTGCCCAATGTCGAAACCCTGCTGTTGTGGGACGACGAGCAACGGGCCGACGCGCTGAGCCGGCTCGAGGAACTGGTGGTCAAACCAGTCGCCGAAGCCGGCGGGTACGGCCTGGTGATTGGGCCCCACGCCACCGCTGCCGAGATCGCCGAGGTGCGCAAGCTGATCATCGCGAATCCTCGCAACTACATCGCCCAGCCAGTGATCGACCTGTCGGTCATGCCCTGTGTGCTCGACGGCGGTATCGACAACCGGCACCTCGATTTTCGACCCTTCATCGTCACCGGCGACACCGCCGAGGTGTTGCCGGGCGGGCTCACCAGGGTGGCCCTCAAAAAGGGTTCGCTCGTCGTGAACTCCTCCCAAGGTGGCGGTTCGAAAGACACCTGGGTGTTGGCTGCACCGAACCCTCAAGGAGCTGAGTGACATGGTGATGTTGGCTCGCTCCGCTGAAGATTTGTACTGGTTCGGCCGGTACCTCGAGCGCACCGAACAGACCGCTCGTTTCGTTGACATCACCTATCACCGACTGGTCGAGAGCCCGCAACATCAACGCCGCGCGGCGTGGGTGCGGGTGTTGGCAAGTCTCGGATTGTCGCCGGCCGAATACGAACATGTCGCCCTCGACAACAGCGACGAGGTGATGCGCTTTTTGGTCGACGGCCATCCGGGCTCGATCACCGGTGGCATCAATCGGTTGCGGCACAACGCCCGGGGCCTGCGGGAGCTGTTACCCGTCGAATTGTGGGAGACCGTCAACCGCTTCTACCTGCAGTACAACGAACTCGATCTTGCCAGCGAGATGGGCACCAACCTCCACGAGTTCTTGATGCTCGTTCGGCGCCGATGTGAAAGCGTGAGCGGTACTGCTGACACCACGTGGCTGCGCTCGGATCCGTGGAAGTACTTCTCAATGGGGCGCTATCTCGAGCGAGCCATCCTGATCGCCCAGCTGCTGTCGACGCTGCCGTCAGACGACCCCGAGGTCATCGCCGAATGGGGGGCGGTGCTGCGTTCAGCCTCAGCGGTTCAAGCCCACCGGATGACCTACCAGCGGGCCCACACTCCCCAATCGGTGGCTGAACTGTTGTTGACGAACCCCCAAGTGCCGAGGTCCGTGCTGTTTTGTATCAATGAGGTGCACGAGATCGTCCAGTCGTTCGATGTCAACGCACCGAACACGACCCGGCGCACGGGCCGGGCAAGAGCCAACCTCGAATTTGCCGAGCCGGACGCCTTGGTGGGCCACGGGCTCATCTATTTGTTGGCCACCGTCCACGCCGACCTGAGCGGGGTGTCGGTTGCGCTGGCTGCCGAACACTTCTTGGTTCCCTTGCAGCGGGGCCTTCATTCGGTACGCCTCGGTGCGTTCGATTCGCCAGGAGAACTGACATGAAACTCGATGTCACCTATCGAACCTTGTTGCGCTACAGCGAGCTGGTGGTCGAGTCCCAGAACGAGGTCCGGGCTCGGCCGGCCGACACCCCCGCCCAGATCGTGCATTCGTACGAGGTCGTGGTGTCACCACACGTCGAGGTGTTTTCGTTCATCGATGCCTGGGGCACCGCGGTTGACGCCTTTGGTGTGCGGCCACCCCATCACGAGATGGAGGTCGTGGCGACGTCGTCGGTCACCACCGCTATTCCGATTGCCCCGTCGATTGTCGAAGTGGCCGCGCTGACCGATGACGCGTTCGGGTCAGCTCACCACGAGTACCTGCAGCCTGGCCGTCACACCCGGTGGGGTGAGCCGATCGCGAGCGCAGCACGCGGGTGCGTCGAGCAGAGCAGCCATGTTGCCGACCTCGCGAACCGCTTGCTTGCGATGACCCACGAGCGCCTCACCTATACGCCTGGTGCCACCGCCGTGGGTGTTGAGGTCGAAGAGGTCTTTGCTGGCCGCGTTGGTGTGTGCCAGGACTACGCCCACCTGATGGTCGCGGCGTGCCGTTCGGTGGGTCTACCAGCGCGTTATGTGTCGGGCTATCTGTTCACGACCTCTGACTCCGATGGCGGAGCCCCGACCGATGGTCAAGTCAATGTGCAGACCCACGCTTGGGTCGAGGTCGCTGTTCCCCAACACGGGTGGTGGCCCCTCGACCCGACCAACGCCCGCCAAGTCGGCGAGCGCCACGTCAAGATTGGCCACGGCCGCGACTACGACGACGTGATGCCGTTTCGAGGGGTCTATATCGGCGACGCGACCTCAGAAGTCGACGTCGACGTCACCATTGCCCGCAACGAACGCTTCGGCGATGCGCGGGCGTCCGTGATGGGAATTCGCGACGAAGCCCGAGTGCGCATGTCCCAAGCCGCCGCCGTGCACCTTCACCGCGAGCAACAACAGCAACAACAGCAGCAGCAGCAGCAGCAACAACAGTGACCGGCGGGTCGAGGCGACGACGCTGCGACGTCAGTGGCAGCGATTGACGAGGGTGCCGATTCCTTCGATGGTCGACACGATCTCGTCGCCGGGCTTCAGGAACGTCCGGGTTGCCGCACCCACGCCGCTCGGCGTGCCGGTGAAAATGACGTCGCCGGTCGACAAGGTCAAGATGCTCGACAGATACTCGACCAGGTCGGCAACCGAAAAGATCAGCTCCGAGGTGCGGGCGTCTTGGCGTCGGGTGCCGTTGATGTCGCAGGTGATCGCCAGATCGGTGACGTCGTCGAAGGAATCAGTCGACACGAGCACCGGGCCCATGGGGCCATAGGTGTCACGCGATTTGCCCAAATCGAAGTGAGGCGGCTTGGCCGCGAACTGGAGCTGGCGATCCGAGATGTCCTGACCGACCGTCACCCCAACAATGTGGTTCCAGGCGTCGGCGGCCGCGATGTTGCGGCCGCCAGCACCGATGACCACCACCAGTTCGACTTCCCAGTCGGCTGCGGCGCTGTTGAGCTCCACATTGGAGCGAGGCCCCACGATGCAGCTCGGGAACTTGGTGAACGTGAGCGGAAACCTGGGCGGCTCCATGTTCGACTCGGCCGCGTGATCGACATAGTTGAGCCCGATCGCGATGCTGTTACGGGGCCGAGGTACCGGCGATCCAACCAGACCAGCATCGAGGGCCTCGTCGAACAGCCCGTCTGGTGTGGCCACTGCCAGCGTTGCCGATGCGGCGTGTAGTCCGTCCGGGTCAGCGATGGCCAGCATGGGGTCGAACGGCAGAGCACCGGACGTGAGCCGTTCGAGGTCGTACCAGGCGTTGTCGTCGTCGACCAGCGCGGCACGGTCAGAGATGTTGGCAAGTCGAAACGTCATGGTCATGAGATAACACCGCTTTGTGTCACAGCGTCAACGCTGCGGTAACCGAGCCGAGACATTTGGGCTCCACACTGGACGGGTTGGTGTTCAGATGAACACGGGAACACATCGAGGTCCAACGGCGTTGATTCCAACGCCTGTGCATGTCGACCCGCCGGGCCAAACAGCCCTGTGGGCGCACAAACCGGAAGCAGAACCATGGCCGACTTTCAGCAGGCACCGGCGGTGACGACGGTTCATGACCTTCGTCATCTCGATGACCAGCAGCGTCGGGCCCACCTTGAGCAGTGGACGGCGACCTATCCGGTGTCGCTCGTATTGCCCTCGCTCTACAGCGAGCTGAGCGGCGACGCATTACCCACCATCATTGACGAGCTCGCTGAGGTGACCTATCTGCGTGAGGTCATCGTGGGTATCGATGGCGCCGACGCGGCCGAATTCGACCGAGCAAAGGCGTACTTCGAACGCCTGCCCCAGCATCACCGGTTGCTGTGGAACGACGGTCCAGCCATGCGCGAGCTCGATGCCGATCTGGCCAAGATGGGCCTCGCGGCGCTGCACCCAGGCAAGGGGCGAAACGTCTGGTACTGCCTGGGGTACTTCTTGGCGTCAGATCGGTCAAAGGGTGTGGTGATGCACGACTGCGACATTACGACGTACTCGCGCACCATGCTCGACCGCTTGGTGTATCCGCTGGCTCACCCCGATCTCAACATCAAGGTCGCCAAGGGGTTCTACGCCCGAACCGACGGCGAAAAGATGAACGGCCGAGTGTCGCGTTTGTTCATGGCTCCGCTCGTCGCCGCGTTACGCGACGTAGTGACTGACTCATTGGCCACCGAATATCTGACCTACCTCGCCGGTTTTCGCTACGTGCTCGCTGGCGAACAGGCCATGGGCGCCGACGTCGTGGTCGACATGGAGATGCCGTGCGATTGGGGCCTCGAAGTCGGCATCGTGTCCGATGCTCACCGCCGCCTCGACCCGCTGAGGATCTGCCAGGTCGAGATCAGCGATCGCTACGACCACAAGCACCAAGAACTGGTCTCACCCGCTGGTGGTCTCGAAGGCATGGCCCGCGACATCGTCGCCGCAGTGGTGCGCACGTTGACTTCAATGGGAATCGACCTGTCACTCAAGGACGTCGCCAAGCTCAGCAAGCGGTACGCGCTTCGGGCCGAGGGCATGGTGGATTCGTATCGGGTCGACGCCTTGGCCAACGGCCTCGACTACGACATCGACCGCGAGATGGCCGCAATTCATGTGTTTGGGCGAGCCGTGTCAGGCCTCGGCGCCGTCGAGGAAGTGTCGCCAGTGATCCCCAGCTGGGCCACCGTGCAGCGAGCCATGCCCGAAGTGCTCGAACGACTCGACAAGATCGTCGAAGCCGACAACGCCTGAGTTACTCGTTGCCGACCTGGTTGCGGTCGGCCAATACGTAGAGGTACACCAGAGGCGGCACGACCAGCACCCCGGCGAACCCGAAGGCCACAACGAGGCCAGTGAGCACGGGCGTCGATGCCGCGGCCTGGTCGATCTTGATCTGATCGACGAGTACCCACGGGTACTGGCCAACACCCCAGCCCGCGACCACTGACGCCACCGCGACTGCGGCGGTGAGGCGGGCGACGCGCGGCATACCCCTCAGCAAGAGACGCAGGGTCATCATGCCGTTGATGGCCGACGCGGCAATGAACACGAACGCGTGGGTCCTCAACCCGTCGAAGAGGGTTTCGGCGTCGGTGCTCAACGGGATGATGCCGACAATGGCAACCGCTCCGGTGAGGGCGCCCACATAGAGCGAACGACGACCGAGCGTCTCGGCCAGGTCGTGTTGGGCCAGTCCTTGAGCGTCTGCGGCCAAGAACACCCCGGCCAGAAACGTGCAGGTCAGCACGGCGAGCACGCCACCGAGGATCGAGGTCGGGTTCAGCCATGACGACCAGATATCGCCCGTCCCCGTTGCCGGAACGCGGCCTGACGCCACTGCGCCGGCGATGGCTCCGAGGAAGAACGGTGTGATCAGCGACGAGGCTGCGAACACCACACCCGCAGCCTTCGCGAAGCCGACGTCGGGGGCAAACTTTCGAAACGCGAACCCTGCGCCGCGCAACACAATGCCGAGGCCTGCGAACCAGAACGGGATCGCAAGGGTGCGCATGATCGCGGCGAACGGGCTGGGGAACCCGGTCCACAAGAACACCAGAACGAAGATGAGCCACACATGGTTGGCTTCCCAGACTGGCCCGAGGGCATGGTCGATCACCCGTCGAAGTCGTCCGCCCTTTTCGGCGTTACCAGCGGTGAGATCCCAGACTCCGCTGCCGAAGTCGGCTCCGCCAAACACGGCGTAGAGCACCACGCCGAGGAACATGATGACGGCAACAACGTCAGCCAGATTCATGACCGAACCTCCGCCGTGTTGCCATCTGATCCGGCGCTGACCGGAACGAATCCGAGCGATGGCCCATAGGGCGACTGAAGATCGGTTTCGCCGGCGGCCCAACGCCGCGACATCGATTTCAGCACCTTGTAGGCCCCCCAGGTCATGCCGGCATACACCAGGGCCAAGATCGTCAAGGTGACCCAGATATAGCCAGCATCGGTCACGGCGTCTTCGGTTCGCATCAGGCCATGGACAATCCATGGTTGGCGCCCGACCTCGGTGGTGATCCAGCCAGTCTCCATGGCAACCACGGCCGCAACACCCGACACGGCGAGGGCACGCAAGAACCACGGGCTGTCGAAGAATTGGTCTCGGCGCCGCTTCCAGCGCCACGCGGCCCACGCCACCAGACCAACCAGCGCGGTGCCGATGCCGATCATGATCTGGTAGGAGAACCGCACGATGTTGACGGGGGGCTGGTCTTCGGCGGCGACGGCGTTGAGCCCAATCACCTCAGCATCGAAGTCGTTTTGGGCCAGGAACGACAACAACCCAGGAATCGGTACCTCGATCGCGCCGCGCAGCTCGCCGTTGCTGTACCAACCGCCCAGTTCGAGAGGAACATTGGAGTCGGTCTCGGCCAGACCTTCGATCGCAGCCAGCTTGATTGGCTGGTCGTCGGCGATGCGCTGGCCGGCGATATGGCCAACAATGGGCTGAATCGGAGTGGCGATGGCTGCGAACATCAGGCCGATCAGCAGGCCGGTGCGGTGCAGCTGGTCGACTCGGCCTCGCAGCATGCCGATCGCGTACACCGAGGCCATCAAGAAACCCACGACCATGTAGGCGGCCAGAAACATGTGCACCGACATCAGCACCGAGCGGCTGTTGAAGATCGCGGCCACAGGATCAATGTTGGCGACCTCGCCGTTGATGATGTCGAACCCGGTGGGGTCGTTCATCCAGGCGTTCACCGACACCACCATGTAGGCGCCGATGACTCCTGAGGCCACGATGGGCACCAACATCAGCGAGTGCATGTGTCCGGGGAGCCGACCCCAGCCATAGACGTAGATGCCCAAGAAGATGGCTTCGGTGAAGAAGGCGATGCCTTCGAGGGCAAAGGCGAGGCCGACGACGTCGCCATAGGTTTCCATGAGCCCTGGCCACAACAGGCCCAGCTCGAACGACAGGATCGTGCCCGAGACCGCGCCGATGGCGAAGAGCACCGCGGCGGCTTTCGACCACCGCTTTGCCAGCTCGAGCGACACCTTGTCGCCTCGAAGACCGCGGCGGTGCAACACGAAGATCATCGCCGGCATCGCGACGCCGAAACATGACAACACGATGTGCCAGCCAAGCGACAGGGCCATCTGGTTTCGGGCCGGCAACAACGCGCCCGATGCGAGCACGTGCGACGCGCCCAGGAGGGGAAAACTCATGCGACCCACCCTACTTTGTACGGACTAACCCCAACCGGGACCAAGGTCCCATCTGTGTGAGTCATCAACCGCGTGTCGCGCCCAGCGCGTCCAACACATTGCTGGTGATCTGGCCAACGAGCGGGTCGTTGGCCAGGCCAAACACCCAATCGGTCGTGCCAATAGTGGCAACCTGCCCGCCATCGGGACCCTGGGGTCGACAGGTGAGCATCACTGAGTTGCCTCGTTTCCACTTGCCGATGGTGTCAGGGGTGATCTCGCCGCTGAGCCGGCTGGCGATGAACTCGACGTCGCCCTGATCGTCCAGGGCCGAAATCGATGCCGGGTACTCCCCCGCGGCCAGGTTGGACGACAGACAAAAGCCAACGATGTCGACCTCGGCCGGCAACGCCTCGACCGGCCGCGCCACGAGGCGATGGTTGTCGTCGAACTGGACCGGACACCCGACCGTTTCGTATCCCACGACGCCGTCGTCGCGACCGACCACGTCGCCATACCCAAGCCCGGTGCCTGCAACCATCCAGTGGTCGGGGTCGACGATGGAGAATCCGCCGGACCCGCGCGGCGTGGCCTGGCCGAAGCGGTGGTACAGGCCAAAGGCCGAGCCGCCGCCGATCGTGGACCATTCGGGGCGTCCAACGAGCGGATCGGCCCACATGCCGGTCATCTGCGAGGGGTGTCCGGCGGCCACAACGGGGTCGGTTTCGTGGGCTGAGTACTTGTAACCCACCATGTGATCGACGTTGGCCGGGCCTCCGACCAAGCGGACCTGCCAGAACATGGTGTTGCCCGAAAAACTGGCGTAATTGCCGCCGCGGGCGATGTGCGTGTCGACGGCGTCTCGTCCGCCGACGGACCAGTACTCGTCGTGGCCTACACCAATCACAAGGTCGTACCCGTCGAGCAGGCCCGGGTGTTCGTCGAGATCGGTCGACACTGCCATATCGAACGAGTGCCCGGCGGTCTCGGCCCATTCGACGAAGCGCCGTTCGTGGGTGAACCACCCGGCCGACCCGATTGCGGCGGGGTATCCGTGTCGTGTTCGGTAGGCCTGGAAGATCGAACCGTTGGCATCGGGGGCCTCCCGGTACCGCACCGGCCGAGCCTTGCGGTCGTCGCGTTCGACCTCAGGACGGCACAGGATCCCGCGGCCGAACGGGCGCCGGAACGACACCTGGTGACCCCCCGTGTAGAGACTCTTTCCGCCCCAGGTGTTGTAGGCGTTCCAGGTGTTGGTGCCCAGCACCAGCAAGGTCCGTTCGGCTCCGGCGCCGCGCACCACAAAACAGGCGTGGGCGACATCGTGCCCTGCCGGTGCACCGACTGCGGTCAGCGTCGCAAGGTAGAAACCCGACGTCCACGAGGCGCCAATGGGCACATGGAGCGACACCGGCCAGCGACACCCGTTGGCGTCGGCGTCGTCGGGGGCGGGCGTGTAGTGACCCACGAGCCCATCGGCGCGGAACACCTCGACGCACTGGGCGCCCCAACGTTCGATCACAACATCGAACCGGGCGGCCGTGGTCGACACGTGC